>HF989398.1 GCA_000432175.1 Eubacterium sp. CAG:786
ACTGACTCTTAATCAGTGGGTCCAGGGTTCGAGTCCCTGAAGCTGTACCAAAGCGATAAGGAATAGGCTTTCACCTATTCCTTATCATTTATATGGCTCGTTAGTCAAGCGGTTAAGACGTTGGCCTCTCACGCCGAAAACGGGGGTTCGATTCCCCCACGAGTCACCATTTTGTTGCTCATTGCAACGGACTTCGCGCCAATAGCTCAGTTGGTTAGAGCAACCGGCTCATAACCGGTCGGTCCGGGGTTCGAGTCCCTGTTGGCGCACCACCAATAGGGGTATAGTTCAGTTGGTAGAACGACGGTCTCCAAAACCGTATGTCGAGGGTTCAAGTCCTTCTGCCCCTGCCACGAATCAAACCGCATTGCTGAACGCTTTGCGGTTTTTTTGTTGTATATGGTTTTCATAACCAAATGTTCACGGCTACATAAAAAACGGCAAACGAGTAAAGGTTTGCCGTTTTTTGCTTTGAAAAATGTCTTCGCTTTTTTCTCTGTTTGATGGGTATTTGATGGGTAATAGAAATCCTTCAAGTGCTATTATTGTTGGATTTTTGCACTTAGTAAATTTTACGTGCATCAAGAAGGAAAGCGCCTGCTTTGGGCAGACGCTTTGAATATTGAACTAGCCTTGATTATCATTCTCTGGCGGCGGCGTCAGTATGTCGTTAAGAGTAATGCCTAGCGCGTCAGTGATCTTCAGGGCATTGGAAACAAGGCAGTCGCCACGCTTTTCCAATGCTTCGATAGTTCTCACTGGTATCCCGGTGAGTTCAGCCATTTTAGGCACGGATATTTTGGCGCGCTGCCGGTAAGCTTTGATATACAGAAACATGATCGGCCTCCGATTTCGTCAGATGTAGTGTTTGGACATGCTTGTCAATGGGGAAATAACAAATCAGCTTGATGAATAGGAAAGCTGAATGCTAATTTCCATCTCACAATATTTTACGGCATTATAAAATAAACATACTCGCTGCTGCCATCCTTGAAATTAACAGTAAGTCTGCACAATTCCCCGGAAGCTGTGCGCATGTCGCCGTACATTTCCTCCATGATTTCCTCGGGAATGCCGTTTTTCAGTATCGAAAGTTCCTCGTTGGTGCCCTCGTAATCCTGAAACTGCGAAGCCATCGCTTTCAGCTGGTTCATGATGTCCTCGGATCTGGTGAAATCGGCGAGTTCAAGGGTGATAACGTCGCCGGGTTCCAGCGTAAATTCGCTGCTGGCGTCAAAAGCATTGTTGTAAGAGGACGACTGCCACATTCCATCTCTCAGGTGATAGACGGAATAATACGACGCTTCTGCGGCCTTTTCGCTGTATATCCGGTTTTTCAGCGTGATTTTCAGCGTGTCGCCGGATTTCGACGTCTTGCAGCCGTCAAAGAAATACCGACGTTCCGGGGCGATGTCGAGAAGCTTTGCGGTTCCCTCGGAGAACGTTTCGTCGCACACGATTTTCAGCGTGTATTCCCCGGCAGAGAAGCCCTTGGGCATTCCTGCCATGACAGATGTTATGCTGACTTCAGCGCTTTCCCCGGAGGAAATGCGCGGTATCTCGACATCGCACAGTTCCTTGCCGGAAAGCAGAAGCTTGCCGGAAGCGCCGCTGAAATCACCGGAACCGGAATTCTCGACCGTGAACGAAAGCTTATTGCCGCCGCGCGGGCATTCTTCTTCGCCGGATATGACAAGCTGCGGGGCGCCCGTGCTTCCCATCCAGAAGCCACCGTAAACCGTGTTGCCGCCTGCATTCATGGCAACGCGGTATTCCATCTTTCTGCTGTCGGTTATGCCGGAAACGTCGATGTTCACGTCCACATTGTCGAAAGCCGGCACGGTAACATCGCTGCAGCTGCCGGAATACACCTCTTCCCAGCCGGCACCGACGCGCTTTTCTATCGTGTAGCTTCCACCGGCAGCGATGTCCTGCGCGGTGTTGTTCCAGATGTGCATGACGATGGACTGCGTGCCGTCCTCGTAGCTGCGGAGTTCTTCGGGCAGGTAGCTGCGCTGGGAATACATTCTCACATCGTCTATCTGAACATCATCGACAAAATTCGTATCGCGGTTCAGGTTGAAACTGAAAGCCGCCATCGAGATGTTACCGCTGCTGTCTTTGCGCGGCACTGCAAGAAGCGTGTCATCCAGTACCTGCATGCGGAGACTGTCGTCAAACCTACCGGGGACGTACACTTCACCGCGTTCAAGATAGGGCTTTCCGCTGTTGTCGATGCATTTCACATAGTAGGTGCTTCCGTTTTCATCACTGTCTATCTTTATGGCGTAATCGGGATTTCCGTCCATATTGTAGTCGTCAAACACCAGCTTGAACCCGTCGTGGAAATTTATCAGCTGGGTATCGTCAGGTCCCGGATAATATACGGGGGAATTTATCAGGTTGCCCTCGATGTCGCCGTAAACATTCTCGAACCATTCACCGCGCAGTGTGCCGTCGGGCTGTTTCGTGGGTTCCTCTTCGTAACCGATGGTGATGGCGAACACCCTGCCGTCAGATATCATGTACACATTCTGGCTTATACTTTCGTAGAATATCGCGAATGCCGGCACGTCCGGGAACCTTTCCTCATATTCCTTTACGCGGTCAGTATCTGCGAGGAACTCAAAGAACGTCGGGTATTCAGGGGAGTATGTATTCACGCCGTAAAGCCCGTTGCTGAGCCTGCCGGACTGGAAACCGAACACGTCCGCATAATCAACTACCCTGCAGACGCCGTCCTCCCAGCGGAAGCGCGCATAGACCGACGGACCGAAATAATAGTGGTAGAACGTGTCGTACGAACCGCTTTCGCTAAAGGCGCTGTTTTCAGTCTCTTCGTCGGCGATATCGTCGGCGGAGAATGCAGTGAACACCGCGAATTCCAGCGCGCCGTTATAGTAGCCTGCCGCGTCGACTTCGCTCTTGTGCCTGCCCTTGTCATACTGGAAAGCTCCGAGGCGGTAGCGCCCGGAAACATTGCTCAGAGAGTTCAGCCAGGGCTTCAGCACTGCCTGCGCGGTGGCGATGTATTCCTCGTTGTTGGCGGGCATGGGGCATTCAAGGGAGCATTCCAGCAGGGAAACAATCTCCGGGTCAGCGGGGGTGCTGGTGGTGGAATTATCGTTCGCTGGCAGGCGCTTGAACAGTTCTGCGGTGAATTCGTCGAGTTCCTTTGTGTCGGAACAGCACAGTCCGCTTTCCATGAACTTCACCCAGCTGTCCCAGCCGTCGTTGTATTTCACGGCTGAAAATCCCTGGAAAGAGGATATCGTATATTCGACGTTTGCGGTGTCTTCGATCTTTGGCAGGAACAGCGGCTGTTCCGACATTCTGCTGAGGATATTCTGGAGCTTTTCGCGTTCGTCGTGGGTGAGGGTGCAGTTTCCGGTCGAGGTCGACGTGTACCACGATGAATAACCCCTGGCAAGGGATATTTCTTCAGACGTTTCGGGGGCTGACATTCCCGCAGAAGCAAGGGAACCGCTGTACAGCACGGGTTTGCTGCTGCAGGAAGAGAGAAGTGACATCGCTGTTAATGCAGCAAGCGCCGCAGCCGGAAATCTGTATCTCATAAAAATCTCCTTTATCAAAAACCTTTGATTTATTACGGCTATTATACCATAAAAATTGTAAAATTTCAATAGCCTGCGTCAAAAACATGCAAAAAATGATTGCAGTATTTTGCAGTTGCCGTGGTATTATATTAAAATCACGGAAATGAAGCGGAAAATTCCGCAAAAAACCGAAAAAAGTGCCCTGATAACTCTTGACAAAGGCGTTTTCATCTGGTATAATGATATAGTTAAGGCTGTAAAAGTCCTAACCCCTTTCTCGTGCATACGGCGCGGGATATATATCCATAAGGAGGTGCTATATAAATGGCAAAGTTATCTGAGAAGTATGAGGCAATTATCGTTTTCTCTCTGAAGAAGACCGAGGACGAGATCAAGGCGCTGACCGACAAGTTCGCTGACCTCATCAAGGCAAACGGCACACTCACCAACACTGATGAGTGGGGCAAGAGAAAGCTCGCTTACGAGATCAACTACGAGGGCGAAGGCTACTATGTACTCTACAACTTCGAGTCCAAGCCTGATTTCCCCATGGAGCTCGAGCGTATCATCAACATCACTGATGGCGTTCTGCGTTCCATCGTTGTGCTCGCACAGGGCCAGCAGTAATTCGCTGTAAGACGGCGGCAATTATGGTATGGAGGTGTTTTCGTGTATAACAAGGTTATTATGATGGGTCGCTTAGTTAACGATCCCGAATTAAGGACCACCCCTCAGGGCGTTAACGTGTGCTCTTTCCGCATCGCGGTGGACAGGCGTTTCCAGCAGAAGGGGGAGGAGAGAAAGTCAGATTTCTTCAATGTTGTCGCTTGGCGTCAGCAGGCTGATTTTGTACACCGTTACTTCACCAAGGGCAGACTTATTCTTGTTGAAGGCGAGCTCACCACCAGAAACTACACCGACAAGAACGGCAACCAGGCTACCTGGTATGAGATAGTTGCCGACCGTATTTCCTTCACAGGCGAAAAGTCGCAGGGCGGCTCGTACAACGATTATGCCGCGTCTGCTCCGTCCGCTCCTGCTCCCCAGGCACCGGCTCAGCCAGCGCCCCAGCAGGCTCCCGCAGCTGATTTCGCGAATGCTGCTACGGACGATTACCCGTTCTAATTACGTTTGACTTGAACAACAAAGGAGGTTCAGTATACCATGGCTGAAAAGTTTGATAGACCGGCTCACGCAGTTAAGCGCCCCAGAAAAAAGGTTTGCCAGTTCTGCGTTGATCGTTCTGAATTCATCGATTACAAGGACGTTGCTAAGCTCAGAAAGTGCATGACCGAGCGCGCTAAGATCCTTCCCAGAAGAGTAACTGGCTGCTGCGCTTATCACCAGAGAGAGCTCACAACAGCTATCAAGAGAGCACGTCAGATCGCTCTCATTCCTTACACCGCTGAGTAATTCGGCGCAAATTTAATTTCATCTTTTTTCAGTAACACAAATTCTCCCCGGATCCGTCCGGGGAGTTTTGTTTTAATTCGGAGTTTTGCGCACTTGGGCGCACAATGCAAATGGATAAAGGAGCGGGCTGCGCAAAACTAAATTTGGAATTCGTAATTCGGAATTGATGTGTCCCGCTACGCGGGACGTTATCTCAAAAGATTTACTAAAAATACACAGGGCGAAAGTGGTTCTTTCGCCCTGTAGTGTTTCTATAAAAGTTTTTGAAATATTGTCCGCGAAGCGGACACCACAATTTCGAATTAAGAATTCCGAATTATTACGCGTATGTGCTCAGCAGTGCGCCGACGTTGTATGTATAGCTGGGCTGAACTGTGTTCGAATAGGAGAACATGCTGCCGGTGCTTCCCTGGAGGCGCTGTATCTGCTGCGCCTTCTGGTTTATCTTGGTGGCATATCCGCCCCTGCCGAACGTGGATTTCAGCTCGTACGCCTTGATACCGGACAGCTTATCCTTGTCGAATGTCAGCTTGTTGTCGCTGCCAACGGTGATCCCCGCGCGTTTGAGGGCGCTGGAATACACCTTTGTGGTGTTGACCATAACTACGCCCTTCTGCAGCACCGACTGATTGTCGGACTCGCCCAGCGCGCCGACCATGTCGTTGTAGTCGTCAACGAAGCTCTGAATTTTCTTGGAAACTGCCTCGGTGTCCACCTCGTCGCCGTAATCCAGCGAATTTGCGTAGCTTATGAGGTCCTCCGAGGACTTTGCGGCTGCGCTTGCCGCCTGCTTTACGGTGACGGTCTTGTCGGCCTTTTCGGTATCCTCATCGCTGGGGAATATCGAACTGTAAAGCTTCTTGTACTGCGCCTTGAAGTAGTCGTTCTTGTTCCTGAGAATGCGCTCCATTGCGTCGTTGACCGACGTGGAGTTCTTTCCGGTGGAGAAAGTGCTCTTTGAGAACAGACTGCCTGTACTTACGCCGGTTTTCGCGGACGCCTGTGCCATTTTAAGCTGAGTCATTGCCATGCTTCCAACTGTTGCCATAAAAACACCCCCTAAAGTTGTAAAAAAATTATCAGGAAACCTTTCTCACAATTGCAATCGGCGTCTGCTGAGAGCACTGATCAAGAGGATTATCCTTGAATACCTGTATCGGGAACTCGTCCGGCATATCCTTGCGGGGCTTGCCGAGAACGTTTGCGCCGATGTCGTTTGCGTCGATTATCACGACGTCCACGCCCATGTGCCTGGTGAGGCGCTGGGCTACCTCGTCGGGCTTGTCGGGAGCCATCTTCGCGTAGTGGTTATAGGGCGGCAGCGTGTATTCGCACGGGCCGTCGATGGCGCGCGCCTTCATTCCGCAGATGTTGTAGAACACGCCGTGCTTGCCGAAAAGCTTGCCGATGGCTGCGCAGAACGCCGCCCACAGCACCTTGACCCTGCCGACCTCGCGGATACACAGTTCCATGGTTTCCGGCATGCCAAGACCGATGCCGTAGTTCGTCTTGACGACGAAGTGAGAAAGTATCTTTGCAAGGCGCGAAACCTTGATCTCCTCTATCGGGAACGCGCGCCCCTGTGAGATAGCGACTATCTTTTCCGACATGATTATCGTGTCGCCGGGCTGTACGTAATCCTTTGCGTACTTGTCCAGCACGTCCTCAAGCACGTCGTCCTTGGTGATGACGTGGGTCTTTACGGGGTATCTTGCGTACCTGCCGTAATCGGTGTCTATCTCAAGATTTTTGCCCTCGTTGGGCTGAAAAGGCATTTCCATTATATTTTCCCCTGTTTTCGGATATTACAGGCAGTTATCAGCCTACTCCGTATACCTTTCTGTATTCTTTCATCTTCTCGACGTATTCCTTGCCCGGGATAACGTCGTTTTCGAGCGCGTCGATGATATCGTTGATGTTGACGATGGAGAACACCTTCACGCCGAATTCGTCGTAAACTTCCTGCACCGCGGACTTATCGGAGGTAAGTCCCTTTTCCATGCGGTCAACGGTGATTATCATGCCCTCGATGTCGATCTTAGCGGCGCCCTGCAGCTTGGGCAGGACTTCGCGCAGTGCCTTGCCGGAAGTCATTACGTCCTCGATGATGACTACCTTTTCGTTGTCCTCGAGAGTCTTGCCGACGAACATTCCGCCCTCGCCGTGATCCTTGACTTCCTTGCGGTCGAAGCAGTAGTTGACATCGACGCCGAACTTGTTGTAGAGCGCCGTGCAGGCTGCAACGGAAAGCGGGATTCCCTTATAAGCCGGACCGAACAGGGTCTGGGGCTTGAGGCCGTTTTCCATGATGCACTCAGCGTAGAATTCACCGAGCTTTGCGAGCTGAGCGCCGGTCTTGTAGTTGCCGGCGTTGATGAAATAAGGCGCCAGTCTGCCGCTCTTGAGCGTGAACTCACCGAACTTCAGCACTCCGCTGTCTACCATGAACTTGATAAAACTTTCTTTGTAGGTCATTATATCCTCCAGTTGACTGCGCAAAGGCAGAATTATTCATTGTTAATAATATTATAGCACACTATATTATATATTTCAAGGGCGTGGGCGAAAATTTCCGCAAAAACGACCACTGTAGAAAATGTAACGGTTTTTTTCGCGGATAATTGTGCAAATACTACATAATCCACATCTGAGTAAACGTTTTTATGCAGAATAATCGCTGCGCCCCTACGCATTCCGCGTTTTCAACATGTGCATTTTGGTAAAAATCGAGTGGTTTTTCCCTTGACATTTTCGTGATTTTGTTGTAAAATAAGTATGGACTTTTCTGTACCGTTACATAGGCAGAATCGTTTACGTTAATTATAATATCTATTTTTATAGACGATTATAGACGTTATGGCGGTCTAATATATAAAATCAGGAAACCGTTTTCTATGAGGCGGCTGGTTCCGGGGGGAATTCCGGCTGTCACTCTGCCACGATTTTTCAGTGTTTTTCACTGTTTCATGTCGCGCCGCGCCCTTGTGCGGGTGTTTACGGCGCTTCACAAAGATTTACGCAGCATAGCACTGCGAGCGTTTCCGTGCTGCTGTACGGAAATTCATTCCCGGAAATTGTATATTATTCCCGCCGATCATTAAGAAGGAGGGAAAATGTGATGGAACCGATAATCGCGATAATTATCGCTGTTGCGGCATTCATCGTCGGCGCAGCCGCTGCCGGCTTCATCTGTTTCAGGATGGGCATAAAGCACCGCATCAAAACCGCGGAAGCCCAGTTTGAATCAGCAGAGAAAGAGTCGGCGCGCATCATCGAAGAGGCCAACACCAAAGCGGAAGACCGCAAAAAGGCCGCTCTCGTCGAAGCCAAGGACGAGATCTACAAGATGCGTTCAGACGCCGAAAAGGAGATCCAGCGTTTAAAGGGCGAAACAGACCGCGAGCTGAAAGAGCGCCGCGGAGAGCTGTCCCGTTCAGAGCGCAGGCTCCAGCAGAAAGAGGAGAACCTCGACAAAAAGACTGACAAAATGGAGCGCTATGAAGAACAGCTCCACCAGAAGCACAAGAAGGCAGACGAGAAGATCGCTGAGGCTGAGCAGATGAAGGCTGAGCAGGTAGAAACTCTCGAACGCATTTCCGGCTTCACCACCGACCAGGCCAAGGAACACCTGCTGTCCATGCTGGACAGCGAGCTGAGCCACGAAAAGGCAGTCAAGATCACCGCTTACGAGCAGAAGCTCAAGGACGAGGAGGACGAACTCGCGCGCAAGCACATTTCGCTGGCGATATCAAGGCTTGCTGCGGATACGGTGTCTGAGTCTGCGGTATCCGTCGTTGCAATTCCGAACGACGAGATGAAGGGCCGCATAATAGGCCGCGAGGGCCGCAATATCCGCGCCCTTGAAACGCTGACGGGCGTCGATCTCATAATCGACGACACGCCGGAGGCTATCACGCTTTCAAGCTTTGACCAGGTGCGCCGCGAGATCGCGCGTATCTCTCTTGAAAGGCTTATCCAGGACGGACGTATCCACCCCGCACGCATCGAGGAAACAGTCGAGAAGGCGCGCAAGGAAGTGGAGCAGCGTATCCGTCAGGAGGGCGAGCGCGCAGTTATGGAAACCAACGTCAACGGTCTGAACCACGAGCTGGTAAGACTTATCGGACGTCTGCGCTACAGGACCTCCTACCGTCAGAACGTGCTCAACCACTCCATCGAGGTGGCTCACCTCGCGGGGATCATGGCGAGCGAGCTCGGCGTGGACGCAGCCCTTGCAAGACGCGCAGGTCTGCTGCATGATATCGGTAAGGCTCTCGACCACGAGATAGAGGGTTCGCACGTACAGATCGGCGTTGACGTATGCCGCAAGTACAAGGAAAGCCCCGAGGTCATTCACGCTATCGAGGCTCACCACGGCGACGTTGAGTGCCGCACAGTCATAGCCGCTCTCGTACAGGCTGCCGACGCCATCAGCGCCGCAAGACCCGCTGCAAGAAGCGAGAACTACGAGAACTACATCAAGCGCCTTGAAAAGCTCGAGGAGATATGCTCCTCCTACAACGGCGTTGAGAAGTGCTACGCTATCCAGGCAGGACGTGAAGTCCGCATAATGATCAAGCCTGACGCCATCAGCGACGATGGAATGAAGGTACTTGCCAGAGATATCGCAAAGCGTATCGAAAACGAGATGGAATATCCTGGTCAGATCAAGATCAACCTTATCCGGGAAAGCCGGGCAGTTGATTACGCAAAATAAATCCTGCTGCGCTCCCACCAAATGTCGGGGGCGCAGTGCTGTTTTTCGGTAATTATTTACATCAAGGAGCGATCGCCATGATACTGTTTGACGAGAATAAATGCGTTTACTGCAATTCCTGCATACGCGCCTGTCCGGTGCCGGAGGCCAACAAGGCTGTGGTTTCAGAGGACGGCAGGGCGACCTACAATATCGACCCGGAGAAGTGCATAAGCTGCGGTGCCTGCGTAAAGGAATGCAGCCACGGCGCGCGTACATTCCAGGACGACACCCTCAGCTACTGGGACGACGTGAAGTCCGGAAAGAAGATAGTGCTGCTGGTGGAGCCGTCCATCAAGGTGGCGTTTGACGGCTGCTGGCGCAATGTGCTGGAATTCCTGCGGAAAAACGGAACCGCTGCGATATACGACGTGTCTTTCGGCGCGGATATCTGCACCTGGGCGCACGTTCGCTATGTTGAAAAGAACCCGGGTAAAAAGCTGATTTCGCAGCCCTGCCCGGCTATCGTCAACTACATACTCAAATACGTCCCCGACGCCGTGGGGAGCCTGTCGCCGGTGCATTCCCCGATACTCTGCGCCGCGATATACCTGCGTAAGTATCTTGGGGTGAATGCAAAGCTTGCCGCGCTCACGCCGTGCATCGCAAAGCGCGATGAGTTCCGGCAGACCGGCATTGTCGATTACAACGTGACTTTCGAACATTTAGGGGAACTGCTGGAGGAAAAGGGCTTCCACCTTGCCGACCAGAAGGGAAAGCGCTCCGCGTTTGAATTCGACGGTCCCCAGGGGATCATGGGCGCAATCTATCCGCGTCCGGGCGGACTTAAGGCGTGTCTTGAACTCGAGGCGCCCTCACTCAGCGTTATTTCATCGGAGGGCACCGACCACATTTACCGCGAGCTTGCGCAGTACCCGACCGTTGGCGCGCGGGACGTACCGGACGTGTTCGATGTGCTTTCCTGCGGGCGCGGTTGCGGAAGCGGCCCCGCGATAGGCACCCCGCTTTCGGTCTACAGAATGAGCGGAATTCTCAACGGCATTGAGAAATACAACCGCAACAACCGCGTGAAATTCGACCGCAGGGGCAGGGATAAGCAGTTCCTTGATTTCGACAGGCGGCTGAACACCGAGGATTTCCTGCGGGAATACAGGGCGCAGCCGGTCAGGCTGCGTGAAGTCACAGACGAGCAGATAGACGAGGTGCTGCACAGCCTCGGCAAGAATACCCCCACCGAGATGAACTACAACTGCCATGCCTGCGGCTTTGCGACCTGCCGGGAACTTGCAAAGGCGATACTCGACGGCACCAGCATGAAGAGTTCCTGCGCGCAGTTCACGCTGCACGAAGCCGACCGCAGACGCGCGCAGATAGAGCAGACGAATTCCAGCATAAGCGAGATAACCGCGCAGCTTGGCGAGGTGGTGGAGAAACTCACCGACAGCATTTCCAGCGTGAGCGACGCCACCGGCGGCATAACGCGCCTTAACGGTCAGAATCAGCAGGGCGTGACGGAACTTTCCGGCGTTATCGCGCAGCTGCAGACCCTCACCGAGAACATCAACACCTCGATGGAAGCCATAAACAGCAGCGTCACCGGCTTCTCAAAGATGACAAGGAACATCAGCGACATCGCCCGTCAGATAAACATTCTTGCGATAAACGCGAGCATCGAAGCGGCGCGCGCGGGAGAATACGGAAAGGGGTTCGCGGTGGTTGCCGAGGAAGTGCGCAGCCTTGCGGAGCATTCGCAGACCGCAGTCACCGAGGCAGAGGAAAGCAACAAGCTTGTTTTCAGCAATATCAGCGACGTAAACGGCATAGTTTCGACAATAACTGAAAAGATGAACGATATCCTGACGATGATGGACAGCATGAAGCAGAATATTGCGGAAACCTTGGACAGGGGCAGCGACATCAGCACCGCGATGACCGGAGTATCCGGCATAGCTTCATCAGTGGACAGCCTTGTCAGCAGGGCAGAGGAAGCGCTGCGCAGCACGGATTAAGGAGGCGCTATGTCAGACACGCACACCGACCTCAGGGTGATAAAGACCCGTCAGAATATACGCAACGCCCTGACTTCACTGATGAGCGAGCAGGAGCTTTCTGACATCACGATAACAGCGCTGTGCGAGCGCGCCCAGATAAACCGCAAGACGTTCTACCGGCATTACCGTGCGATATCCGACGTGATAACCGAGTTTGAGGACGAACTGCTGTCGGATTTTGCGCACATACTGCGCTCCAGCAACACGAGCATGTTCGATATCGGTTCTGTGCTGGGGGAGATAAGCGCGCTCATCAGCAGCAACCAGGATTATTTTGTGCGGCTGCTGAAACTCAACCCCGAGCTTTTCAGCGGCGGCAGGGTGAAGGCAATGCTGCGCCGCGCCATTGAGATAGCCCTGCGCGACCTCGGTGTGATACAGGACGAGCAGACGCTCCACGCGTTGTCAGAATACACCGTGAGCGGCGTGCTGTCGCTGTATTCCGCGTGGTTCGACGGGGGCTGCACCGGCAGCCTTGACGCAGTGACAGAAACAGCAAGAAGAATGACCACCAGCGGGCTTAACGGCTTTGTCCCGGGGGACAGGCTGCGGGAGATAATCCGCTGAGAGATGACCGAAGGAAAGGAAGATACCCATGTTAAAACCGTTTTCCGACCGTGTTTCCGGTCTGCAGCCGTCTGCTATCCGTGAAATACTCAAATTCACAGCCGACCCCGAGGTGATAAGCTTCGCAGCAGGAAACCCCGCGCCCGAGGCATTCCCGGTGGAGACCATCGCGAAGCTCTCAGCCGATATTTTCCGCGAGGAACCTGTAAACGCGCTGCAGTATTCCATCACCGAGGGTTACCCGAAGCTGCGGGAATGGCTGAAAGACGACCTGACTAAAAAGGGACTGTTCCGCGAGGGCGACCAAGTCGTCATAACGAGCGGCGCGCAGCAGGCTATTGAGACCACCGCGAAGATACTCTGCAACGAGGGTGACGTGATAATCTGCGAGGACCCTGCGTTCGTCGGTTCGCTGAACGCATTCCGCAGCTACGGCGTCAAGCTTGTGGGAGTGCCCATGGACGAGGACGGAATGATACCCGCAAAGCTTGAAGAAGCGCTGAAAGCCAACCCCACCACAAAGTTCATCTACACTATCCCGAATTTCCAGAACCCCACCGGCAAGACCACCACGCTGCAGCGCAGAAAGGAAGTGCTGGCGCTGGCTGAGAAGTACGGGGTATATATCCTGGAGGACAACCCGTATGGCGCACTGCGTTTCGCAGGCGAGGACGTGAAGTCCATAAAGGAACTGGATACAAAGGGCAACGTGCTTTACTGCGGGACGTTCTCAAAGACTCTCGCGCCGGGACTGCGCGTGGGCTATCTGCTGGGGCCGTCCGAGGTAGTCGCAAAGGCTGTCGTTGGACTGCAGACAAGCACCGTGCACACGAATATCTGGGCGCAGATGCTGACATACCGCTTCCTGACCACGGTGGATTTCGACGAGCACCTGAAGAAGCTACGCGCCATCTATCGCCACAAATGCTCCCTCATGCTGGAGGGACTTGAAAGGGAACTCCCGGATTTCATCACGCTGACGCACCCCGAGGGCGGTTTGTTCATCTGGGCGACGCTTCCCGAGAAGTACGACATGAACGAGTTCTGCAAGGGCGCCGTTCAGCGTAAGGTCGCCGTTGTCCCGGGGAATGCATTCACCGCCGACGAGCATGCGGTCTCGCACTCGTTCCGTCTGAACTTCTCCACCCCCACCGACGAGCAGATAGAAAAGGGCGTGAAGATACTCGGCGCCGCGGCAAAAGAACTTTTGAAATAAATTGAAATTTATTTCAATTTATTTCAATTCGGAATTCATAATTCGGAATTCGGAATTGATGTGTCCCGCTTTGCGGGACGTTATCTAAAAAGATTTAAAATAAAATGCACAGGGCGAAAGAACCACTTTCGCCCTGTGCCGTATATATCAAAGTTTTTGAAATAATGTCTGCGAAGCAGACACAATAATTCCGCATTACGAATTCCGAATTGACCTTACTCTGTCCTCAGCGCTTCTACCGGGTCTTTCTTTGCTGCGACGCCTGCGGGGACAAGTCCTGCGATGAGGGTGAGCAGCATGCTGATGACTACCAGTATAACGCCGCCCTGCCACGGGAGGAGTGAGACATTCGCGATGCCGGTGATGTGCTCTATGATGATGTTTATCGGGATATTAAGCAGCAGCGTTACGCCGATGCCGATAACTCCCGCTGAGAAGCCCACTATCAGCGTTTCCGCGTTGAACACGTTGGAAACGTCGCGCTTGGAAGCGCCCATTGCGCGCAGTATGCCGATCTCCTTTGTTCTCTCCAGAACGGAGATGTAGGTGATTATGCCTATCATTATCGAGGAAACCACCAGCGAGATAGCCACGAATGCGATAAGGATATAGGATATCGCGTTGATTATGTCGCTCACGCTGGACATCATAAGTCCCACGTAGTCGGTGTAGTTGATTACGTCCTCCTGCTTGTCCTCGGATATCCTGCCGTCGTTGTACTTCTCAATAAGTTCGGTTATCCTGCCCTTGCTCTCGAAGTCCTTTGCGTATATCTTTATGCTGCTCGGTTCGGAAAGCTCCGCAACGCCCAGCAGCTTCAGGTTGCCGTCATAGGTAGCGTCGGTGGTCTCAGGTTCCTTGGTCAGCTGCATGAGTTCGGACAGCTGGTCGGAGGTCAGCACCTGCATGAATACCGTGTACAGCTTCGCGGGGTCTGCCATGCCGTTCATCTTTGCGGAGAGTTCCGCGCTCTGCTCCGGCGTGAGCGAAGCCATCACCGCTGCCGACATCTGCTGGCGCTGTTCATCGGTGAGCAGCGTGCTGACGTCCGCGCCGGTCTGCAGCTGCATGAGCTGGTCGGGGGTGAGAAGTCCCATGATGATTGAGTTCATCTGCTCGTCAGAAACCATGCCCATCATCGCGGACTGCAGCTCAGCCTGCTGCTCCTCGGTGAGAGTGCTCATCATGCCCTGGTTGAGCTGAGCCTTCTGCTCGTCGGAGAGCATGCCCATTATCATCTCCATGGCTTCGCTCTGGGACATCGCCTTGTCGGCTTCCTCGTCAGACCTGGGGAATTCGATGCCGGTGAATACATCGACGTCGGGGTTTTCTTTCTGCGCCTTTACAAGCTCGCTGTCGTTGACTTTGTTTATCATGTATTCAGTCAGCGCGTGGGTGTAGCCTATCCCACCGGAATTCGTGGAGGATATCAGCGAGTCGGCGTCCGGCTTGAGAATGCCGACTACCTTCAGCTTAAGACCGTTTTCGGCTGCCTGCTCCATGTATTCGCTGTCGCTGCGCATGTCGGTCCAGGTGCCGTCGTCGTTCTTCTGATAGAATTCGGGCGCGGTGAGCATGCTGAATTCCATGCCCATAAGGTCGTCGTAGCTGAATGAGAGGTCGCCCGTATCCAGGTCGAAGCTTTCACCCGCCATCACGCTCGCCATCATTCCCTCAAGCTCGCTCTGGTCGCGCAGCCCGAGAGTGTACAGGGTCACGTCGGAAAGTTCGTTGCGGTCGGTTACCATCACGACGACTTCGTTGTACGCTTCGGGGAGCCTGCCGGCAAGCACATCGTATTCTGTCCTTAGCATGTCGGTGCTGAGAAGTTCCCTGAATGCGTCGTAGCTGCTCATGGAGCTGCTTCCCATAAGAGAGGAATAGGTGCTCTGCATCTGGCTGATGTTATCTGCCATGGACTGCCCCATCATAGCCGACATGACTGTGGAGGGGTTTATCTGCATGATGTCGCCGTTGGCGCTGTGACCGTAGATATACAGATTGCTGTCGTAGCTGTACTGTATCTCCTCGATGCTTTCGCTTATGCCGTCGGGGTCGCTCTCAAGGTATTCCTTGAACTCGGTGAGGTTGTTGGTCTGCATCTCGGAGAGCATTGTTTTCATCATCTCGGTGGAGATGTCGTTGGTGTACACGCGGTCGGGGTCGCGTTCCTCACCGGCGTTGTCGCGCACGTTCATCATGGAAGTCATCAGGCTGGTGTAATCCACCGTCTCGTGCTGTATCGACACCGGGAAGGACGCCAGCGTTGAACGCTCCACGCTGTTGATGTACTCCTGCACACCGTTCGACAGCGACAGAATGAGCGCGATGCCAATAATTCCGATGCTCCCCGCGAACGACGTCAGGAACGTGCGTCCCTTTTTCGTCATGAGGTTGTTCTTCGACAGCGAAAGCGCCGTCAGGAAGGACATCGACGTTTTCTTTCCCTTTTTGACGGCGGATTTGCGCACCTCTGCCTGCTTTTCGGCTTCGTCGGGGCTGGAGGGGTCGAACGGGTCGCTGTCGCCCACGATTTTACCGTCGAGAAGCTTCACGATACGTGTGGAGTACTTTTCGGCAAGTTCGGGGTTGTGGGTCACCATTATTACAAGGCGATCCTTTGCTATCTCCTTGATGAGTTCCATTATCTGAATGCTGGTCTCGCTGTCCAGCGCGCCTGTCGGCTCGTCCGCAAGCAGAATGTCCGGGTCGTTGACAAGGGCTCTCGCAATGGCTACGCGCTGCATCTGCCCGCCGGACATCTGGTTGGGGCGCTTGTGCAGCTGGTTTCCCAGGCCGACTTTTTCCAGCGCCTCTTTAGCGCGATGCCTGCGTTCAGATTTCGACACGCCGGAAAGCGTCAGCGCAAGTTCCACGTTGGAAAGCACGCTCTGGTGCGGTATCAGGTTGTAGCTCTGGAAGATGAAGCCCACCGAGTGGTTGCGGTAGGTGTCCCAGTCGGCGGACTTGTACTTCTTTGTGGACTGTCCGTTGATGATGAGGTCGCCGCTGGTGTACTGGTCAAGGCCGCCGATGATGTTCAGCAGCGTGGTCTTTCCGCAGCCGGACTGTCCCAGTATGGACACGAGCTCGCTCTCGCGGAACGCTATCGAAACGCCCTTGAGCGCGTGGACCGTTTCACTGCTGGTGACGTAGTCCTTGACGATATTCTTTATTTCTAGCATTTGTTCTCCTCTCAGCTAAGTTCTTTTGCCATCGCGTTTGCAAATTTGCTGTAAAGTTCCGATATCGTTCGCATTTCCTCCTGCGAGAATACCGACAGAATGTGGTTGAGCGACGTTACCACACGTTTATTGTTCTTACGTACTATCTCCTCGCCGGACTGCGTGGCAGTCACGCGGACGCTGCGCCGGTCCGTGACGTCGGTTTCGCGGGTTATCCAGCCCTTTTCCTGCAGGGAGCGCAGCGTGCGTGAAACTGCCGGCACCGACACCCCCAGCTGGGCGGCTATATCAGCTACGCTTGTGGGGATTCCGTCGTATCTGCGGGGATACTGCACCACGCAGCACATCACGGAGAATTCGGACGGGTTCATGCCCTCGATGAGCTTTTCGGGTCTGAGTGAACTTATTGTGTCCATACCGCGCAGGAGGCGTTCGCATACTTCCTCCGGATACCGGTTGCCGAGGAATTCGCTGTCTTCCCTCAGCATATCAACAAATAACATCAGATATATCACCTGCTTTCCGGTTTGTTGACTGTGGTTATATTTTAACGCTGTTAAGTACATTTGTCAATACTGCACATTGGAATTCAGCAGCATGCATAAAAAATCCTCATAACGGGGAGCATAATTGCATGCCGCGCCTGAAAGTTGTGTGACGGCAGGCTGATAAAATGTGATAGCGGCGCGAGTGGGTGAATATCATTAGGTCACCTCTAAAAACCTTGTTTGAGTGAAAATGTGTATAGCACACCGACTGCTTCGTCAAACCTCCTCGTAAGGCATACAGCCTTACTTCGTCGGCTTTCATCGCATTCGGCGCACTCTACCCATTTTCCCTTTTCAAACCGGTTTTTAGAGGCTCCCATGAGTAAAAACGAAATGTTCGTTGAAAAGCGCTGGCTCTTTTTCTGGCTGGTGGAAGCAGCCGCAGCTATAATATACATTCTGTTATGGTGGAAAGTACCACGGTTTTTCTGGTGTTGGACTGCAATATCTGCAATACTTTCAGTCATATGGTTTGGGTTTTATTACTCTGTGAAATATTCTGTGCGGGGGAATACCATTATTATAACCAGCGGTATACTGTTCCATCGGGAACGTACCCTGCCCGCGGAAAATATCCTGTGGGTAATGCGCCTGGAATTACTGTTCATACGGCGTGAAGCAATCACCGTGCTGCACACCTCCGGTGGAAATGCGGTGATTTTTGGTGAGTTTTCAACAAAGCGAGGTTGAAATGTTGAGAACTATTCAACTTTGCGCAGCCAGAAACTGAACTTTCAACCATTTCAACATAGTATTTAACAATCAGTTAAATCACGGTCGGATTTAACCGAAACAGGTTATATTTTCCGAGATTATACGGAATGTAACAACAAACCGCGCTACATCAGGTAATCACGCGGAAAAAATATACCCGATGGAATATTACTTAACGTATGTTGATTTGGCATAATTACCACAGGTATAATCGCGGAATATAAAAAAACTCCGCTCAACGGGGTTTTCAACCGTGAGCGGAGTGAATATCAATAGTTTACGTTGCGTATAAACACCTGGCAGGGGAGTTCGTCGCCCCACAGCGGCAGCACCTCAAGTTCGCGGAAGCCAAGGCTCTGGTAGAACACGTTCGCGGAGTCGTATTCCGGGTCTGTGCCGTTGCGCACGGACTTCACCTGGAGGTATTCGTATTGCTGGCGGCGCGCGTAATTCAGCACTGCGGTGAACAGCGCCTTTCCTATCTTGTGCCGCTGATATTCTTTCTTTACGCCCATCGCGTAGAGTTCAGCGGCGCAGGGGCTGGTTTCCTTAAGGGCTGCGAAGCCCCTTACAATGTCGCCGTCCATATCTGCCCAGACGGGCATCAGGCGGCACTGCGCAGCGATATCGTCGATTGATTGCCCGCGCTCTGCCTTTTCGGGGAGGGCGCTGAGTACTTCTTTTATCACGGCTTCTTTTTCAGCCGGGTTGATAACTAATCTTACGCCGGTGGTTTTCGGCATTTTTTCACGCTCCCTTGTCGTTTTTCTAAGGTCACTTCTAAAAACCTTGTTTGATGTTCCCAATAATTATACTCCAAAGAGGTGAAAATGTCAACCTTTTTCCATTTCAAGGCAGCCGCATATCTTACCGGCGAGGGAAAGTATCACGTTTTCCTGCAGGTTCATGTCTATGGCGCCTTTTTTGTTGCGTATCGGTTCAATGTTCATGGTGGTTTCGAATACGTATCCGTCGAATTCCCACAGGACTGAATATACGGTGTAGCTGCCGGCATTGTTGTACATCAGCCATGCTGGTTCTCCGTGCAGCTTTACAGCGGAAATCACGAAACCGCTTTCCGAGAAGTCCCACGCCTGCCAGCCGGCGCTGTCGTACTGCCGCAGCATCGCGCTGTCCCTGCCGGAAAGCCGCGTCGCAGCCGAGTGTTCACCTGCAGTGAGCTCTGCGGCGTACCCGTCGATATCCACGGCATACGCGCGGGAAATTTCGGTTTTCAGCCTGTCGGTGAACATCATGGAATTCCAGTCGTTTTCGGTTATCTCATGCAGCGACTGCGCCACGCGGAGAACATCGTCCTTCGGCAGGTCGGAGTCTATCTGCATGATGTAGTCGCCGATATCCCACGCGAGTATGGTCATGCTGTCGCTGCAGGATATCACACCGGGGTATTCCCCGACGTTGAAGCGCTCAAATTCATTTTCTGTGCTGAAATAGTAGCAGTACAGGCTTTTGGTCTCCTGCGAAAAATCGAACGCGGCGCCGCTGGCGTCTGTGAACATCATATCGACCAGATAGCTGTCGCTGACTGCGTTTTGCAGCGAAAATCCGTCGGGAATGTCAACAGCGTACAGTTTCTCCAGCGTATCCGGTGAATTGCCGGGGTCGGCGGAAAACATCTTGGTCACGTCGTCGGAACGCAGCCCCGTAAATCCGGGCGCGTGGAACACCTTTGAAGCCGCGACGATACTCAGCGTGAGCGCTGCGGAAGCGGCAATGATAAGGAACGGGCGCAGCCGTCTGAGCGGCTTTGCGTTCTTCCTGAGGGAATTCAGCGTGCGCTGCCTGTTCCTGCGGTATTCCGGCGAGAATGCATGCTCTTCACCGTCGCAGTCCTGCGTTATTTTTTCCAGGAACAGCTGTTCCAGTTCCTCGCGCTCTGTCATCTGCGGTTATTCCCCTTTCTTCGAGAAGCAGTATCAGCCGCCGTTTTGCACGGCTGATGCGGGAACGCACGGTAGCCGGTTTCTGCCCTAGCAGTTCCGCGATCTCTCCCGGTGAAAGACCCCTGAAAAGTGACAGCCACATCACGTCGCAGTCCGACGGTGAAAGCTGCTGCACTGCGCCGCGTATTTCCCCGATGGTGTGGCTGCGCAGGAATTCTTCCTCTGGCGTGTCGCCGGAAGCCAGACCGTACTGTTCGTCGATGTCAAGCTCGATGTGCCGCGTTTTGCGGTTGAACAGTGTTATCGCTGTGTTCCTCACTACTATAACCAGATAGAAGCGCAGTTCGTTGCAGGGCACGGCGCGTATTTTTTCGAGATTTTTTATTATCCGCACAAAACACTCCTGCACGGCGTCCTCGGCGTCGGCTGAGTTGCGCAGGATATTGAACGCCACACGGTACAGCATCTGCTCGTGCTGTTCGTATAATTCCGCTATGAATTCCGCGTCGGACATTGCTGCGCCGCCTTTCTGAAACTGATGTTTTACTTTATCGTATCACATATACCTGAAATTGTCAATACACTTTTTAAAAAGGGAAGCCCTCCCGCGAGAAAAAGAGCAACAAACTATTGACAAGTTATTTTTTTGAGTGTATAATACTTAATGCAAAGATTAAGCGTAACCTAACTTAATTACCCAATTTAGCTAATCGAAGGAGAAATCACGATGAAAAAGTTCCTCGCAGTATTAATGGCAGGCGCTATGGTGCTTGCAATGGCAGGCTGCTCCGGTGGAAACAGCACGGCTTCCGGCAGTGAAGCAAGTTCCGCTGACAGCTCGGCTGCAGACAGCACCGTAAGCACCGCGGACGCAAACAGCATCAGCGCTTCCGACGGCAGCGCGGAGGTTTCCGCACCCGCGACCGCAGAGGCGGACGATTCTGCTGTTGAAGACGCCGCACTTCCCAACGCAATGAAGCCCGACCTGCTTTCCGCAGCTATCCGGAACAGACTTGGACTTGACGAGGCTGCTTCCACCGCTGCTGCAGAGCAGATGCTCACAAAGCTGATGTACAACCAGGGCAACCCCGCGCGCGTTGCAAAGGCTATCCAGAAGCTGCAGGCAGGCGAAGAGGTGACTGTGGCGTTCCTAGGCGGTTCCATCACACAGGGCACCGGCGCCGACAACGAGAACTGCTACGCTGCGCTCACCGCTAAGTGGATAGAGGAGCAGTACCCCGGCGCAAAGGTGAACTATGTCAACGCAGGCATCGGCGCGACCGGTTCCTACATCGGAGTTCACCGCTGCGACAACGATGTCCTCAGCAAGGACCCTGACCTGGTGTTCATCGATTTCTCCGTAAACGACGAGAGCCAGAACAACAACATCAACAAGCTGACCTACGAGGGACTTATCCGCAAGATCTGGAACTACACCACCGCCCCCGGCGTGATCTGCGTAGCAATGACCCAGGACAACGGCACCAGCGTGCAGGACTGCCACGGCGCAGTATGCGCGAAGCTTGGCGTGCCGATGGTTTCCTACCACGACGCTATGCTGGATTTCCTGGACACCCAGGACGGAGTTCAGTGGTCTGACATTTCCGGCGATAATATCCACCCGAACCTGAACGGCCACGCTATCCTCAGCGCAATGCTGACTACATACCTGCAGTACGTCACCGACAACCTCGACAGCATCGACACCACCGACCCCGTTCTCCCCGACCCGGGTGAGGAAGGCGCGAAGTACGAAAAGGCGCAGCTGCTGACTACCGACGACGCACAGCCGGTTTCCACAGGCGCATTCCAGCAGAAGAACATGGATTTCGGCGGCTTCAAGAACCCGTGGATAGCTAAGTCCAGCGACGGAACATTCGGCGACGACAGCGCGCTCGTTATCGAGGTCGAGGCGCAGAACATCGGCATTCTCTACGGCATGCTGACCAACAACGCCGGTCTTGCCGACGTTTACGTTGACGACGAGTTCATCACCACCATCAACGCTGATTTCACCGGCGGCTGGGGCAACTATGTACAGTTCGCGGAACTCAAGAGCTTCGACGAGAGCGGAAAGCACACGTTAAAGCTTGTCCCCAGGGGAACAGAGGGCAGCCCGTCTGCGTTCTATCTCTCTGGCATCACCATCAGCTGATAGTCAAATATTAACATTACCGCAGGGCAAAGTGTTAACTTTGCCCTGTTGCTGTATCATGTCGCATGGGGTAAACCTAAAGTATTATCCGGCATTTATTCCACGCTTCGTTGTCATTTTTGTTAAAAACTTTTGAGATTCAGAGCTGGTTTGGTTAAAATGCACATAAAGAGGTTTTGAAATTCTACACGCCGTCGGCGTTGTTTTGGGCTGATTTGGCGCAATTTGCGAGGGCCGGCGCTTGAAATAAGAACAAAAATATGGTATAATTTATATACTATAGTGGAGTATAGGGCAAAGTGCGCCCTGTTTTCACGAATACGTGCTGCCGCAAGTCAGGCAGCAGGGGGATTGGAGGTTATCCGGTGAAAAAATTCTCGTATCAGGCCACCGACGTCAACGGCAAAACGATCCGTGGACAGGAGATGGCTGAGGATTATCAGGATCTTCAGCAAAAGCTGAAGGAACGGAACCTGTACATTACAAGATACCGTGATCTCGGCGCGAACGACGCGGTGGACGTAAAGTACAAGTTCAAAACAAAAGAGGTATCGTTCATAAGCAGACAGCTTGCGTCGATGACCTCGGCAGGTCTTTCCCTGGTAAGGGCGCTCTACATACTCCAGGAACAGCAGACGAAGCCCAAGGCTAAGCGCGTTCTCCTGGATATCTATGAAGAGGTGCAGAAAGGTAAGTCTTTCTCAGAGGTGCTTGAGTCCAAGCCCGGTGTGTTCCCTGACCTGTTCGTCAGCATGGTCGCAGCCGGCGAGTCTTCAGGTACACTGGACCAGATCCTTGTCAGAGTATCTGACCACTTCGCGAATTCCAACAAGACAAACAACAAGATCAAGAGCGCGATGGTTTATCCTATCATTCTGCTCGTGCTGGCTCTGGCGGTAATCATACTCATGTTCACCATGATACTGCCTACCTTTGCGGATATGATGGACCCCGAGGATCTCACGCCGCTTTCAAAGGCGATGATGGAATTCTCGGACTCGCTCATAAATTACTGGTATATCTACCTTATCGTTATTTTCGCCATCGTTATGCTTTTCTGGGTTGGCAGAAGAACTCCCGCCATCAAGCTCAAGATGGACGAACTGATACTCAAGATACCCAAGGTCGGAAAGCTTATCTGCACCGTTTACACCGGTCGTTTCGCAAGAAACATGTCCAACCTTTATGCAGCCGGTCTGCAGATGGTGGACTGTATCGAGAAGTCAATCTCCGTGCTGGGCAACTCCTACGTCACCAAGCGGTTTGAAGAGGTCGTAGATAACATCAAGCTCGGTGAGAGTATGTCCAAGGCGGTCGAAAAGACCGGCATATTCGAGGGCATGTTCACTTCCATCATCTATGTCGGCGAGGAGTCCGGTACGCTGGACACCATTCTTTCAAAGGCTGCCGACTACTACGAAGAAGAGGGCGACACCGCCATCACCAAGTTGGTCGGCATGCTCGAGCCTATTATGATCATCATCATGGGTGTTGCTATCGGTCTTGTACTGGCGGCTATCTTCCCGATGCTCTATGGCGGTATGACCACTGCTTCATGATCGCGGTGAATTTCTATTAATAACTTACATATCATATGAGGTGAAAATATGCTTTCAATCGATATTACCGACAGAAAAATAAAGCTGGTAAGAGGTGTGCATGCCGGAAACAAGATCAGGGTGCAGGACGCTGACATGCGTGAACTGACCCTGGGCATGGTTTCCAACGGCTACATCACCGATGTGCCTATGGTCGCTGCTGAGCTCAACGATATCATCAAGACCAAGGGCATCACTGAAAAGGACGCTATCGTGTCCATTACCTCCAGCTCCATCGTTTACAAGGAAATGACGCTCCCCAAGCCCAAGAGCATAAAGAACACTGCCGCTATCGAGGCAATGATACAGGCGAACATGGGCGTTTCCAACGAGTTCAATATTTCCTACACCATCGCAGGCGAGGCTGAGGACGAGGAAAAGAACAAGCTCATCAAGATCATCGCGACTGCCTGCCCGCAGCGCCTGGTTGACGGCTACGTAAGGCTGTTCTCGCACATCGGTCTTTCGCTCAAGGCGGTCAATATCTCCAACAACTCGGTAACACGTCTTATCGTGAATATCCCCAAGATGTCTGAGAGAATGCCCATGCTGCTTATCCAGATCGATCAGGGCTTCCTTAACATGAACCTGTACGAGGATAATCAGATAGTATTCTCGCGTTACTTCAACATCGACCCGTCAGATTACGACAACGCGCCTGATTTCGTTGTACGCGCGGTTTACGATAACCTGTTCAGAATGATACAGTTCATCAAGAGCCGCAAAGGTTCCAAGCCGCTGAAGGAGATCATGTTCTACGGTGATACAGGAAACTTCATCGAGCTTTCCAACGCTATCTCCTCGTTCAACGTGCCCGTACATGTGCTTGCTGCGCCCTCTACAGTCATCACCATGACGGAGATAGACTTCACGCAGTACGCTAACGCGATCGGCGCTATCTACAGAAGAAACAAGGACCTCGAGCACATCAACCTGCTGGAAGCTACCTCCGCTAAGGAGTCCAAGGGCATGAACGGCTACCTGATGGCTCTTGCTGGCGCGTGCGTCGGCGCTGCTGCCCTGGTCGGCGCTATTACCATCGGCATTGCAGCAGTTGACGGCTCCATCAGGGGTCAGATCACTGAGGTGCAGAACCAGATACAGGCTCCCGCGCTCCAGGCTGACCTTAAGGTGGTCAACGACCGCGAGACCATGCTCTCCGGCTTCCAGACCTACATCGAGAATGCAGGCTCCACCTCCACGCTGTTCAACTACATGCCAAAGGTGCAGAGTTATGTTTACGACAAGATAAAGGCTCCCATGGAAGAGGTAAAGAGCGAGTACAACATCGACCTCGATGTATACGGCTTTGAGATGGTGGACTACACCGTTTCCGTGACATTCATGGGTCAGAGCAATGGCGACCCCACCCCCATTCCTGCGGCTTATGTGGAGAAGCTCACCAACGACATCAAGACGACCTATGGCGACGCTTATTTCCAGAATATAACCTACACCGGCTTTGAAAAGGTGAATACCTCACTGGCTGCGAAGTACCTTGATATCGTCAAGGACGGCTCCAAGTACGACACGATATTCAAGTATACTGTCACAATGAACGTCAGACCCGGCTCCGACGAGGAGAACGCAAATACCATCAGCCTTGACCTCAACGGGGATCAGGGTGCAGCAGAGGAGGTAACTGAATAATGCGACTCAGTAAACAGGAAAGAATAGCAGTGCTCGTCATTGCTGTCATCATAATTCTCGGTCTTGGCATATTCCTTTTCATCGTGCCCCAGTTCCAGAATATCGGCACGGATACGGCAACCCTCGTCAACAAGCAGCAGGAGCTGCAGACAGCCAGGGACAAGGCAGCCACAAAGGAAGACCTTAAGGAACAGGTCATCGAGGCTTACAAGGACGGTCAGGATATCGCCGACATGTTCTTCGAGGAAATGAAGCCTTATGAAGCGGACAACGAGATACGCAACTTTATCCAGTACTGCAAGGATAATGGCGTAAAGGTTTCCGTTGATTCCATGACTATCAGCTCTCCGGTGGTTTCTGAGCTTGGCGTTACTTTCACCGACGAAGAGCAGATCACCTACGACCTCAAGACTGCTGCCCGCGGTGAATCCGCTGACCAGGAGGCTTCCGAGGAAGAGCAGAGGATGAATATCCTCAGGGAAGCGCTGGCTAATACTCAGTCCGTTGCCTCCATCGACGTAACCCTTACGGTTTCCGCGCTCGAACCTGATACTCTCATCAGCTTTGCCGACCTCGTCAACGACTATAAGAAGGCTGACGACGGCAACGTAAGAAAGGCTATCAGACTTTCCAGCGGCCTTGCTATCCAGTATCCTGACGTTGAGACCAAGTACAACAAGGTCATTGACGACATGACTCTCGACCTTAACTACGACGCTCTCAAGGAACTCGCTGACAAGCACGATATCAAGATCCCCTCAAAGGCAGACCTGAAGAAGGCTCTCGGCCTGGACGAAGACACAACGACAGCCGCTGCTGACGGTGACGGCGAGAACGCAGTCGCAGCAAACAATAACAAGGACGACGAAATCACAGAATTCCCAGAAGAGTATATCTATTCCGCTGAGGTGACTGTAACACTTTACAGCCTCGAGCGCATGCAGGATCCTACCGATAAGCTCATCGCTCAGGATCAGCAGTAATGTTCGTATCTCCGGTCCCGCACTGCACGGGGCGTGTCGTCAGGACTGGAGCGGTTTGCGTGATCAAGTATTGGAGGTAATCAAGAATGAAACACGCATTGAGAAAATATATAGCGCCCTGCGGAAGCGCGCTGTTCATGGTCGTCAGCACAATGGCGGCTCTGGTAGTGCTTGTCACGGCAATGTATATGTCGGTGGTTTCCTCCGGGCGGGTGCAGATCGCATCATTCAACCAGGAGCAGGCTTATGTTGCGTCCACTTCAATTGCCGACAACCTCAAGGGATACCTTAACAACGGCGTTTCAGCTGCGATGCAGTCCAAACTGCTCGATCTCAACGTCGGCGACAAGATGTCCACCAACGGCAACGACTTCGCGTCGCTGGTCGAGGGCGGTACAAGGGAGGACTCCGAGCTTGGCGCGTATACAGTAACCATAACCAGGCTCAAGGACGAAAAGCAGGGCGATTCTACCATGGCGATATATGACGTGGCGGTAACGGCTTCCACCAACGGCGTTGTGGAGACCACCCACCTCTACCTCATGACCCAGAAGGAGACCACTACACCACCCAGCATGATCACAAGATTCTTCACTGCGACGGGCTATATCCCTAACGATGTTGTCGTAGGCGACGGCGTTTACACCAGCGAGATGTACTTCGACTCAGAGTACACCGTTTTCTCCGATATCAAGGGCGAGTCCAACTCCGACCTGACGCTTAAGGGCAGCATTATCTGTGCAGGCTCCGCAGTATTCTCCAGAGGCAAGACTACCGTTCAGTGCCAGGATACACAGGCGTGGTACATCGGTAAGAACCTCACATTCAAGAACACACAGCCGACTTCCATCGACCTCAAGGGCAAGGGCGGCAACGCAAACGACATCAAGAACGAGCCGGAGCACGGACTTATCGTTGTCGGCGGCGACCTCACGATGACTACCCTTAACTGGCCGAACATTGGCAACAACGGCAAATTCACAGATGTGTACGTCCTTGGCGACGCATACATTGCAAAAACCAACTTCCATGGTAATCTTTACGTCAACGGCGATGTTTACTTCATGTCCGGCGACGATAACAAGGTAGAGGGCTACCTTTACCTTAACGGCGAGTGCAAGAACTACACCGGCGTAAGCAACGGCCATTTCAGCAACACCAAAATCGTAAAGTGGTCCGGCTGGACTGCAACTGGCGACTGCCAGCGTGCGCCTGCCAAGACTCCTGCTGATGTGGGCAAGCTTCTCACATCTAAGATAGGCGGTTCTACCTATCTCAAGTGGCAGATCGATATGTCCGGCTTCATCATGGAGGACGAGAACACCCCCAAGAAGGAAAACATCACGTTCTATAACGGCAACGAGGATGTTGCAAACAACAAGTACGTTCACTATATCAATAAGGACTGCGTGATCGGTGAGATCAAGTCCAAGGGCAACCATGTAAGTTCCCTTGCGATAGTTATTGACACCGGCAACAAGGGCGATACAAGAACTATCCAGCTTTCTAACAACGATGGTTCTGAATTCTCGTGGTGCCCGTCAACTGTTGAACACGCAAGAATGAATATCGTCACCATTGGCGATGGCACGCTGGTGGTTGACGTTCCCGAGGGAGTACGCTATCAGTCAACGCATCAGGAATTCTTCGGACACATCGGCTGGTACTATCTGCTCGGCGGCAAGGTGACGACCACAGACGCCGGCACACATGACTACTTCGACAGAAGCGGTCTGCAGTATGTAAACAAGAGCTATATCGAGGGCGTTCTGAAGGAAACTATCCACGAGACATATTTCGACGGCTCCAAGAACAGCTGCACGACCTGCAAGTACACCGAGACCACAGTAGACGGCAAGACTGTTTACAAGTGCACAAATCCCGACCATTACGACACCTATTCCACCAAGCCCGAAACATGCGTATGCGCAGGCTATGTTGATACAGGTTCCGTTACTGCCTATGCGGCTTCGCACGGCATCGACATGACCTATGAGGGCAAGAGCCAGATGCCTAACGTAAACATCTGGGTAGAGTCCTGCAGCGAGAGCGCGGATATCCAGTTCGGCGTTGGATCTGATGGCAAGGGACTGCAGAACAACCTGTTCTTCGGTTATGTCTATGCGCCTTACATGACTTATGTTGACCTTTCATGCGGTGAGAACACCGGCGGTGGTGTGAGAATGGTAGGCGGTCTTATCGTATCGGATTACGTAATTTCCGGTTACTATGAGTTCATTTATGCGCGCCCCAGCATGTCCGTCGATTCAATCGGCATCACGACCGGCGATCCGCTCAGACCTACCGGCAGCCGTGAATGGCGCCATTACGGCGTATGATCGCGAAAGGAGAGAACAACATGAAAAAGCTCCTTAAAAAGCGCGGTTTCACGATAGTCGAGGTGCTTGTCGCTTTCGTTATCTTCGCTATCATGGCAGGTATGGTTTCCATGATACTTGCGCAGGTGAACGTGGCAAGACGGCAGAACACCGACACTGCTGAAGAAATTCAGCAGCAGAAAGAGACCTATTACCTCAAGGACCCCGATGTATCCTATGACAGCTCCAAGCAGAAGGGCAAGCTGGAATTCAACTTTGATAACTCCACAAACATCGAGATACCCTACATGCTCGGCGACTCCAACGAGACCGACGAAAACGTGCTGGCGCTGGAATACTTCGTCACCCAGTACACCAAGGACGCCAAGGGAAGCACCGGCGGCGGTGGGGATACTCCGGCAGACGACCCTGACAATCCCGGCAGCGTAACATCGCGTCTGGATACCCGCATTTATGGCGCGACCGGCGTTGATTACGTCGTGCTGGTAATGAAAAAGGACGAAAGCTACACCGGCAGCGGCTACAGATACTTCATCAAGTCCAGATCCGATTTCAGCGGCTTTGCGCAGCAGGAAAGATATGCACAGTACAGAATCCTGTTCCCGAGCGTTATCAAGGACTATGGTTACATTGATAACTATGACACTCCCAGAACTATAAAGACATGGCGTGACGGTAATGCTAACGACTACGAGGTTTATTCACCGTATAACAGGACGCTGAGAATTTCCAACAAGATAACCGGCGATAAGATGCCTTTGTCTGACAGCCTGCAGTTTGTCAACTACTATGTAGTTCTCGAGAAGCCTCTTGAGGACATTGACGCGGGTCTGAACCTTCACAAGATCTTTGGATACTCCGATTCTGTCAAGACTGAGCGTCCCTCCGACGGCGGCTACAGATTCCAGCCGTACGCAGAGGATAAGTACGACAAGAAGGGCACCTTTGTCAAGACTGTAACTCACTACAACGTATTCGGCGCTTTTGAGAACGCAAGCACGCCGGCAACCACTGAGGCTACGACTGAAGCGCCTTAAAGGAGGGCATTGAATGAGATCATTTATCAGGCTTCTCCGTAAGAGAGGCTCAAGCGGCTTCACGCTGGTGGAGATGATCGTTTCGGTTGCGCTTCTGGCAGTACTGATGGCAGGCATGATGATATTCATCTCGCCTGTTATCAGGAGTTACAACGACAACCAGGTCGATAACAACGCTCAGAATGTCACCACATGCGTACAGGATTACATCTCAAGAAATATCCGCAACTCATACAAAATGGTGATTTTTGAGAACACCAGCTATACCAGCATCAAGAGCAATTCCGCGTACACCGATGAGATCAAGAAGATGAACGACTTCTGCAATGCCAGCGGCGACCCGGGACTTACAAACAAATCCTATCTGCTGAAGTGCCTTAGCCTGCGGTACGACGACACCGACAAGAGGTTCTACCTCTGGGACGAAGCTGTTGATATGACGGCAAACGGCAATATCAAGACGGCAGACTCCAAGAAGGTGTTCGCGGACTGCCTTTTCAGTGATATCTATGTGCAGTATGAGTTCGCAAAGCCCAAAAACGGCGACTACGTTGAGGGCGGCAGCAAGCCGGAATTCCGCAAGGACGCGCTGCAGATGACTCTCACCGCTTACAGGGACGAGGATTACAGCAGCATGATATTCCAGGGTTCCGGCATCACTGAGCTGCGCCAGATAAAGTGCATGCTCGCCGACGGCAAGAGCGAAGCGGACTACTACGCAAATATCGTTGACGTCGGTTCTTCAACAGAAAAGGACATCTACATCTTCTACGTAACACGTAACTATAATGTAACGTGATCGGGCAATAAAAAACCTCACCGCCGAAAGACGGTGAGGAAATATTGCGCTTAAAATCACGCGTTGGGGAAGATAAGCCCCATGTACCAGCCCACGATCTGGCTGCCGAACAGGAACGCAGCCGCGATGCCGATGGAGAGGAACGGTCCGAACACCATTCTGCGTGAGTACTTCACCTTGGTGATCTGATCCTCCTTTATCGTTATGCGGAACGCGCCTTCGCGCTCGGTGGTTATCTGCTCGCGGATAACGCGGCTCAGAGCGGATTTGTCGGGCAGACCCTTCCATGCGTTTTCATCGAGGAATTCCCATTCGATGTCTGGCTTTCCACCGGTTATCGTGCCGACTATCACGTCGTCGTGTCCGGCAAGGACGTAGCCCACATCGCGGTCAAGCTGTTCCTGATACCACTCCGTCGCAAGCTTGCGTATCTTTTCTGTGAGTTCGATCTCAGCCTTGTGGTCGCGTATCTTCTTGACTATTCCGTAGATCGCGCCCAGGACGATGCCTATGAACAGCGCAGGAAATACACGGAATCCCAGCAGCAGGGAAGCACCCAGCATCAGCTGGAGATCACCGCCGCCCATTCCTCCGACGAGGACCAGGATAACGAACATGACAGCGACGACGCCGAGAGAAATAAGGCGCTCATGCCAGGGCGCGGAAAGCGAAGTTCCCCAGGGAATGAAGAACGCAGCGATACCCAGCACCGCAACAGTGATGCTGCACCAGTAGGGTATCTCGAAGTGGTCGATGTCGATACCGCTGAGAACGATCAGCACCGCAAAAAGAATACATGCTACGGCGAACTCCCACGAGAAGCCGTACACCAGATATGCGCCGAGGTAGGAAACTGCACAAAGCGCTTCCATGACCATGTAACGTGGAGATATCCGTGCGCCGCAGAAACGGCACTTACCGCGGAGTATCAGCCAGCTGAATATCGGGAACATGTCGTACCATTTCAGCCGGTTCCCGCAGGAGAAGCAGTGCGAAGGCTCGCTGATTATCGACTGCCCGAGAGGAGTGCGGTAGATCACCACATTCAGAAAGCTGCCGATAGTAGAGCCGAACAGGAACACGAATACCCAGGTTATAATGTCAATTGCCGTGATCGTCATTTTCATGACCCCCTTTAAAATACTGCCTTTATTTTACCATAAAAATAATGTATTTGCAAGGGTTTTTGAGAATAATGCACGGCTCGGCAACTATTTATATATGAACAGCGTAAAGCGCTGTCAGGGGGGAAATCACCGCGGAATGCGGTCGTTGGGGATACTGATGTGTCTCCGAATATTCTGAAAGGAAGAAATAGCATAATGGCTGGACCTATTAGAAATCTGCCCATCGGTCAGATACTGGTGGAGAACGGATTTATCAACGAAAAGCAGCTGCAGGATGCGCTTGACAAGCAGAAGACCAGCGGCGGCAAGATGCTCGGCGACATCATGCTCGAGATGGGGCTCGTATCCGAGACGCAGCTTGCGCAGGCGCTGTCCATAAGGCTGAAAGTGCCGTTCGTGGATCTCGCTTCGGTGCAGATAAACAAGGACGCGGTCATGAAAATTCCCGAGGCGACTGCCAGGGAAAAGACCGTCATCGCGTTCGATATGCACAACAACCGTCTGTTGGTCGCTTCAAACGACCCCATCAACTTCTACATCTTCGAGGAACTCAAGGTCCAGACCGGCATGGAGATAGTGCCGCAGATATCCACCAAGACCCAGATCGAGGAGGCTATCGGCAGGTTTTATTCGCAGCAGACCGTTAACAAGGTTATGAACGAGCTGGACGACGAGGCGGCAGCCGCAGCCCAGCAGAACCAGGTGGATACACAGTCCGGCGAGCGTATCGACAACGCGCCTATCGTCCGACTGGTCAACACCATGGTAGAAACAGCGTTCCGCATAAACGCGTCGGATATTCACATCGAGCCGTTCAAGAACCGCACGCGTATCCGTTTCAGAATAGACGGCGAACTCGTCGAGCAGGAGGCTATGAAGGTTTCTCCCGCGCTGCATAATTCCCTTATCACGCGTATCAAGATACTCGGCGGTATGAACATCGCGGAGAAGCGTATCCCGCTTGACGGCCGTTTCGGCATGAAGATCGACGGCGTCAACCTGGACGTCCGTGTATCTACTATCCCCTGCGTTTACGGTGAGAAGTGCGTTATCCGACTGCTTTCCACTGCGGACGAAAAGACAAGAAAGATCACCGACCTCGGTATGACGGATTACAACTACGAGATGTTCAAGCAGATAATCCGCTGCCCGAACGGCGTTATGCTGGTTACGGGACCTACAGGTTCCGGTAAGTCCACAACGCTTTACGCGACCCTCGGCGAGCTTTCCAAACCGAATGTAAACATCGTAACGGTTGAGGACCCTGTCGAGAAAAAGATCGACGGCGTAAACCAGTGCCAGATCAACGCAAAGGCTGGTATGACGTTTGCCGCCGCGCTCCGTTCCATTCTCCGTCAGGACCCGGATATCATAATGGTCGGAGAGATCCGTGACGGTGAGACAGCTGATATCGCTATCAGAGCCGCTATCACAGGTCACTTCGTGCTTTCTACACTGCATACCAACGACGCGGCTTCCACTATCGTCCGTCTGGTGGATATGGGCGTTGCGCCGTACATGGTTGCTTCCTCTCTCGTTGGTATCATCGCACAGCGACTGGTCAAGCTCCTGTGCAACGAGTGCAAGGAACAGATTACACTCACAGACCCCGCAGACCTCCGTCTTGTCAGCATGGATAAGCCCGTGCAGATATGCCAGGCGCACAAGGGCGGCTGCAAGAAGTGCAGGGGAACTGGTTATTCCGGACGTACAGCGATCCATGAGATCATCGTAACGTCTAACGATATAAAGGAACTCATCTCCAGGGGCGCAACTGCCGAGGAGATAGGCGCAAAGGCTACCGAAAACGGTACGCTGCTGCTTCGCGACAACGTTACAAAGATGGTCCTTGCCGGAAGAACGACAATGGACGAGCTGGTAAAGGCTACTTATACAGTCTGACAAAATGTGTGGAGATATTACCCTGAGTAGCCACAAGGAATGCGGACAGCAGAAAGCCGCGCGCGTGACTTCACCGGAATATATCGACCGCAGCCGGAATACTTATATTAAAGGAGCGTAACATCGTGGAAGGCATGAACACAAATATAATGGACATCAACAGGATACTCGACGAGGCAAGAGAGCTTGGCTGCTCGGACCTGCACTTCACCGCAGGCCTGCCGCCGGTAGTACGTCTGCATGGTTCCATCAGAAAGCTCAGCGGCTACCCAGACTGCACTGAGCCTATCATCGTAAATATCATCAACCAGATAACGTCTATCAAGCACAAGTCCCAGATATCCAAGGGACTGGACACCGACTTCTCGTACGTGTCCACAGCGGGCTTCCGTCACAGAGTCAACGTATACCGTCAGCGCGGCTACCACGCAGTGGCTATCCGTCTGCTGAGAAACGATATCCCGACCCTCGCGGACCTGGCACTCCCGGCTACCCTGGGCGAATTCGCGATGGCGCCCCGTGGGCTGGTTCTCGTGACCGGACCTACAGGTTCCGGTAAGTCCACAACCCTGGCTGCGATGATAGACCACATCAACAGATCAAAGAACTGCCACATAATCACCGTCGAGGACCCTATCGAGTACCTGCACACACATAAGCAGTCCATGGTCAACCAGCGTGAGATCGGACAGGATGTTGACAGCTTCGCAGGATCGCTGAGAGCCGCACTCCGTGAGGACCCGGACGTTATCCTGGTCGGAGAAATGCGTGACTTCGAGACCATCAACGCAGCCGTAACGGCGGCAGAAACCGGTCACCTGGTGTTCTCGACCCTGCATACCACCGGCGCCGCTGAGACCATCGACCGTATCATCGACGTTTACCCCCCGCATTCCCAGGGACAGATACGCTCGCAGCTGGCTAACTCAGTTGTCGGCATTATTTCCCAGACCCTCGTTCCCACCGCCGATGGCAAGGGACGCTGCGCGGCTCTTGAGATACTCGCGGCTACTGACGCGGTACGCGCCATGATACGCGAAGGTAAGATATTCCAGATACCGACAGCTATCGCCACCGGTAAGAAGAACGGCATGTTCACCCTCGACCAGGATCTCGCAAGGCTTGTCAACATGGGCAAGATCACCAAGGAAGTCGCGCTCACACGCTGCCAGGATCCTAACGAGTTCAAGAGATATCTTTCTGTTGGTTATTGATTTTTGGTGTTGGATATGAAAATGATAGGCAGGCTCCGGCGCAAGAACGGTTTCACGCTGGTGGAGCTGGTTGTTGTCGTTGCAATAATCGGGGTGCTGGCAGGTCTGCTGATACCCACGATGTATAATGTGGTCATAAATTCCCAGATAGCGTCGTCAAATCATCTGGCAAAGACGATAAGGGACAGGACCGCAGAATTCCTGACGAAGCTTGATACACAGATGGACACCCACGTGGGCGGCGCGGAAACTGTTGTCATAAAGGTGGATAACGGCGTCTGGACGCTCACGGGAGGTTCTTCCGAAGACTGGATAGACAAGGTGAACCACTGGAACACCCTGCCCCAGGTCACTACGTCTGACGCCGGCAGCAAGCGCGACACCGAACTGCTGTCGTACCTCGCGGTAGTCACCCAGGGAATGGGCACCGCATATATTGAGCTGCACGTTGAATACAGCCACGTCATCGGCGTTGCGCTGATACAGGGCGCTTCGCAGCCGGCGTATGTCATGCCGTCGCTGCAGGATATGCGGGACGGGGTGTTTGATTTCGACGGCTCCGATAAGGCGGGCAGGCTCGGCGACGGCACCGTGCTGGGCACATCACCGATATTGTCCTTTCCGTGACACGGAAAAAATGCAGGTGTGGCATTCCGAACATGCAGAATGTAAATGATTAACACACGTTACACAAAAACTTTTCACAAAGTGCACAAAAATGCCTATGCCGAATAGATTGTTTTAAACGAATTTGTGTTTGCATTGCTTTTTTTTGAAAAAAACACTTGCATTTTTTATCGCGATAGGATATAATGTGATTACAGCAAAGGAACATAGCTCCGATGCGAAATAAACATGGATATAGCTCCGCTGGGGTTATACATAAAAAATTTTTTACTTTCAGGAGGTCTTTACAATGATAAAGAAGCTTCAGGCTCTCAAGGCCAAGAAGGGCTTTACACTCGTAGAGCTCGTAGTAGTAATCGCTATCATCGGCGTACTTGCTGCTATCCTCGTTCCCACCATGCTCGGCGTAGTACAGGATTCCAGAATCACTTCTGCTGACTCCTCTGCTTCCCAGATCAAGACCCAGACCACTACCTGGCTGACCAACATGGACGCAGCTAAGAAGACCCTTAAGGGCGGTACTGGCGAGGTTACTGTTAGTGTAACTGCTGGTGCATGGTCTACTTCCGGCGTTGGTTCTTTCCAGACCGGTACTGGCACAGCAGCTTCATGGTCCGGCGGCACTGACAAGAACTTCGACTACTGCCTGTTCATGGCTGATACCCTTCGTGATATCAAGAACGCTACAATTTCCCTCACCCTGCTCAACGGCGGTGTTGTTGGCGTAGCAATCGTTGATGGCGACGCTAGTTATTCCGGCACAATGCCCGCTCAGGCTGACTGGGACGCTGGTACATTCGGTTTCGGCGGCGACAAGGCTGGTCTTGATACCGACGGCGTTGTAATCGGTACAAACCCCAAGCTCCAGAAGTCCTAATAGACTTACACTCCATGTGAGTGAGAGCTTCTAAACAAGCACATCGTTCCTCGGCGGCGCAAGCCGTCGGGGAATTAGTGCTATTATTCAAGCGTTTATCCGACATGAGATGAACGTTTGAATAATGGCGCCCCGAATTTCACGAAAGGCGGAATATCGCATGATACAATACCTTCACAGACTCAAGGCTAAAAAAGGTTTCACTCTGGTGGAGCTTATAGTTGTCCTGGCAATCATGGCTGTCATCATCACCATTCTCATGGTCAACATGATCGGCGGTAACTCCGACAAGCAACTTTCGGGCAACTCTAACGCGGCGGCGTTCTTTACGGCGGCGCAGCTGACGTTCACCCGCGCGCAGATGACTGAGATGGAGCTTGTGCAGTACGAACCGTCTGACACGAAGTTCATCGAGTACAAGAGCGGCAAGAACACCATGAACAACAAGTATATCTTCCTTGAGGCGAAGTTCAGCGAGAACGGTATCATCGGCGTGCACTTGGACAACACGTTCAACAAGGTCATGGCGCGGGACGATATAAAATCCGACAACATGACAAAGCTTGAAAAGTACTTCACCAAGAGCCTTGACACGGCGCTCGCGGAATCATACGACGGGTACTTCTACGCCCTCGCGGACGAGAATTTCAAGGTGCTGTTCACGCACTACACGATCCACAGAATGCCGACTTTCACGGCGGGCGAATCCCTCTCAGATTTCAGGGACGACCTCATGGTTGGCGCTGACGGCAAGCTCAAGGGAAGCGCCGACGTGCTCGGCACCTGCTCTGATGATTACATCATCGCTGCCAACGGCACTTACGCGTTCAACATGCCGGATTCCACAGACAGCAAGTATTCGATGTACCTCGGCTGATTTTTTCACAAATCTCACCGCTCCTCTGCATGGGGAGCGGTTTTGTTTTGCAAAATCCGCAGAAATAATGCAAAAAAGTGCGTTGTCGCGCTAAAGTTTTGCAGGGCGCTGCCGATAATATTTTTAAGGCAAAATATATGGGCGGATAGCGCCCGGAGAACGCCCAGAGAACAGAAGAAAGAAATCATAACAGCAGAGGAGGCAGAGTTTATGGAGATAAAAAGAATAAACGGGGTAATTTCCGCATACAAGACCACGAGAAAAGGCGCTGCCGTTAAATCAGAGGCTGCTTCCACCGCGAAAAACACAGACAGGGTGGAGTTCGGCTTTGACACGGCGCTGCAGGCGGCTAAAAACGGCATTTCCGCAGCGGTAAAGGCTGACGCGGTCCCGCAGGAGATAGCACAGGCAAGACAGACGATGGACAGCGTGGAGCCGGGCGACATCGCTTCCTATATCATTTTCGGGTGAGAGCATGGACGAAAGAACCGCACAGGCAGTCATCAAATGCCTAGAAATAGACTGCGATTTCTACCGGGAGCTGCATAAGTTCCTGATGAAAAAGCACACAAAGATACTCGACGACGACCTTGAATGGCTCACGGATTCCCTCAACACCGAGCAGGCTTACGTCATGAAGAGCCAGTCGCTGGAGAAGAAGCGCCAGGCGCTGTTCCAGGGGCTTGGCATCGCGGACAGAAAGCTTTCCGAGATGATGGACGAGGTGCCGGAGGGCTGCCGCGCCAAGATGAAGCAGCTTTCAATGCAGCTTGCGGACCTGGTGGACAATATCAGAGAAATAAATGAACAGACCAACGAGATAGTCAAGCGCAAGCTGGATAACCAGGCGGAACTTGTCAGGCGCGCCGGCATATTCAACAAGCCGGAGACTTACAACAAGAGCGCTTCCAAGGTTACTGGCGGCAGTTCCGCGAAGGCTTTCAGAGAGGTTTAGGAGGAAAATATATGCGCCCAACATTCCTGGGATTTGAAACACAGAAACGCACCTTACAGGTCGCACAGAAGAGCCTCGATATCGCAGGCAACAACGTTTCCAACATCAACACCATCGGCTACACACGCCAGCGCGTGGATCTCTATTCCATGTATGTCAGCGGAAACCAGAGCCTCAGATGGTGCAGCAACAGCAACAATCTTTCGCTCAACGGTCAGGGCGTTAACGCCTACGGCGTCAGCCAGGCCCGCGACCAGTACATCGACAAGAGATACCGTGAGAACACTGCGATAGAGGCAGAGACTGAAAAGACCATCAACGTCCTTTCGGATATCGAGGACGTGCTCGACAACATCGACACCGACGGCCTGCAGTACTACACGGAGCAGTACTTCAAGGCGCTGCAGGATTACTCGGTAGAGCGCCCGGACGCTTCCGAAGTCGCCACCATCGCGGCTAACTCGGCGGTAAACCTCTGCAGGCTGCTCAACGACTACAGCGCAAAGCTGCAGGAAGTCGAGGATACTTACATCGGCGAATTAGAGGACACCGTGGGGTACGTCAATAACCTGATGAGTGAGATAAATTCCCTCAACGACCGTATCGCAAGGGAGCTGATAAACTACCCCGACGAGTACGGCCCCAACGAGCTTTACGACCAGCTCAACATGTACATAGACGAACTCGCGAACTACGGCGATATCTCAGTCACCAAGAACAACAACGGTACTTATTCCGTTGATATGGCAGGCGTGAATATCATCGACGGCGAGAAGTTCAAGGCAAACTACCTCGTTATGCAGGATTTCGCCAAGGCAGGCAACCAGGCGGCGCTCAACTTTGAGAGCGGTGAGGAGATCAACCTGCACTCTGGTATACTGAAGTCCTACGTCGATATGCTCAACGGCAACGGCGTTTACGCCACCGGCCGCCAGAACGGCACCCACGGCATCGCCTATTACAAATCCGCGATAGACGTTTTCGCACGCACCCTGGCAGATACGTTCAACTCCGCCAACGGCGCGGACGACGACCCCAGACGTCAGATGTTCGTAGGCTACCCCGCAGGCGGAAAGGATCCCACAGCCGATGAAAACGGCGACGGCGAACTGGACGGCGGTTATTCCAAGGTGCTTATTACCGCGGGCAATATCCACGTTTCCACCGTGTGGAAGGAAAACCCCACCATGATAGGCATGATCAAGACGAAAGACGAAACCACCGGCAAGCAGGTCTATGGCTACGATGAAGTCATCGACAAGGACGGCAAGGTAAATCTGCAGAACACCAACGTGCTCTACCTCATCTCCAAGTTCGAGAACGGCGTGAAGTTTGGCAACGAGAATGATTTCAAGGGCAGCATGTACCAGTATATCTCGTTCCTGAGCGACCGTCTTGCAGAGAATATAAGCTACGAGACCAGCCGCAACGACACCGCGAAATCCACCGTCGATACGCTGCTCGACGCCCGGGACGAGGTCTCCGGCGTGCAGATGGACGAAGAGGGCATCAATATGCTGAACTACCAGAAGTGGTACAGCGCTTCCTCGCGTATGCTGACGACGCTGGACGACGCGCTGGATAAGCTGATAAACGGCACCGGCAGAGTAGGACTTTAAGGAGGGCAGTCTGAATGAGAATAACAAATTCAACGCTGCTGCGTAATTACGACAGGAATCTCAAGCGCCTTTCCACCGAGAAATACGCTTCCGAGAACAAAATATATTCCGGCAGGCAGTACACACGCGCCAGCCAGTCGCCGCTGAAGGCTTCAAAGGCTCTCACGGTGAGAAAGCAGCTGTGGCACACCGAGCAGTATCAGGATAACCTCAAGGTGGCTGACAAGTTCTACACCGAGGCCGAGACTTCGCTGCTGCAGGTTTCGGAGCAGCTTGCTTCCGTGCGCGAGACCATCATCTACGCCTGCAACTCTACCAAGGAAAAGGCGACCGACATCAATATCCTTGCTGAGCAGCTCGAAACAAAGGCCAAGGAGATGTGCTCCATCTTCAACACCAACAGCGCGGAGCGCGCTATCTTCGGCGGTGAGAGCAACGCGGCCGAGCCGTTCACCATAGAGTACGACGATGATGGCAAAGCCACCAAGATACTCTATCACGGCGTGCCGGTCAACGCGTACAGCAACGAGAATGATTTCCCGTATTCCAACGATGTATACATAGATGTCGGTATCGGCATGGTCATCAGCGACAACCAGGAAGTGGATCCCCAGTCCATGCTGAAAATTTCGTTCAACGGCGCGGGGGTTTCCGGCTGCGGCTTCGAGGGCTCCGGCAAGAAACTTTCGACACTCCGTCCGGATAGTCTCAGGAGCGGTGAGAACGACAACACCGTAAGAATAACCGCAGGCGGCAAGACGGTCACCGTTAAGTTCAAGGGCAACAAGACCAATGATATCCAGACTGCGATAACGAATGCTTTCAACAACGCGGGCGTCACCGACCCGGACAAGATACCCACCATCAATGAAAAGGGCGAACTCACGATGGGCGACGGCAGCGGCGCTTACGTTTCTGAAACTCCGTCCATCAACCTCGACCAGCTTAAGGACGGGCAGATTTACACCGTTGACATCTACGCCAGCGGCACCAAAAAGACGATAACTTTCACCGCAGGCGCTGACACAGCTGCCACAGCCGCTAATGTCCAGGCAAAGCTGGACGAAGCTTTCAAATATGAAAAGCACACTCCCACCATCGACGACGACGGCAACATAAAGCTGGAATACCTCAATGCAAAGGGAGAAACGGTTTCCGGTCAGGTGTACATCGCCAAGAGCGCCACAGGCATAGTGCCGGATTACAAGAACGGCGACACCTACTCGAACAATTACCTGCAGGTGACTCTCGACGCTGCCGCGGCGCTCCGCAGGGGCGACATCGACTACGCGAATGCGTGCATAGACAGGATAGTGAGTTCCTCTGAAAACCTGCTCGTCGAGATAGCGGATCTGGGTAATTCCGAGGAATACATAGAGTTCAACCAGACGCGCTTCGACACGAGAACGCTCAATCTCAAGGAGCGCCAGAAAGACCTCGAAGCCACCAATCTCGAGAGCGAGATAACGCGGATGAAGACCTACGAGGCGCTTTACAACGCCTGCCTGCAGATGTCATCAAGCATAGTCCCTAACAGCATATTCAATTACATCCGCTGATGGCGCTGATAAATCGTTAAGTTTGGTTTAATTTGGTCATGATGCGCTGCCGGGTATACCGGTGAGGCAGGGAAGCCGCGCATTTCAGTTATATGGAGAGAAAGCCGGATACGCGCGAGCGGCTTCCGGTGTTTCCCCGGGTTACAGACAACCAGGAGGTGTTGGAAGTGAACAGCAATCTATTACAGATAACCACGATCCCGATATCCATTGAGATCAAGGTGACAAACGCAAAGTACGAGTATCCCGACGCTACCGAGCGCCAGCCGAAGGTGAACATCACCAACACGCAGGGCGGCTACGTTATGAAAGCCGACCCCATCAAGGTGAATATCGACACCTATCAGGCGCGAAAGAGCCTGGGATACGGGCACATGACGGACGGCGATATGATGGCGCAGAAAGCGCAGGAGGGATTTTCCCTTGCATTCCAGGGCACGGCAAGAGTCGCGTCTGAGGGCAATCAGCTTGCGAGAGGAATGTCAGCTTCGGAAATTGCGATACAAAACGCCAGAGCCGGTGCAACAGTTGAGACTATTATGGAGTTCCTGCCGAAAGAGGGCGCTGACATCACCTTCGACGGCGGAACACTCAGCATTGACTACCAGATGGGCGACCAGGAGATCGACTGGAATATCATGGAGCAGCTGCCGATGGAATTCGTGCCGGGCAGCGTGGAGCTCATCGTCCGCGACAGACCCAGGGTGGAGATAGAGTACCTTGGAGGGCCTATCTACTTCCCCAGGAGCGCAGACCCCGAGTACAAGCCCCCGGTGCTGGACGTCAAGGGCTGATATATTCTGAAAGGAGCGGCGTCCGCGCCGGTATAGCCTATGAAGATAATTACCAGAGATTTTGGCGAGCAGGAAGTTGACGAGAGCAGGGTCATCACATTCCCCGAGGGTATAATCGGCTTCGAGGACAGGAAGAAATATGCTCTGCTCAGCCCGCTGGGAGATGAAACGTTCCCGATGTGGCTGCAGTCGGTGGACTCAAAGGAGCCGTGCTTCGTGGTTTACGACCCGATGAAGATATACGGCGACTACAGGTTCGCGATATCCGACGAGGAACAGGCGCTGCTGAAGATCGACGAGAATTCGCAGTACCGCTGCCTTGCAGTGGCGATAGTCCCCGAGGATTACCGCAAGACCACCATTAACCTGCGCTGCCCCATCGTCGTGAACACAAAGGAGCGCGTCGCGGCTCAGGTGATCCTGACGGAGCACTACGAGTTCAAGGCTCCCGTGTATGAGGAGGGCTGAGAATGCTTGTAGTTACCAGAAAGACCGACGAGAGCATTATCATCGCTGATAATATCGAGATAACAGTGCTTGAGATAGGCAAGGACAAGGTCAAGATAGGCATAAACGCCCCTAAGGAAGTCAAAGTGATAAGAAGCGAGCTGAAGGACGCACGCCAGACGAACGAGCAGGCTGCGCACGCTTCCGGCAGCGCCATTGCAGAACTGCTGAAACAGCACAGGCAGGAGGAGAATTGAAATGTCAAATACAATGAGATTGAGTGGTCTTACCTCGGGATTTGATACCGAGAGTATGATCAAGCAGCTGATGTCCTCATATCAGACAAAGATAGACAAGCAGAACCAGAAGCTCCAGAAGCTCAGCTGGCAGCAGGCAGGATATCAGGACATCACAAAGAAGATAACCGAGTTCAAGAACAAGTATTTCGACGTGCTCAAGCGCGATACATACCTCATGAGCGCTTCTACGTTCAACAAGTTCACTTCCGGTGTGACTGCCACCAACGGCGCGGATACCAGCGGGCTTTCCGTCAGCACCACCAGCAATTCTGCTGCGGGCAGCTATAAGGTCAGACTCAATCAGCGCGCTTCCGCTGCCAGGGCATCGGGAAACTCCATTACCATGGAGAAATTCGCGCTGGATTTTGACAAGGCTATCTCCGCGGGCGGCACGGACGTCACCAACGCCGACGGCAGCGTAACGAGAAAGTTCGAGCTTTCCCTCAGCTTCAAGGTGGGCAGCGTTTCCAAGACCATCGACTTCTCAGCAGAAGCCGCACTGGACGCCAACGGCAATATTTCAGACGCCGGCGCGCTGAAATCCGACATGCTGGACGCGCTCAACACAAAGCTGCAGGAGGGCTTCGGCTATTCCGGCAGGACTGGCGCGGACGCCACAGGCTCAGTTGACGCCAGCGGCAACGAGTGGTTCATTCAGGCTGAGATGGGCGCCAACGGAAAGGTAAGCTTCAACGTAGGCGGCAACGCCACCGCAAGCGTCACCGAGAGCAAGGGCAACTTCGGTCTGGCTCAGGCTGCTTCCAAGGTGGCTATCTCCACCAGCAGCGTTGTGACCGGCACCAACATTTTCACCGTTGATATCGGCGGAAAGAGCGTGAATGTAGATTTCAAGGGCGTTTCTTCGACATATTACGAAAGCAGGAATTCAGCGGGCAACGAGACTATCCTCGCGGAATTCAACCAGCTCAAAGCGGCTGCCTACCGCAAGGATAAGGGACTTTCCGCAGGCGCCACAGTCACACAGACCCAGCTTGACAGCTACACCTATTCCAGCGAGCAGGCTGCAAAGGACAGAAACGCCTCCGCGATAAAGAGCGCGCTCGGCGCTGCCCTGCCGGATTACAAGTTCACACTGGACGGCTCCTACCTCACAGCAAAGGACAAGAACGGCAACGATGCTGAATTCGCGATGACTTCCGTCGAGGGCGGTACGCTGGGCATCGCCAGGGAAACTGCCTCCAACAAGGCTACTTCCGGCACGAAGCTTTCCGCTATGGGACTCACACCGGGCGCAGACGGAAAATACACGCTCACCATCAACGACGTTGATATCACCGTTGACAAGGACGCCACCGTTGCAAACCTCATGAGCGCGGTGAACAAGTCCGACGCCAACGTCACGATGACTTACTCCAGCCTGACCAACAGCTTTACTGTTGAATCCAAGGAAATTGGCGGCGCAGGCAAGGTGGATATCAGAAGCAGCGACGTCACAAAGGCGCTCGGCATAGCAGACGACAACGGAACTGTCGGCTTCACCTCCGGTCAGAATTCCGTGTTTGAGATAAACGGTCAGGAGATATACCTCAACGACAATTCCTACACGCTGGACGGAACTACATTCACGTTCAATGACAACATGGAAGTCGGCGAAACCTACACCGCGACCATCAGCAAGGATTCCACCACCGTCAAGGACACCGTAAAGAAGTTCGTTGAGGACTACAACCAGCTTATCGAAGACGTTTACGGTTACATCGGCACTGCCCCGGCAAAGGACAGCAACGGTGATTCTTACGACCCGCTGACTGATGACGAGCGCGACGAGATGAGCGAGGACGAGATAACCAAGTGGGAGGAAAAGGCAAAGCAGGGCGTTCTGTATAACGACTCCACCGTTTCCTCCATCATGAGCCAGATACGTACTACGCTGTACAACAGCGTTACGCTGGACGACGGCACGAAGTTTGGTATCTACAGCATGGGTATCAAGACCTCCAGCGAGTGGTCTGAACATGGAAAGCTTGAGATAGACGACGACGCGTTCGACAAGGCTTTTGAGAACAACCAGGACGCTATCGTGAAGCTGTTCACCGACAGCGAGAATGGTGTAATGGCAAAGGTCAACAAGGTCATGGACAGCGCCGTGAAGAGTTCCGGTAAGGTTGAAACCAGAGGTACTCTGGTGCGCAAGGCAGGCAAGGAGAACAGCTCCGTAACCACCGACAGCACCATCTACAAGGAAATGAAGCGTATCCAGGAGCGCATGAGCGACCTGCAGACCAAGTATTCCGAGAAGGAAGAGTACTGGTGGAAGGTGTTCACGAACATGGAGAGCGCGCTGTCTGACCTCAACAGCCAGACCAGCTACATTTCCTCCTATTTCGGAACTTCCGGCAACTATCAGTAATAAAACGACGGAAGCCGTCACGGGCGCCACGCCGTAGAATATAATGAAAACAGAGGGCACAGGATATGGCTAATCCCTACTCAGCATATAAGAAGCAGTCCGTTTCGACGATGACCCCCGTCGAGGTCGTCATCAAGCTTTACAGTGAGACCGAGCGCCAGCTCGCGATTGGTGTGAACGCAGTACGCAGCAAGGATATCAAGAGGGCGCATGAGGCGTTCATGAAGGCGCAGGAGCTGCTTGGAGCGCTCCGCGGTTCGCTTGATATGGACGTACCGGTGTCGAAGAACCTTGACCAGCTGTACGACTTCTTCCAGCGGACGGCTGAAAAGGCGAACATCAAAAAGGACGAGGAAACGGCAGCTGAGGTCGAAAAGATAATCCCCATGGTCGGCGAACTGCGCGACGCGTTCACGCAGATAAGCCAGATGACCAAGGAAGAGATCGAGGCGCAGGAGAAAGCCCGCAAGAAGTAAGCGGCAGGGGGTGTTATTATGGCAGAATTACGTGGCTGCGAGGGCGTGATAACCATCTTTAAGCAGATCTACGAGACGCTGCAGGAATACGAAAAGCAGACGGACGCCATGAGTAACGCTGATCTGGAAACGCTGCAGCAGGCGTTATTCGTACGTAACGAACTTATCGCGAAGCTTGAGGAACTCAGGCAGCAGGCAGAGGGCGTCATGGAACTTGAAATGCCCGAGGAGCGCCAGCTGCTCAACGACCTGACCCACGGCAGCTATGTCAGCGTGCCGCTTGACGAGCAGCACAAGGAACTGCAGCTTATCCAGCGGAACGTGACTGTTATAAAGCAGCGTATAGTTGACAAGGACAAGGTGATATCCGAGCAGTTCAAGAGCCAGCACATGGATTCCCGCAGGGAACTCGAACAGCTGAAGATGACGCGCCAGAAGATAGGCTACTACAACAGCGCCGTCGTCGGCAGGGCAACGGGGCAGTCGCTGAATAAAAACCTTTAAGTCAATTCGGAATTGTTGTGTCCGCTTGCGCGGACTTAATTTCAAAAACTATGATAGATACAACACAGGGCGAAAGAAGCAATTCACTTTCGCCCTGTGTTGTTTCATATCAAAGTTTTTAAAATATTATCGCCGGAGGCGATACCATAATTCCGAATTATGAATTACGAATTCCGAATTAAAATCCCCCCTTTTGCTTCCGAATTGAACAAAATTTCTTCCACTTATTGTGCAATATTGCTGAAAAACCGTTTTATATTTCACGGTGCTTGAAAAAATCGCTGAAATACTGTATAATTACAGGTAGACTATGATGTGCCGGGGCGACCCGGCTGTATCCTGAGAGAGGTGATCCGCTTGGACGTGTACATGGCAAGGCAGCCGATATTTGATACCGACAACCATGTCTACGGCTATGAGCTGCTTTATCGCAGCAACGGCAGGCAGAATGAATACAACGGGCTCGACGGCGACGCTTCCACCGCTGACGTGGTGACCAACGCGTTCTTCGGGCTGAATATCACGGATATCATCGGCAATAACAAGGCGTTCATCAATTTCACTTCCAACCTGCTCAAGCGCGGGGTGCCGAAGATGATTGCGCCTGAACTCGTGGTGGTCGAAGTGCTGGAGAACCTCATGATGGACGAACAGCTTCTCGGCGCCTGTCAGGAACTTAAGGAGCGCGGCTACACCCTCGCGCTGGACGACTTTGAGTACGACAACAGCTACAGCCAGCTGTTTGAGCTGGGCGACATCGTTAAGATAGACTTCCGCACGCCGCAGAAATCCATCGAGGAAACTGCGTATATCTGCCGGTATTCCAACAAGCTGATGCTGGCTGAGAAGATAGAGAGCCAGGAGGAATTCAAGTGGGCTAAGAAGCTGGGCTGCAGCTTCATGCAGGGGTATTACTTCGCGAAGCCCACCATCATGTCAAAGAACAGCATAACGCCGCTCCCGGTGAATTTCATGAGGGTCATGCAGCTGGTTTCCCAGCCGGAGCCGGAGTTCAGCGATATCGTGGACGTTATTTCCTGCGACACCGCGATGTGCCAGCGTCTGCTGAGGCTCATCAACTCGGTGTATTTCGGCGTAAGGAACCGTGTAAGTTCCATCGGGCAGGCGCTCGTTATCCTGGGGCTTGATTACCTGCGCGAATGGATATACCTGATGGGCATGCAGCGCATAACCCGCAGCGACAATGTGGAACTCATGCGTATTTCCTGCCTGCTGGCAAAATTCTGCAAGCGGCTTGCCCTGATGATACCCGAAGCGGCTCCCGAAGCCGACTCGTACTACCTGATGGGTCTGCTTTCCATGGTGACTTACGGTGGCGAGCGCGCTCTGGCGCAGGCGCTTGAGGAATTCCCGCTGACGCCGGAGATAAAGAACGGTCTTATGGGCAAGGGCGGAGTTTACAGCGATGTGTTCGACCTCGCCTACAGCTACGAAAAGGCAGACTGGACGACGGTGGATATCTACGTAGAGAAATATCATCTCGACAGCTCAAAGGTATCGGAGGCATTCATGCAGTGCGTCCGCGAAGCGGAAAAGGTCCGCATGATGTAAAGCAGAGAAAGGCATACAATGGCATTTTTCCTTGATGAGATAAATACCTGCCTTTGGGATAACCTCAGGCAGACGGATAAGAAGATAGTCCTCTATGGCATGGGCGACGGTGCGGAAAAGATAAAGACCGTGCTGGACGGCATAGGCGTCCCTGTTGCCGATATAATGGCGAGCGATGAATTCGTGCGGGGTCACAGCTTTCTTGGCTACCGCGTGAAGAAGCTATCCGAGATAGAGGAACTTTACGGCGACGATTTCCTGATACTGGTGTGCTTCGGCAGCCAGCTTCCGGACGTGATGGGGCATATCTGCAGTATCGCGGAAAAGCACGAGCTTTACGCCCCGAATGTGCCGGTGGTGGGCGACGGGCTGTTCACGCTGGACTACGCAAGGGAACACCGCGACGAGCTTGCAAAGGTGTATTCCATGCTGGCAGACGAGCAGTCGAAGCTGGTTTTTGAGAACGTCGTACGCTACAAGCTGAGCGGAAAGCTGGAGTACCTGCGCGGGTGCGAAAGTCCCGAGGAGGAGATGTACGACCTGCTCAGGATAGGCGCTGATGAGACCTACGTTGACCTGGGCGCATACAACGGCGACACGATAGTGAAGTTCCTGAACGAAACGGGAATGCACTTCCGCAAGATATACGCAATGGAACCCGACCACCGCAACTACGTCAAACTTAAACGCAGGCTGTATATGATAGGCTCCGGGCTGCTGGAGGCTTACAACTGTGGCGCGTGGGACAGCGAAACGGTGATGCGGTTCAGCCTGCGCGCGGGGAGAAGTTCCAAGGTGGACGAAAACGACCCGGTGCGCGCTGCAAATCCCGCGAGATACCGCGAGGTGAACATGATGAGCGTGGACCACATGCTGCAGGGGGACGCGGCTACATTCATCAAGTACGATGTCGAGGGCAGCGAGAAGCAGGCGATAGACGGCGCTGCGCAGACTATATCCGCGTACCGTCCGAGGCTTTCGGTGGCGCTCTATCACCGCAACGAGGACATGTTCGCGATACCGCTGCAGATAGCCGCGATAAACAGGAAATACAGGTTCTACCTGCGCCATCACCCGTATATCCCCGACTGGGACACCAATTTATATTGCATCTGAGGTTAACGTATGAAGATAGTTATAGGAATAGTGCTGATAGCGCTGGTGCTGCTGGGGCTTATCGCTTACCTGGTGCTGATGCTGAACGCACGGGAAATGATATTCTGCGGAGACGTGCAGAACCAGACCGGTACGTCCGCTTCCGTGACCAGGGTGTACACCACCGACCTTTCTGCGAACGAAACGCTCTCTGAGATAATCGTCAAGATGAACGAGTCTCAGGACGGTTCCGTCGCAGTAGAGGACCTGACGACGGTGCTGGCACAGTATCAGAATATAATCTACGCGCCGGTGTTCACGGTGGATATACAGCAGGTGGATACCGCGACGTACATAATCAACGGCACGGTGTACAACGGCATCGACGCCAACGGCAACGAGGCCGAGCCGGATTACCGCTACCGCGACATGAACCTCGGCACCGTGGTGACTGACGGCACCATAATCGCTGCCCAGAACGTCTACGACGAGGACAAGGAAGAAAACACCGACCCCGTGTTCATTCAGCGGCAGAATGTCATTGACCCGGTGATAAAGGGAGAGGCTTCGGAAGCGTCGTTCGCGCTGCAGGACTGCAGCAGCTTCCGGCTGATAGTGCACGGGACAAATACGCAGACGCTCCCGGTGGTGACATTTGTGTTCATCTACAATGTGGACGCTGAAAATCCGCTGGATTTCACGTCGATATCCAACGACTCGCTGGCTGTGAACATGAACATCGCATACGACGACAAGGGTGAACTTGCGCCGACATACGAACTGGTAAAAACAGTCACCGCAGACACCGGGGAACTCATAAACGGAAGGAAATAAGCAGAACCGGGCAGCTTTCGCGCGCCCGGTTTGTTTTGGCGAGGTGAAGCTATGGAATGCAGACTATGCCCCAGGGAATGCGGTGCCGACCGCGTGAACACCGTGGGCTTCTGCGGAATGAAAAGCGGCGTGCGGGTGGCGCGCGCGGCTCTCCACCAGTGGGAGGAACCTTGTATAAGCGGCACGGACAGCGCCCGCGGGAGCGGCACCGTGTTCTTTTCCGGCTGTGTGATGAGGTGCATTTTCTGCCAGAACCACGATATCAGCGCCGGGGGTTACGGCAGGGATATTTCAACTGAGCGGCTTGCGGAAATATTCCTGGAGCTGCAGGAAAAGGGCGCGTGGAACATCAATCTCGTCAGCCCCACGCCGTTCGTCCCGGAAATAATACGCGCGCTGGACATGGTAAAGGGCAGGCTCGATATTCCGGTGGTGTACAACACCGGGGGCTATGAGCGGGTGGAAACTCTCCGCGCGCTGGAGGGCTGCGTCGATATCTACCTGCCGGACGTGAAGTACTTTTCCGACGCGCTCGCGGTGGAACTTTCATCGGCGCCGCGCTACTTCGAAACGGCGATGGCTGCCGTTGAGGAAATGCTCCGGCAGACCGGCAGACCGCAGTATTCCCCGGACGGAATGCTGCAGAAAGGCGTTATCGTCAGACACCTCGTTATTCCCGGGCATTATCACGACTCGGAAGAGGTGATACGGCGCGTGGGTGAGCGCTTCGGGCAGGACGTGCTTTTCAGCCTGATGAGCCAGTACACACCGTTCTGGAAAGCCAGGGAGATAAAGTCGCTCAACCGCCGTCTGACTACATTCGAGTACCGCAAAGCGCTGGACGCGGTTTATGACGCGGGTCTGGAGGGCTTCATGCAGGAGCGGAGTTCCGCGAAAGAGGAATACACCCCGGATTTTGATCTGACGGGTATATAAATTCAGAATACATTTAAAATTTACTTTACAAATTCCTTCTTTTGTGGTAAAGTAGTATTGTGAAAATATTTCATATAGAGGTAAACCAAAATGACTGATTTCTCTAAACTCAACTTTGGCGTTGACGGCGACAGCATAACCGCAGGACAGCAGTGGAGCTGGCACGTTTATAACGAACTCGGCATGAAGAGCCACAGCAACGTTGCCGTGGGGAGTGCCGTGTGGTACAAGCGCACATTCGACGTGGCAGGTACTGCAGTCACCACGCAGGATTACAGCGACCCTGATTTCGCTGGCATAAGCGACGGCTGGGAGCCTACCGACGACCCCGCTGAGATGCAGAGGCGCGCAAACAACTGCGCAGTCGTTCATATCCAGAGATTTCTTGCCGAGGTGAAGTCGGGCAGCTTCCCGACACCGGATATATTCGCATTCGCGATGGGCACAAACGACCTTGAGGAATTCATCGGCGACCCTGAAAAGGCACTCAGCGGCAAGCAGCTTCCCGATAATGAGGATATCGACCTCTTCACGGAGGCAGGCGCGGCGCGCTGGTGCATACAGACGATACAGGAGAACTTCCCGCAGTGCAGGATATTCCTGCTCACGCCCATTCAGACTGCCACACCGGAGCACAACCGCAAGGTGGAAAAGACCATAGCATGCCTGCGCAGGATATGCCAGGGGCTTTCGGTGCAGGTCATCGATACATACAGCGGCTGCGGTATCTGCGAGAAATTCGAGGTGATAGGCGGCAGGGGCAAGTACCTTAAGGACGGACTTCACCCCGGCGCTGACGGGCAGCAGCTCGAGGGCGCATTCGCTGCCAAGGAGATACGCAACAACTATTTCTGAGAGGTAAGCAATGGAATTTCCTTTGGAACTGCGCAGCGAGGTGGAGCGTCTGCTGTCCGCTGAGGACGGAAGGGC
>HF989399.1 GCA_000432175.1 Eubacterium sp. CAG:786
CCTGCGGGGCGTGTGCGCATCCTCGGGGTCGGCTTGTTCCAGCGGGAATGAGGAGCCGTCGCATGTGCTGCGGGCTATGGGAATTCCCGCAGAAATGCTGAAAGGCTCGCTCAGGCTCACCCTGTCGGAATTCACGACCGCTGACGAGGTGGAGGGCGCGATACAGGCAGTGCGCGAAACCGTCGAAACTCTGCGTGAGCTGCGGGGGTGGAGTGAAAACTGCTGATGAAAAGAAGTTCGTTCAGTGGAATGATGTGGAGCCAGACGGTCTGTCTATGCCCATTGTTTTGGGCGTGCCGGCGGCGCGGATTACGCAGGGATAATCAGTGAATTCGACTGTGCAGGGTTCGTTATAGAGCAGTTTGAAATCGTCTGCGAAACTCCTGACGCGGTTCAGGTGCACTATGTCATCACCACTGCGGCTGGAGACCTGAAAACGCCGACCTTTCCGGCAAATTCCACGTAACCTCGACATGGAAAAAGTGCGGCGGCAGGTGGAAGCTTGTGTTCAATATGGACAGCAGAATATTCGGGTGATTTTGATTAAAGCTCTTGACAAACGCTGGAATGTGTGTTATAATCCATATAGAATATGTTGAAATGCGATGATAGGAAACAAAGCCCTGACGCACTTCCAGAGAGCCGGCGTTCGGTGCGAGCCGGTAGGGTTGCAGGGTCATAGCTCCTCCTTGAGCAGAACAGCTGAACGGCTTCGCGCTAACTAAGCTGTTACGGTTTCTCCCGTTATAGAGAGGCACATTGTCTGATGTGACCGAGTGGGCAGGCTTCTGCCAATGAGAGTGGTACCGTGGAGTATTCAGCTTCATCTCTTGACTGAGATGGAGCTTTTTTTATTTTGCGGTCTGCGGCAGTTCAACGGAATTCTATTATATTTTGCGTGATATAACGCAGGGCTTTGCCCGGAAAGGAAAGATCATGACACAGGCTAACAAGTACGCAAGAAGATATTTCATGCCTCCGTTCAGGTGCATGGACTGGGCTGAAAAGGACTACATCGAAAAGGCACCCAAGTGGTGCAGCGTTGACCTCCGCGACGGTAATCAGGCGCTTATAATCCCCATGAGCCTGGACGAAAAGCTGGAGTTCTTCAAGAAGCTGGTTGAGGTCGGATTCAAGGAGATCGAGATAGGCTTCCCCGCAGCTTCTGAAACGGAATATGAATTCTGCCGCGCGCTTATCGAGCAGAACCTCATTCCTGACGACGTGACTGTTCAGGTACTCACTCAGAGCCGCGAGCACATAATCAAAAAGACCTTCGAGGCGCTGGACGGCTGCAAGAATGCAATCGTGCACCTGTATAATTCCACTTCCGTGGCTCAGCGCGAGCAGGTTTTCCGCAAGAGCAGGGAAGAGATAATCGACATCGCCGTTACCGGTGCAAAGCTCCTGAATGAGTACCGTGAAAAGACGCCGGGCAACTTCCGCTTTGAGTATTCCCCTGAAAGCTTTACGGGCACTGAGCCGGAATTCGCGGCAGAAATATGCAACGCAGTCATCGATATCTGGAAGCCTGCCCCCGACTGGAAGGTTATAATCAACCTCCCCGTCACCGTTGAGGAGAGCCTGCCGCACGTTTACGCACAGCAGGTGGAATATATGTGCAAGGTGCTCCATAACCGCGACAGCCTGGAAATCTCCCTCCACCCGCACAACGACCGCGGCTGCGGTATCGCGGATACCGAGCTCGGACTTCTCGCAGGCGCGGACCGCGTTGAGGGTACGCTGTTCGGCAACGGTGAGCGCACCGGTAACGTTGATATCGTGACGCTGGCGCTGAACATGTATTCACACGGCGTTGAGCCGAACCTCGATTTCAGCAACCTGCCTGAACTGGCTTCCATCTACGAAAGACTTACAAGAATGCACGTTTACGAGCGTATGCCTTACAGCGGTCAGCTGGTGTTCGCGGCGTTCAGCGGTTCTCACCAGGACGCTATCGCAAAGGGCATGAAGTGGCGCGAGGAAAAGGATCCCGAACACTGGAACGTTCCCTATATCCCCATCGATCCGCACGACATCGGCAGAGAGTACGAGGGCGACGTTATCCGTATCAACAGCCAGAGCGGCAAGGGTGGCATAGGCTTCCTCATGGAGCAGACTTACGGCATCATCATGCCGCCTAAGATGCGCGAGCATTTCGGCTACGTCGTTAAGGGAGTTTCCGACCACCAGCACAAGGAACTCCACCCCAGCGAGATTTATGATATCTTTGAAAAGACATATCTGGAGCCGCAGGGCAAGCTGAAGTTCATCGAGGCGCACTATACTCAGGGTGAGCATATCACGGCGACTGTCATTATGGAAGTAGGCGGTCAGAAGCGTACATGGGAGGGCGCCGGAAACGGTCGTCTGGACGCGGTTTCCAATGCAGTCAAGACCGGTCTCGGCATTGACTTCCATCTTGCTACTTATACTGAGAACGCGGTGGAGCAGTCCTCAAAGTCCAAGGCTGCGGCGTACATCGGCATTTCCAAGCCGGACGGCTCTGTAAGCTGGGGCGCGGGTATCCATACGGATATCATCGTGGCTTCTGTCAGGGCGCTGGTGGCTGCGGTCAATAATTCCGGGCTTATCTGATTTTTAATAGATTTAAGGGCGTGCTTTGGTGCGCCCTTTTCTTAAAATATTTTTCAAATAAAGTGCTCAGGGTGTTGAAAATTCAGACAGAATGTGGTATACTATATATAGGAATTACATTACAGAAAGCGAGTGATATATCAACATGAGGTGTCCCGAATGCGGCTGCGAAGAGAGCAAGGTCATAGATTCACGACCAACTGAGAATAAGGTACGCAGACGCCGCGAGTGTATTCAGTGCGGTTTTCGTTTCACAACTTATGAGATCATCGAGGATATTCCCCTGATGGTTATAAAAAAGGATAATTCCATCGAGCCGTTTGACCGTCAGAAGCTGGTTGACAGGCTTTGCAGGGCTGCAGTAAAACGTCCGGTCAAGCTTGAAACTATTGAGAATATGGTTGACGAGATAGCCACAACACTGAAGAATTCCCTGCAGCGCGAGGTAACTTCGGAGAAGATCGGTGAACTGGTGCTCCATAAGCTTAAAGATATCGATGTTGTCGCTTATATCAGGTTTGCTTCTGTATATAAGGATTTCAACGATGTGGACGGATTTGTGAAGATAATTTCAGAACTACAGGAAAACAGCTGATATGTGCAGGGCCCCGCAGAAATGCGGGGTTCTGTTTATTTATTCTATTTTTTGTAACATGATATGTATAATACGGTTGAAAACAAGTAAAACTTATTGTGCAGTATTTTTTCAGAAAAAGTGTTGACTTTTTGATGAAATGGGTGTATAATAATTAAGCTTTCGCAAGAGAGCAGCCGAAAAGAACACAAAGTGATCTGAAATCAAAAGAGTTTTTTAGAAAATTTCGAAAAACTACTTGACAAAAAGAAAACAATGTGATATAATAATTAGGCTGTCGCGAAAAGCGACCTTCTCTTCCAGAAATCACCGAAAAGATGAGTTAAGAAAAAACAAAAGAAATTTTGAAAAACCTCTTGACAAATCAAAAAGAAAGTGGTACAATGGATAAGCTGCTGAAAAGCGGTGAGAGAAAAACCTCGAAATCACGTCGATTTTGAAGAAAATCAAGAAAAAAATTAAAAATAATTTTGAAAAACCTCTTGACAAACTTGAAAAGATGTGATATAATAACAAAGTCGCCTGAGAGAAATTGAAGCGACGAGGTTAGAAAGCTCCTTGAAAA
>HF989400.1 GCA_000432175.1 Eubacterium sp. CAG:786
TGAGAGCAGCAGTCCCGCGGAGGCGCCCGCAGCGCTGCCCAGCATGGTCAGCGCCACCGCTTCCGAGAGGAATTCCCGGCAGATGTCGCGCCCGGTGGCGCCTATGGATTTCTTTATGCCTATCTCCCGGGTGCGCTCGGTCACGCTCATCAGCATGGTGGTCATGACTGAAATTCCCGATACGGCAAGCGAGATACCCGCCACCAGCGAAAGCGCCGTCGTCACTATGCCCAGAATGTCCTCAAGCTGCCCCTTCTGCGCGAGAAGATTGTTGACGATATACGCGTCAGCGGTGCCGTTCGCGGCGTTCAGCGCCTGCTTCACCGCTTCCACCACCGGTATGTCCGCGTCCATGTCGTCAAGCTTCACCGCGAGCTTGTCGTAGGTCGTGCGCCCCGTCAGCTGCTGCATGGTGCTTATCGGGATATACATAAATCCCGGCATGATGTTCGTCAGCATTCCCTGCAGACCCGACAGACCCGAGCTTGCCACGCCGATTATCTCGAACTCGTGGTACTTCCCCCCGAGGAACATCGACAGCGATTTCCCCACAACGTTGCTCCTGCCGTAGGATTTCACCGCGAACTGCTCGTCGATGACGCACACCTTGCTGCCCGCTGCGGAGTCGCTGTTGTTTATCAGCCTGCCGTGTTCCGCTTCAAGGGAAATGAGCCGGTCTGCGGACCTGTCCACCCCCCAGACGTAGCAGTCCAGCCGCCTGCCTGTCATCTTCGCTTCCGTCATGGAAGCCATCAGCGGCATCACGTCCTTCACGCCGTCCACCCGGCGCACGGTGGAAACGTCGCTGTCCGTTATCGTCACCGACACTGAGTTCCCCGCAGACTGCACCAGCAGCGTGTCCACCCCCATCGTGACAAGGGTGGAACTTACCTGCGCGGTGCCTGTAGTCCCCACGGTGGATACCAGCACCACCGAGAACACCCCCACCGCTATCCCCGCCATCGTCAGCAGGGAACGCGTGCGGCTGCGGAATATGCTTATCATCGTGGAAGCCATGCTCATTCGTCTACCCTCACATACCGGTTCGCGGAAACGTCCTCAGGGCTGAGCAGCACGCGCTCCCCGGCTGCCGCGCCCTTTACTATCTCGGTGCCGTCGGAGAATTCCGCGCCGGTGAATATGCGCCGCTTCACCGCAGAACCGCCCTCGAACACGTAGATGTATTCCCCTCCGTCGTCCTGCCCTATCGCTTCATACGGCAGCACGCATATGCTGCGCGGGTCCGTCAGCCGGAATTCCCCTGCCGC
>HF989401.1 GCA_000432175.1 Eubacterium sp. CAG:786
GGAATGCTGATTATCTCCGCAGCCGTGCCGCTTTTCCAGCTAAGACCGACTGCCAGCCGCACCGCATTCCTGAAATATGGCAGCAGCTGCGAGAGATACACCCCCGTGAACCTGCGCCATACCGGCACGCGGAACAACGCCGCCATTTCATTCAGCTTCGGGTCGAGATTGTCGATACCCTCCAGCATACCGGAATACACCACGGGCAGCGTTATCAGCAGCGCTATCAGCACTGAAAGGTTGCGTGAAGTCACCCAGATGAGCGCCAGCACCGTGATGCTTGCCACCGGAACGGCCTTTACCGCAGAAATGAGCGGTGAAAGCAGCATTCTGACTATGCGCGACCTGCCCGCGGCAAGAGCCAGCGCTACCCCGCTGACTGTGCCGACGCCGAAGCCCAGAAGTATCCTGCCGGTGGAAAATCCTACGCTGCGCAGGAATTCTGCAGACGGTATCAGCTGCGCCAGCCTTACCACTGCCTGCACCGGAGAAACCAGCAGTATTTCCTGCCCCAGCAGCATCGCACCGACCTGCCATATCACCAGCCAGAACAGCACGCACAGAACCGCTGCGATACGCTTTTTCATCAGGACCTCCGATTATTATGCGCCGTAGTAGAAGTCGTCCCCGGGGAGCGCGCCTCCAACGGAAGCGGCTGCGCTCTCAAACAGAACGCTCAGGTACCCGGAAAGTTTCTCTTTCATCTCAGCGCCGGAAACAAACACGATATTGCACTTTGGCAGAGCCTTTTCAGCGACTGCGGCAGGCACGATATCAAACTTTCCGATGAGCTGCGCTGCGTCAGCGGTATTCGCATTGACGTACTCAACAGACGCGCCGTATTCGCTCAGAAAATCGTCAACAGCCCTGGGGTAAGCTTCCACGAACTCCCTGCGCGCGATCACTACTCCGGTGACAAGCGCGCTGCCGTTGTTGAGCGCTTCCCACTGCTCGTTGAGGTCGAGAACAACGTTCATATTTTCGCTCTTGGTCTGCGCGGTTGTAACGAACGGCTGCGGAAGCATCGCAGCGCTTCCATCGTCGGAAAGGAGCGCGCTCAGGCACTCGGAATGCTCGCTCTTCCACTCAATGGAAACATCGCTGTCCGGGTCAATGCCGTTCTGAGACAGTATGTAGCGCAGCGCGTATTCCGGCGTTGCGCCCTTTCCGCTGGCGTATATCGTCTTGCCTTTCAGGTCGGCAACGGAAGCTATGGTCGGTTCGCCATTCTGGCAGATATAAAGCACGCCGAGGGTGTTTATCGCCAGCACCCTTACGCCGCCCTCAGTCTTGTTGTAAAGCACAGAAGCGAGGTTTGCAGGCACGCAGGCAATGTCGATATTCTCCTGAATAATCGCGGGGGTGATCTCGTCTGCCGCACCGGAAATCGTGAAATTAAAGCTGCTGTTCTCGCTTTCGTCCTCCATCAGCTTTATCATTCCCATTGCGGTGGGACCTTTCAGCGCGGCTACGTTGATAACTTCCGGCGCTGCGGGTTCTTCCGTGGGTACTGCGGAAGCATCATTGTCAGCAGCAGCTTCTGCCGTTGCCTTTTCTGCGGTCCGGGGTGCTTCCTCGGTCTTTTCTGCCTGCGAAGAGGTCTGGGAACTTTCCGCGGAACTTCCATCCTGGGACGAACAGCCTGCCAGCATTCCCATGCAGAGAACAGCCGCCAGTATGCCCTTGATTTTCTTAGAAATACTCATTCTTCTTTTCCTTTCTGCGGTGAGTATACCGCTTTAACGGTAACTCCCTCCAGCCTGCCCAGCTTTCCGGACAGCCCGGAAACTACATTCATCGGCGCGTCAAGCACCACGTTGATGATATTCAGCCCCTTCTGACGGTAGGGAATGCCCATTCTTCCGATGATATAACTCCGGCATTCGTGCAGCAGTGAGTTTATTGCAGAAGCGCTGTCCTCGCTGCTGATTATCATCGATATCACCGCAACACGCGTTTCTTCCATACTAATACCCCCACAAAATAAAACAGCCCTTCTCCCTCTGCATGGGAAAAAGGCGAACAGAATGCCCCCGCTCTCTGCGGGTAACTACAGCCTTTTGCCTCAAGCCGTCCGGAATGGAAACGGGTTTCGGCAGCAGAAAAACAAGCTCATTCCGTCAGGCGCATATGCGGCTTCGGGTCTGAATTCATTTATATAACTATACCATAAATCATATGTTTTGTCAAGATGATTTTCATGCAATATTCACATTAAGTACGTCTGTTTTTATATTGACATATTAATGGTATTGTGGTAAAATAAGCGTGTGTGGGCACAAAAGAAACACCCCGCAACATGAACGAGGTCGATACCATGAACAATGATGAAATAGAAAATCCCATCCCCGAGATGCTCGACGCGCCGATGAAGATATTCGTGGACCAGGTGGGCTACAGACCGGCAGACGAAAAGGTAGCCGTGCTGACATTCCCGGCTTCGCGGTTTTCGGTGACTGACGCCGACGGCAGGCAGGTGCTTTCCGGGGACGTCACATCTGCCGGATTTGACGCCGCTTCCGGCGAAAATGTCTGGCACGCGGACCTTTCCGCGCTCAGGACTCCTGGAGTTTACCGCGTGAATGCAGACGGCGAAAGCTCGGTCACATTTGAAATAGGCGAGAACGTTTTCCGCGACTGCTTCGACAAGTGCATGAAAGCATTCTACTTCCAGCGCTGCGGCTGCGAGCTCACGCCGGAATACGCAGGTCCCTGGACGCATGGCAAATGCCACTGCGGGCGGGCGCTCCTCTGGGAAAACACCTCAGTAAAGCTTGAGGTATCCGGCGGCTGGCACGACGCCGGGGATTACGGCAGATACGTTACTGCCGCTGCAACCGCGCTGGCTCACCTGCTTTACAGCTGGAAGCTTTACCCAAAGGTTTTCAGAAAGCAGGACATCAACATTCCCGGTAAGCCGTCGGAAATGCCAGACGTGCTGATAGAATGCCGCTATGAACTTGAATGGCTGCTGAAAATGCAGCGTTACGACGGCGCGGTGTGGCACA
>HF989402.1:0-14169 GCA_000432175.1 Eubacterium sp. CAG:786
CTGCACGAAATGCAGGCGGCTGACATGCAGCTTGCCTACCGCAGCAGCGTTTTTTCCCACGGGGAGCATGTGATAACCTCTGTCACGATGGAACTCCACCCCGGTGAGAAATCCGAAATAACCGCGCGCATGGACGAACTCATGCAGCGGCGCCGCGACAAGCAGCCGCTGAATTACCCCAGCTGCGGGAGCACATTCAAGCGCCCGGAGGGGTACTTTGCAGCCGCGCTCATTGAGGAATGCGGGCTGAAGGGCTACGCCGTCGGGGGCGCGCAGGTCAGCGAGAAGCACAGCGGTTTCGTAATAAACCGCGACAGCGCCACATTCGAGGACGTAATGTCGGTGGTGAACGAGGTACGCAGGGTAGTCCTGGAGAAAAAGGGCGTGGAGCTGGAATGCGAGATGCTCATTCTCGGGGAGCACTAAGGAGCACATATCATGGAATTTGTAATCGTCACCGGGCTTTCCGGTTCTGGTAAATCTTCGGTAATGAAAGCGCTGGAGGATATCGGGTATTTCTGCATAGACAACATGCCGCCGCAGCTTATCCCGGATTTTGCCTCGATGTGCAACGACAACGCCGAGATAAACAAGGTCGCGATAGTCACCGATATACGCGGCGGCGCGATGTTCTTCAAGCTGGAGGAATGCATAACGCGCCTGCACGTCCGCGGGATAGACGTCAAGGTGCTGTTTCTGGAGGCTTCCCGCGAGGTGCTGATGAAGCGCTACAAGGAAACGCGCCGCAAGCACCCGCTGGACGAGGTTTCCGGCGGCGATATCGGCAAGGCGATCGACGCGGAGGCCGAACTCCTCAGCAAGATACGCGAAAACGCCGACTACATAATCGACTCCACCAACCTCAGCACCGGTCAGCTGAAAGAGCAGATAGCCGGGCTGTTCCTGGACAAGGCTTCCGACGGAATGATAGTCAGCTGCATGTCTTTCGGGTTCAAGTACGGTTCCCCGCTGGAAGCGGACCTGGTTTTCGACGTGCGCTGCCTGCCAAATCCGTTCTACATTCCCGAGCTGAAGCACAAGACCGGGCTTGACAAGGAAGTGCAGGATTACGTCATGAGCTTCCCGCAGTCGCAGGAATTACGGGACAAGCTGTTCGACCTGATAACGTTCCTGATACCGCACTACGTCACCGAGGGAAAGAGCCGTCTGGTCATAGCCTACGGCTGCACCGGCGGAAAGCACCGCAGCGTGACATTCGCGGAACAGACCGCGGCTTACCTCAAAAAGCAGGGACTGCGGGTGCGCACGCTCCATCGCGACGCAGACAAGAAATAACTGAAATCCTGACTTTTTAACCGAACAAAAAATCCCCGGGCTGATCTCTCAGTCCGGGGTGTTTTTCAGTATGATCAGATCTTATCCAGCGCCTGTGCGATGTCGTCGATGAGATCCTGCGCGTCCTCAAGTCCGCAGGAATATCTGACAAGGTTCGGTGATACTCCGCATGCCTTGAGTTCCTCGTCGTTCAGCTGACGGTGAGTTGCGCTGGCAGGATGCAGGCAGCAGGTGCGCGCGTCCGCAACGTGGGTCTCGATGGCGCCGAGTCTGAGGTGCTTCATGAATTCCTCGGCAGCCTTTCTGCCGCCTTTCATGCCGAAGCTTACCACGCCGCAGGTGCCGTCGGGCATGTACTTCTGTGCAACGTCATAGTACTTGTCGCCGGGCAGCCCGGGGTAATTCACGAACTCTATCTTCTCGTGCTGGCTCAGGAACTTTGCAACCGCAAGCCCGTTCTCGCAGTGGCGCTTAATGCGTACATGCAGGCTCTCAAGTCCCAGGTTGAGAATGAACGCGTTCATCGGCGCCTGAATGGAACCGAGATCCCTCATCATCTGCGCGGTCGCCTTTGTGATGAATGCGCCGCCCATGCCGAACTTCTCGGCATATGTTATGCCGTGGTAGCTCTCGTCCGGGGTGCACAGTCCGGGGAACTTGTCTGCATTCTCCATCCAGTCGAAATGGCCGCTGTCAACGATGCAGCCGCCCACAGCAGCGCCGTGACCGTCCATGTACTTGGTCGTGGAATGAGTTACGATATCAGCGCCCCACTCAAACGGACGGCAGTTGACAGGCGTTGCAAACGTATTATCAACGATAAGGGGAACTCCGTGCTCGTGCGCGGCCTTCGCGAACTTCTCAATGTCGAGAACAGTCAGCGCGGGGTTGGCGATAGTCTCACCGAAAACAGCCTTTGTGTTTGGCTTGAATGCCGCGTTGAGTTCCTCGGGGGTGCAGTCGGGGCTGACGAATGTGAAATCAACACCCATCTTGCGCATAGTCACGTTGAACAGGTTGAAAGTACCACCGTAAATGGAACTTGAAGCCACCACGTGATCCCCGCAGCTGGCGATGTTGAACACCGCAAAGAAGTTCGCAGCCTGCCCGGAAGAAGTCAGCATTGCCGCAGAGCCGCCCTCAAGTTCAGCGATCTTAGCTGCAACGGTGTCGTTGGTGGGGTTCTGCAGGCGTGTGTAGAAGTAACCGCTCGCCTCGAGGTCGAACAGCTTGCCCATATCCTCGCTGGTGGAATATTTGAATGTGGTGCTCTGGATTATCGGTACCTGTCTGGGTTCTCCGTTGCCGGGGGTGTAGCCGCCCTGCACGCATTTGGTGCCTAATTTCGTTTCGCTCATTTTGTTCCTCCTGATAACGTAAATGCCTGGCATTTTGATATTAATTACTGGGTATTTATCCACAATAAAACGGGGCATACGCCCTACATATTTAATTATACTACCTTTATGCGGGAATGTCAAGAGAAAACATCTCACGCCGTTTATCTGCGTGAATTACCCGGGGTTGACAAAAACGGGCTGTTGGTGTATAATGTTCATAATGGTGATTTCGGTGAACGGCGGTGAGCAAATGCACAAGGTACAGGCCAGGGGGATACTCTCAAACTCAAACGGCATGAATATTTACCGCGGCTGCACGCACGGGTGCGTCTACTGCGACTCCCGCAGCGAATGCTACCAGATGGCGCACGACTTTGAGGACGTCGAGGTAAAGGAAAATGCCACGCAGCTGCTTGAACAGGCGCTGCGCTCCCGCAGAAAGCGCTGTATGATAGGCACCGGCTCGATGTGCGACCCCTACCTGCACGCCGAAAAGGAACTGCAGCTGACCCGGCGCTGCCTTGAACTCATCTCGCGATACGAATTCGGCGTGAGCCTGCTGACGAAATCCGACCTGGTGATGCGCGACATTGACCTGCTGGAGGAAATAAACCGCAAGACGAAAGCGGTAGTCCAGATGACGCTGACGACTTTCGACGACGACCTCTGCCGCATCATCGAGCCGCATGTCTGCGCGACTTCACGCAGGTTCGAGGTGCTGTGCGAAATGCACGAGCGCGGAATTCCCACCGTGATATGGCTGTCGCCGCTGCTTCCGTTCATCAACGACACCGAGGAGAATATCCTCGGTATCCTGGACTATGCACACCGCGCCGGCTGCGTGGGCGTTATGGCTTTCGGAATGGGGCTGACGCTCCGCGAGGGAAGCCGCGAGTACTTCTACAAGGCGCTGGACGAGCACTTCCCGGGGCTGAAAGAGCGCTACATGCAGCGGTTCGTGAATTACTACGAGCTGCCCTCCCCCGACACGGCGCGGCTGCTGAAGCTGTTCCACCAGAAGTGCGCGGAATACGGCATGCTGCACGACCCCGGGAGCATTTTCGCATACCTGCGGGAATTCCCCGAATGCGAGCAACTGACATTATTCTGAGGTGAAACCATGATAAACAACTACATCAAAATGATAAGCGGAATGCTGAGAATTCCCATGCCGACGGTGTTCTACAACGACAGCGCGCTGCAGCCCGGGCAGCAGGCGCATCTCACTCCCGACGGAAAGCAGCTTTATCTCCGCAGGCTGAAAAGCCCGTCCCTCGACCAGCTTTTCTCCGTCTGCTTTGAACTCCGGCGCGAATGGCAGCGCCGCACGGACAACGAGTTGTACTTCGGCAATTTCAGATCCGGCGCGGAAATAGGTCTGCGTGATTTCAGCATTCAGCCCTCCGTCGTGGACTGCAACGCATTCGCAGCCGTGATGATACGCGCATTCTTCGGCGTCGAGCCGCAGTTCGAGGGACTCCCCGGGGTGGCGCGCAGCCGTATCGACAACCGTATCGCCGAAATACGCAGGAACGAATTCCCGCAGCTGGCGAATATGAAGCTGCCACACTGAAAATATAAAAAACCGGAACGCGTTAACGTTCCGGTTTTTACTTACTTCTTCCACTTCATCGAAATATCGAACGCCTTTACGCTGTGGGTGAGCGCGCCGAGCGAGATGATATCCACGCCGGTCTCTGCGACCTCGCGGATATTCTCCATGGTGACGTTTCCGCTGGCTTCAAGCTTCGCTCTGCCTGCAACCAGCTTTACTGCCTGCGCCATCGTGGGGCAGTCCATGTTGTCGAGCATTATCACGTTCACACCGCAGTCAACTGCTTCCTGCACCTCGTCGAGGTTTCTGGTTTCGACCTCTATCTGGAGCATGTGCCCCGCTTTCTGACGGAGCGCGTTCACAGCCGGGGTAATGCCGCCGTATGCGTCGATGTGATTATCCTTGAGCATTGCCGCGTCAGTCAGATTGTAACGGTGGTTTCTGCCGCCGCCGACCGTAACCGCGTACTTCTGCAGCGGGCGAAGTCCCGGCAGGGTCTTGCGGGTGTCTGCAATGCTTGCGTTGGTGCCCCTGACAAGCTCCACACACTTGTTGGTGTAGGTGGAAATCCCGCTCATGTGCTGGAGAATGTTCAGCGATGTTCTCTCAGCTTTCAGCATAAGACGGGTGCGTCCGGAGAATTCCGCGATGATATCGCCGTACTTCACCTTGTCGCCGTCCTTGAAATGGCACTCTGTCTTCATCTCGGGATCGAGTATCGTAAACACACGCAGCGCGACTTCAAGTCCGCACAGAACGCCGTCTGCCTTTGACATGAAATACGCGGAGGAAATGCTGTCCTCTGGGATAAGCAGGTCAGCGGTGCTGTCGATGTAGTTGATGTCCTCGGTCAGCGCTGTCTTAATGATGTCGTCAACGTAAAACGGTAAAAGTATCATTCGTCCTTGCCCTTTCTTTCAAGTACCTCGGAGAGGATTATGTATGCCACCGTCACCAGTGACTTTGTTTCAACGAAATCCGCGGTTATCTCATAGCCGCTGTTATAAACCTGGTCTTTAAGTTCCTTTATGCGCGCAAGTCCCTTTTCGGCTTCTTCGTAATTCGGCTTGATGAAGTACGCTTTCTGCATGATGTGGCGTATCTCGGTGCGGATTCCGTGCGGAAGCGGCTTTCCCTCCGGGGAAGCCATCGGATACTCAACGTAAGCGCGGTCGTCCTCGCGGCGGTTCTTTGTGATGTCCTCCGCGATAAGGCGCGAGAATACCAGAGCCTCCAGCAGAGAGTTGCTGGCAAGGCGGTTCTTTCCGTGGACGCCGGTGTGGGAACATTCGCCTGCGGCGTACAGCCCGGGGATATTTGTTGCGCCCTTTCCGTCAACGTTTATTCCACCCATGAGGTAATGCTGGCAGGGGTAAACCGGGAACGGCTCCTTTGTCATGTCGTAGCCCTTTTCCAGCACCTTGCTGTATATCATCGGGAAATGCCCCTTGACGAATTCGGGGTCCTTATAGGAAATATCCAGCCAGAACTCGTCGCTGCCGGTGAGAGCCTGTTCCTTCATCATGCATTCGGAAACCACGTCGCGGGGCGCGAGTTCCTTGCGCTCCGGCTCGTACTTCTGCATGAAGCGTTCCTTGTGGCAGTTCAGCAGATATGCGCCCTCGCCGCGCACAGCCTCGGAAACGAGGAAACACTCGCGGTTCTTGCGGTCTGCAAAAGCCGTCGGGTGGAACTGCACATAGCTGAGGTTCTTTATCTCCGCGCCAAGGTTGTATGCAAGCTGAATTCCGTCGCCGGTGGCGATAGCGGAATTGGTCGTGAAGTCGTAAACCCTGCCGATGCCGCCTGTCGCAAGGACTACAGCGTCCGCGCAGTAATACTGGTGCTCCTGCTTTCCGGGCTCGTCGTTGTGCGCAAGCACGTCAGCGAAGAACATGCCGTCCTTGCGCTCCAGCCGGCAGAGTACCGACCAGTTGACAACGGTGACGTTCCTGAGTTCCTGCACCTGCTTGATGAGGTTAGTCTCTATCTCGAAGCCCGTGGTGTCCTTGTGGTGGGCGATACGCCTGCGGGAATGCCCGCCCTCGCGGGTAAGCTCGATGCTTCCGTCCTGCTTGAGGTCGAACTCAACGCCGTACTTTTCTTTCAGGCGCATTACGTCGGTGGGACCCTGCTCGACGAGTATCTTCACGTTGTCGAGATTATTCTTGTAGTGACCTGCGATAAGGGTATCTTTGATGTGCAGATCGTAGCTGTCGTTTTCCTTGTCCATCACCGCAGCAACGCCGCCCTGCGCCAGCGCGGAATTACACAGCGTAAGCTCCCGCTTGGACAGCATGAGTATCTTCAGGTCCGGTGCGAGGTTAAGCGCGGTGTAGATGCCGGAAATACCGGTGCCTACGATTATCACGTCATATCTTTCGAATTTCAAAGCTATCAGCCTTTCTTTCGGACTTTCGTCCTTATTTGGTGTATATTGAACTGCCTTTCGGCATTATTCATCAGAATTTGCTTGACATATCGAATTTTTGCTGATATAATTACGATATGTGTGTAATTACTGACGTTCTGCACTCACGCAGCAACGGGGAAATTACTCTGCCGTTACCAGAGTTCATGAGTAAGGAGTAATTATGGAAGAAAAACATCTCACACGGGCAATACTCATCGGTGCGGACACCGGTGAATACGACGCCGAAAGCTCCATGGACGAGCTTGCAGAACTCGCACAGACTGCAGGTGCGGAAGAACTTGCCAGGGTCATTCAGAAGCGCGAAGCCTACGAAGCTGCCACCGTCATCGGCGAGGGCAAGCTTGCGGAAGTCAAGGAGCTATGCGGCTCCCTCGGCGCGGAACTTCTGATATTCGACTGCGAACTCACCGCGTCGCAGATACGCAACGTCGAGGACGAAACTGACGTCCGCGTCATCGACCGTACCATGCTCATTCTCGATATTTTCGCGGGACGCGCGGTTTCAAGAGAAGGCAAGCTGCAGGTCGAACTCGCTCAGCTGAAATACCGTCTGCCGCGCCTCATGGGGATAGGCGCTTCGCTTTCCAGGCTCGGTGGTGGAATAGGCACCCGCGGTCCCGGTGAGACCCAGCTTGAAACCGACCGCCGGCATATCCGCAGGCGCATAGACAAGCTTTCCGCTGAACTTAGGGAACTGGAGGAGCGCCGCGGCTTCACCCGTAACCGTCGCAAGAAGGACAGCGTGCAGGTCGGCGCCATAGTCGGCTATACCAACGCGGGCAAATCCACCCTGCTTAACCTGCTCACCGGAGCTGGCGTTCTCGCGGAGGACAAGCTGTTCGCGACCCTCGACCCCACCGCGCGTTCCATCGAACTCCCGGACGGGCGCAGTCTGCTGCTCATCGACACCGTAGGACTTATCCGCAGGCTCCCGCACCACCTGGTGGAAGCGTTCAAATCCACCCTGGAGGAAGCTGCCAGCGCGGACATCATAATCCACGTTTGCGACGCAGCCGACCCAGAAGCCACTGAAAAGGCGGACGTAACGCTGAAGACCCTCGCGGACCTCGGCGCTGCGGAAATACCGGTAGTCACTGTGCTGAACAAGTGCGACCTGCTCACCGAGCATATCCCCGAGGACAGCGCCACAGTCAAGATAAGCGCGAAGAACAACCAGGGCATTGACCGGCTGCTGCAGGTGATCGCTGCAAATCTCCCGGAGACCGCGAAGCGCATGAAGCTGCTGCTTCCGTACGACAAAGCGGGCTACACCGCGAAACTGCGCGAAAACGGCAAGGTTTTCAGCGAGGAATACACCGAAAACGGCGTTCTGGTTGACGCACTCGTTGACCAGATGCTCATCACCCAGATGGAACAATACAAAACCGAATAACTCTGCGGGGCGCTGCCCCGCATTTTTAATTCGGAATTCATAATTCGGAATTCGGAATTATGGTGTCCTGCTTCGCAGGACTGATTTAAATTCGATACAATCGGATAGACGCCGCGACAGCGGCTCCGAAATTACGAATTCCGCATTCATAATTCCGAATTGCGCCTTCGAGTATGCGCGAAGTTCACGAGTCAGCCTTTATTCCTCTACTGTAACTTCCGTGCCTCCGACCGGGCGAACGCTCAGGACGTGGCAGGAACCGCTGCCGAATGTCCTCTCGATGTTCATCTTGAACTGCTGCAGCATCTCCAGTGGAACGAACGCCTGTATCGTTCCCGCGAAGCCGCCGCCGTGTACTCTGCATGCGCCCTTGCGGTGCAGCGAATACTCAGCGACGTTCAGCGCGATGGAAAGGCACTGATGCTTCACGTCGGAAGCCGCGTAGATGTTCTGTAAGTACTTGAACGAGCTGTCGCCGGACTCCTTCACGCTGGAAAGGAAATCGTCGAAGCTGCCGGATTTCAGCGCATGCACTACTTTGTCAACGCGCTCGTTCTCGTCGAAGAAGTGAATGGAACGCAGCACCGCGCGGTCGCCGAACTGCTCGCGCAGAACGCGGATATTCAGCATGATGTCGTCCTTGGAAAGCTGGCGCAGCGTGTCGCAGGTGAAATACCCGGCAACTGCCTTCATCTCGCGGGGAATGGCAGCGTACTCGTCAGTGAGGTCTGCGTGGTCGCCCTTTGCGTCAACGATGCACAGCGCGTGACCGAACTTCTCAAAGTCCGCAGGAACGCTCTCAATGATGGGACTTTCGGTGTCCTTGAAGTCTATTGCGATAAATCCGCCCACTGAGGAAGCCATCTGGTCCATAAGTCCCGAGGGCTTGCCGAAGTACACGTTCTCAGCGTACTGGGAGATCTGAGCGACCTTAACCGGGTTCACCTGACCGCCGTTGTAGAGGTGAGAAAGGATAGTACCCACCAGCACCTCAAACGCCGCAGATGAGGAAAGTCCGCTGCCCTTCATAACGTCGGAAGTGGTGTACGCACGGAAGCCGCCTATCTTGTAGCCTTCCCTGACGAAGCCCGCAGCAACGCCGCGTATCAGCGACGCGGAAGTGTTCTTCTCGCCGTCTGCCACGTCCAGTGCGGAAATCTCGATGCTGTCCTCCGGGAAGCCCTCGGACTTTATCACGATCTTCCCGTCGTCAGTGGGCTCTACTACTGCGATAACGTCCAGGTTTACGCTCGCTGCGAATACCTTTCCGTGGTTGTGGTCGGTGTGGTTTCCGCAGATCTCGGTCCTGCCCGGCGCAGAGAAGAAGCGGTGCTCGCCGATGGAGCCGAAATGCTCCGCGAATGCTGCAACAGCGTGCTTGTAGCGCTGCTTCTGTGCCTCTGCCTGGCTTGCGGGATAGATATCCTTGATTGTTGAGATTACAGGTTTCATGTGGTTTTACCTTTCGTTGGTTATATTCACGCTTTGCGCGTAATTTCCTTGGGGATAAGCTGAATAAAGCGAAGCGTAACAAAATCAGACTCGTGAGTGCGCTCCTTTGAACGGGTCGATTTTGTTTTATTCAGCGTTTCCCTGGTTATTCCTTTTCCTCATAGAACATGTGCTTTTTCTTTTCCCTGTGGGAAACCACCGACAGCACCGGCCCCAGCGAAGCGTAACTCATCACGAGCGAGGTTCCGCCGGAACTCACGAACGGCAGCGGGATACCCACCACAGGTCCGACGGAAAGCACCATCGCGATATTGATAACGCAATGGAACAGGAACATCGCGAACACGCCCACGCATATCAGCTTCCCCAGAGGGTCGATGGCAAGCGAGGCGTCGGAAAGTATCTTCAGGCACATAACGGACAGCGCGATGACCAGAGCCATGCAGCCGATAAATCCGAACAGCATGCCGAGATACGCGAAGATAAAGTCGTTGTATCCCTCGGGGACGTAGGTGTAGTAGGCGTCCGCATGGGTGCCAAGTCCTGTCAGCTGACCCGAGCCCATGGCGATTTTCGCGTTGTACTGCTGCAGGTAGCTGCCAAGGCGTTCTGCCTCCTGCAGCTGGGTGTCCCAGATAAGCTGAAAGCGCTTTCTGTGATGGTCCTCCATGACGAAATTCCATGCGACATAAGCCACGGCAGGAACTGCAACAAGACCCGCGGCGATGTATTTCCAGGACATTCCGCCTGCGAACATCATGCAGATGAATATGAACAGGAACACCAGCGCAGAACCTGCGTCGCCCTGTATCATGATGATACCGAACGGCACCAGGAAGTGCGCGCACAGCAGCAGAAAATGCGGCAGCGAGTTCATCTTGTCGCCAAGCTTTGAAATGTGCCATGCCAGCGACAGAATAAACGCGAGTTTGAGTATCTCCGACGGCTGGATCGTCGTAAAGCCGAGGTTGAGCCATGCAAGGTCTCCGGCTCTTGTTATGCCCAGCGAGGTGAACAGCAGCATCTGGAGTATCACCGCGACCGGCATATAAACGAACCAGCATTTCGCGAGTTTTTTGTAGTCTATCATGCCTATGACGAGCGCAGCGCCCACCCCGAGGAAGCACGCTGTCAGCTGAGTGTCTATATAATCCTGCCTGACATAGCCTATCTCATTCAGCGCCGACAGGAGGTAGATATCGAACGCCGAAATGCACAGGCATATCAGCATCAGTATCCAGTCGATATGCCGGAAGTAATCTCCCAGCCATTTGAGAACAGTTTTCATTTTTATTACCCGATATATTTCACTGCGCTACGGCGTGCAGCGCAGATTTTTTCTTATACATTTCTATTATATACTCTTTTTGCGCCTTTTGCAAGAAAAAACACTGTTAAATTTCCCGTGACATGAATTTTCGCCATTCTTAATAAAAACCGGCGGTATTTATGAAAATCTTCGGCTTTTTTAACAATACCGCGTTTGCTGTATTTTATCACATTCGGGGGGGGATTTGTGGCGTTTTCTGCATTTGACTTCCAGTTAATTTCAATTATTCCGGCTGATCCTGTATTTTTGTTTATTTTGCCTATTGAAAACGATTAACTTTTCGTGTATTATATAAATATACACAAATACATCTGAGAGGTGGAACCGCTTGAATATTACCATAAAAGATGTGGCAAAGGCTGCAAACGTTTCTGTTGCCACGGTTTCCCGCGTGTTGAACAAAAAGACCAACGTGTCTGACGAAGCGGTGCAGGCAGTCAACAAGGCTGTTGAGGAGCTCGGCTACAGCCCGAATTTCCTCGGCCGCGACCTGCGCAAGAGCGAAACCAAACGTATCCTCGCGATAATCGCTTCCACCGAGCAGAGCTTCTACTCCGAGGTACTGCGCGGCATGCAGGACGCTGCCTATACCCAGGGTTACGACGTGCTCATAGCCACCACCCGCGACGACCCGGAGCACGAAATGCACCTGCTCGGCATGCTCTTCTCAAAGGCAGTTGACGGCGCCGTGCTGCTTGCCCCCAAGCTTGACAGCCACACCATCTCCGACCTCGCGAAGAAATACGCACTCGCCATGTGCCTTGAGCGCCTTGACGACTGCGACATATTGTGCGTGACTATCGACAACGAACAGGCAGGCTACGACGCGACTAAATATCTCATCGGCAAGGGAAGAAAGCGCATCGGGCTTATCACCACAGAGGTCAGGAGCCAGTCCTCCATCGACCGAGAAGACGGCTACAAACGCGCCCTCAGGGACGCCGGAATTCCATTGGACCCCGACCTCATCTACTACGGGGGCTACGACGCCGACAGCGGCACCCGCGGCTGCGAGGCTCTGATGAAGCTGAAAGACCGTCCTGACGCGATATTCGCTATTTCCGACACCATTTCCATCGGCGCGATGACCTACGCCCTTAACAACGGCATCACAGTCGGCAAGGACGTGCTCTTCTTCGGGTTTGACAACATTGCGTACTCACACATGTTCATTCCGCACCTCACCACGGTGGAGCAGCCCTGCTACCTCCAGGGAAAGGCAGTCATCGAGAAGCTTATCCACAACATAAAGTCCGAGGAAAAGGACAACGGAACATACAAGCTGCCCCACCGGCTCATTCTGCGTGAATCCACCGGGGATAACATGGGCTGAAACTTCGCACAGGTCTGAACATATCAAAACGGGACGAAAGATAACCTTTCGTCCCGTTTTTTATCTTGCGAACTGCTTTATCGCCTGTACCGTGCGCTCAATATCCTCGTCGGAATGCGCATAGGACACGAACATAGCTTCAAACTGCGAAGGCGCCGCGTATATACCGCTATCCAGCATGTGGCGCCAGTATTCCGCGAAGCGCCCGGTGTCGCACGCCCTTGCCGTATCGTAATCCGTGACCGGCTTATCCGTGAAGAACACCGTCAGCAGCGAGCCGCAGCGGTTCGCGTTAAGTCCTGCCGCAAGCATGGCTGAATGCAGCTTTCCGGCGCTCTCGTCGATGCGGGCGTAGAGGTCGGGGGTGCTCTCGATGAGTTTCAGCTGCGCTATTCCCGCTGCGACTGCGCACGGGTTCCCTGAAAGAGTGCCAGCCTGATAAACGGAGCCCAGCGGAGCGACGCATTCCATGATATCCTGCCTGCCGCCGTAGACTGCAAGTGGCATTCCGCCGCCTACTATCTTTCCTAGGGTGGTGAGGTCCGGAGTGACCCCGTAATATTTCTGCGCGCCGCCGTCCGACAGCCGGAACCCCGTTATCACCTCGTCGAAAATGAGCAGCGCACCGTGCTTTTCCGTGATTTCCCGCAGGAACTGCAGATACCCCGGCTTCGGGGGAACCACGCCCATATTCGCGGCGCACGGCTCGACAATGAGCGCCGCGATCTTGTCCCCGTATTCGCTGAAAAGCGCCTCGACGGAAGCCTCGTCGTTGTACCTTGCAAGCAGCGTGTCCGCGGTGCAGCCCGCGGGCACTCCCGCGCCGGAGGGTATCGAGTGAGTCATGAGTCCCGAACCTGCCTTTGCGAGCAGCCCGTCTGAATGCCCGTGATAGCAGCCCTCAAACTTGATTATCTTGTCACGTCCGGTGAAGCCACGGGCAGCCCTTATCGCGCTCATGACCGCTTCCGTGCCGGAGTTAACCAGGCGCAGCATCTCCATCGACGGAAAGTGCTTCCGGATAAGCCCGGCAAGCTCTATCTCTCCCTTGTGGCAGGCTCCGAAAGTAAGCCCGCTGTCGCACGCGGACTTAACAGCCCCGGTTATCTGCGGGACTGCGTGCCCGAATATATTCGGTCCCCAGGAGCAGATGTAGTCGATGAGTTCGTTTCCGTCCTCGTCGTATATTTTCGAGCCCTTCGCACTTTTGATGAACAGCGGGGAAACTCCCACCGAACGGCATGCGCGCACCGGGCTGTTCACGCCGCCCGGCATGAATTTACATGCTTTTTCATACAGCTTTTCGGAATTTGCGGTGTTCATCTCTGTTCCTCCTTCAGCCATTCGGCAGCGTCAAGGGCGTGATAGGTTATTATGATATCGGCGCCCGCGCGCTTTATCGCAGTGAGATTTTCGAGGACTATGCGCCGCTCGTCTATCCAGCCAAGCTGCGCTGCGGCTTTCACCATCGAGAATTCACCGCTGACATTGTACGCGGCTATCGGCAGGCTGAACTGACGGCGCGCCTCTTTGAGCACGTCGAGATAGGCTAACGCCGGCTTAACCATGACCATATCCGCGCCCTCGGAAATATCGTCGGCTATCTCGCGCAGGGCTTCCCTGCCGTTTGCAGGGTCCATCTGGTAGGTCTTGCGGTCGCCGAAGCTGGGGGCGGACTGCGCCGCGTCCCTGAACGGGGAATAGTACCCCGAAGCGAACTTCGCGCTGTACGACATTATCGGGATATCCTTGCAGCCGTTTTCATCAAGCGCGGAACGTATCGCGGCGACCCTGCCGTCCATCATGTCGGAGGGCGCGATGATATCCGCGCCGGCTTTCGCAAGGCTGACGGACATCGCGCACAGCAGCGGGAGCGTTTCGTCGTTCAGTATCCTGCAGCCGCAGATAAGCCCGCAGTGGCCGTGGTCGGTGTATTCACACAGACACACGTCCGCGATGACGATAATCTCCGGGTAATGCGCCTTTATGTAGCGTATCGCGCGCTGGGTCACTCCATCGTCGTTGTACGCTTCGGT
>HF989402.1:14259-19819 GCA_000432175.1 Eubacterium sp. CAG:786
CTGCGCTATCTGCGGCAGTATTTCCTCCAGCCTGTCGATGGAATACTGGTACACCGTCGGCATGGAATCCACCGGCTTTTTGATGTTTTCACCCTCGGCAACGAATATCGGGTAGATGAAATCAGCGGCGTCCAGCCGTGTTTCCCTCACCATTCTGCGCATTGCCTCGCCTGACCTTAATCTTCTGAATCTCTGCATTTTACTGCCTCCAAAATACTCTGTACAACGCCGTCCACGGTGCTTTCCTGCGGGAGAATGCATTCCGCGCAGCCGTGCCTTTCAAGTTCAGCCGCAGTGACTTTCCCTATCGCCGCGACCCGCGACCCTGCCGGGACGCTGCCGCCGTTTTCGAAAAATCCCCTTGCGGCGCCCGCGCTCGTGAATACCGCGATGTCGCATTCCAGCGCTTCTGCGGGACGGTACACGGGTCTGTATATCTTCACGTCGTCGTAGTCCAAATTGCTGTTGTCGAGAATCACGTTCAGTTCCCGGGAGCCCTCCTCCGAGCGCAGCACAAGCAGCCGCGAATTTTCACCGAGCCGCTCTGCGAGCAGTTCCCCGAGGGCTGCCGTGCTGTATTCCCCGGGCATCAGCTCCGGGAATACGCCGTGTTCCTCCAGCACCGCGGCAGTCCCCCTGCCGATGACTGCGAACTTCACCGCGTTCAGGCTGCGGATATCAACGCGCTTTTCCCGCAGTTTTTTCAGGAAAACCCGCGCCCCGTTCGGGCTTGTAAGCGCAATGTGGGTGTAGCCGCCAAGCGCCGAGAATGCGCGGTCGATACCGGGCGTGAATTCCTCTTCGATATCCACTCCCCCGGAGCGGAACGCATACGCGCCCAGCGCGTGAAGCACCGCGCAGAGCCGTTCCGCAGTACCGCCGGAGGAAACCACCGCGATATTCCTGCCGGAAAGCGGTGGGACGTAAGTCGCGGAAAAATCAAACGCTGCCGCGTCCCCGACAACGATTATCGCAGGCGCTGAAAGCCCCGCATTCCTGACGGCTTCCGCGATATTCCCCAGGGGACTGCGCACCGTTCTCTGGAACCGCGTTGCACCGTTCGATATCACTGCCGCCGGGGCGTCCGCGGGCATTCCCCCGCAAACCAGCCCCTGCGCGATGGCTTCCAGCGAATTCAGCCCCATCAGGAACACCAGCGTACCCGTCAGCTTTGCGTACTGCGCGAGATTTTCCGGCGTGCAGTTGTCAGCGGTGTGCCCGGTGACGACGTGGAAACTGCGCGCGTTTTTCCTGTGCGTGACGGGAATTCCCGCGAGTTCCGGCACTGCCACAGAGGAAGTCACCCCGGGTATCACCGCAAACGGGATACCGTGCCTTTTCAGCTCCAGTATCTCTTCCCCACCGCGCCCGAACACGAACGGGTCGCCCCCCTTGAGCCGCACCACGGTGCGCCCTGAAAGCGCCTTTTCCACCAGCAGCGCGTTTATTTCCTCCTGCTTTGCGGAATGCTGCCCCGCGCGCTTGCCCACGCATATTTTTTCTGCCTGCGGCGCGAGATCAAGCAGCCGCAGGTCTATAAGGCTGTCGTATATCACCACGTCGCACCCGCGGAGGGCTTCCATTCCGCGCAGGGTTATGAGGTCAAAGCTGCCGCAGCCCGCGCCCGTGAGAATAACTTTTCCTGTCATAGCTGCGATATCAGCTCCTTTATAAGTTCTGTGCCCTTTTCCGGGGGACACTCGCCCTGTGCAGTGTTCCCGTTACGGTCGGAAAGGGTGAGCCGCAGCATTCCGTCGGATATCTCGCTGTAGGCTCCCACGGGTACGGTGCAGTCGGCTCCCAGCGCGGCTGTCACGCCGCGTTCCGCATTGAAGCACAGCATGGTCTCCCGGTGGGAAACGCTGCGCACCAGCTCCGCTGCGCGGCTGCCTGATGAGCATTCCGCTGCGATTATTGCCTGACACGGCGCAGGCAGGAATTCCGTGTACTCGAACATACGCACCGTGAATTCCGCGAGCGAAAGCCCCAGGCGTTCCGTTCCGGCTGCCGCGAGCACTATCGCGTCGTATTCCCCGTCGGAAAGCTTGCGCAGGCGCGTGTCAACGTTCCCTCGGATATCTGCAAATTCCGCATGGGGATACAGCTTTGCGAGGTTCATTCGACGGCGCAGGCTGCCCGTGCCGACAGTGAAACGGTCGGCGGGCGAAAACTCACTGCCCTTTCTCATGACAAGCATGTCGCGGTAATCCCCCCGGGGAAGCACCCCGGATATCTCCAGCCCGTCGCCAAGCTGCACCGGGAGGTCCTTTGCACTGTGTACCGCGACGTCGATATCGCCGTTTTTCAGCGCCTGTTCTATCTCCTCGACGAAAACGCCCTTGCCGCCTATGCGGTCCAGCGGACGGTCGAGTATCCTGTCGCCCCGGGTGGTAAACCTCACGAATTCGATGTTTATCTCCGGGTATTCCTGCCGCAGCGCCGCAGCGAACATTTCAGTCTGCGCGAGGGCTAAACGGCTCTGCCGGGTGCCTATTTTAAGGGTCATACTTTCAGCTCCAGTCCGTTGATGAATTCAAGCAGCTCGGTGTATTCCGGGACTTTTTCGCGCTGCAGGCAGTATTCCAGCGCTGCGGTCATTGCCTGTGCACGCTGTTTTTCCAGCGGGAATTTCCCGCGTATCTCCTGCCTGAGTTCACCCAGGATATCGCATATTTCCGCAAGCTGCGGAGTGAGCAGCCCCTCTATCTGCCGGCGCAGCTGGGCAGCGATGAGCGGGCTTTTCCCCGAGGTGGAAACTCCAGCCGTGATGTCCCCGCGCTGCGCCAGCGCCGGGAAGAAAAACGAGCAGTCAGCCGGGCTGTCCACCGCGTTGCAGAGAATTCCGCGCTCACGGCACAGCCGGGAGATATCCGCGTTGACTTCCTGCCGGTCGGTGGCGGCAATGACGAAAAATGCGCCGTCAAGGTCGCTCTGCCGGAATTCCCGCTGCTGCAGGCAAAGCCCCGGTATGCCCGCGATATCGTCGCATATTTCCGGTGAAACAACATGCATTTCCGGTGAAAACGGGAGCAGCTTATTTATCTTGTGCAGCGCAATCCTGCCGCCGCCGGCGATGAGGCAGCGCCTGCCCGAAATGTCAATGAAAAACGGAAAATACGGCATGTTTTCACCCCTTTTCCCCGAGGACTGAACCGATGACCTCGGCAAACGCGGCCGCTGAAAGTCCCTTTTTCAGCCGGAACAGAAGTTCCTCTGCAGACATGCCGGAAAGCGCCCCGCGCTCGCGTATCTGCGGGAGATTTTCGTGCATAAGCAGCGTTTTGCGCAGTTCCCCGATGTCCTCTTCTATCATCTGTTTTGCCTGTTCCACGCTGTCCTGCTTGCGCAGATTGTTGTCCTGGGCGAGGCTGCTGAAATAATCCACACTGCGCAGCGTGACTCCGGGTATCTCTCCGGCTGCCGGGTCGATGTCCCGGGGAACCGCAAGGTCGATCAGCAGCTTTTCACCGGTGCAGCATTCCCGCAGGAGGTCTGCGGTGAGCACCGTGTGCGGGCTGGAGGTCGCGGAGATAACGCAAGAACATTCCGCGATGCGGGCGTAACGTTCCTCATAGGGGACTACAGTCAGCGCCGGGCTTTCCGGCAGGAGCAGGGTCTGCCCGCTGTGTGAACGCGTCGTCGCCAGCACCGTGACATTCCTGTAGGAAAGCAGATTTTTCAGCAGGCTGGTGCCGGTCTTTCCGCTGGCGCCGATGAGAAGCACCCTTACCTCCGGTGCGGAATGCGCCGCAAGCTTTGCCGCAAGCGTCGCGTGCGAAACGGAAGTCCTGGATATCGCGGTCTCGGTCTTTATGCGTTTCGCGGTGGCTACCGCGCTCTGGAAGATTATATTCACCCTGTGCGACAGCCGTATGCGTTCCGCAGAAAAGGAATACGCGCACCGCAGCTGACCGAGTATCTCGTCCTCGCCAACTACCATGGAGTCCACCCCGCACGCCACCCTGAACAGGTGTCTGACCGCGCCCTCGCCGCTGAAAAGCATCGCGCAGCCCTCCACGACAGAGCGCGAGAGTCCGGAAAGCGCCGTCAGCAGGCGCAGCCCGTCGTTCACGCTGCCAAGCATGTAGAGTTCCGTGCGGCTGCAGGTACACAGCATCACCGGGCTGAGAGCACCGTTGCCTGTCACGAATCCCCCCCGCGCCTCCTGGCTGAAAGCGAACCTGCCCCGTAGCTCCTCGCCGCACTTCTTATAATTAATGCTCACACATATGAAATCGTCCATTTCCCGCACCTGTTTTTTATATAGTGGTCACCTCTAAAAACCTTGTTTGAGTGAAAATGTGTATAGCACACCGACTGCTTCAGAAAACCTCCTCGTAAGGCATACAGCCTTACTTCGTCGGCTTTCATCGCATTCGGTGCACTCTACCCATTTTCCCTTTTCAAACCGGTTTTTAGAGGTTCCCCAGTGGTAAATTCACCTAGTAATTTAATATGTATTATAGCATAATGTACCGGGTTTGTCAACGTCATTTTAGTGAGAAATGATGAAATACGGAATTTTTTACAAAAGCTATTGACAAATCCGGAATGATGTTGTATCATATCATATGTAATCTATAGGTTTTATCTGATTAAGGAGTAAAACAAATGGGCACGATAATGACGCGTGATGAAGCATGGGCGCTTCTCACTGAATTCAACAAGGACGCGTTCCACCTCAGGCATGCGGTGACAGTGGAGGGCGTCATGCGCTGGTACGCTGAAAAGCTGGGGTATTCCGACGAGGTGGACCTCTGGGGAATAGTCGGGCTGCTGCACGACCTGGATTTCGAGATGTTCCCGGAGCAGCACTGCATAAAGGAGCAGGAGATAATGCGCTCCCGCGGGGTGGACGAGCGTATAGTACACGCCACCGCGAGCCACGGCTGGAAGCTCACCGTTGACATTGAGCCGCAGCACGAGATGGAAAAGGTGCTCTACGCGGTTGACGAACTGACCGGGCTCATCGGCGCTGCCGCCCTCATGCGGCCGTCAAAATCGGTGCAGGATATGGAGCTGAAATCCGTGAAGAAAAAGTACAAGTCCCCGAACTTTGCCGCGGGCTGTTCCCGAGAGGTCATTGAGCGCGGCGCGGAACTGATGGGGGTATCCCTGGACGAACTTATCTCCGGCACGATACTTGCGATGAGAAGCTGCGAGGACGAATACAACAAATTTGCCTGAGGAGGCGCTATGGCTACACGAACTATCAACATAACAGAAATGGCAGACCTGAAAAAAGCCGTTTCAGAGCAGTTTTCCACCGTGATGCACTATCACGGCTCCTGCGGTGGGCAGAATTTCTCAGTGGACAGCAGCAGCGAGGAACTGCGCAGCTTCCTTGAAAATTATTTCAGTGAAAAGGGGCTGTCGCTGAGTTTTTCCCGCGATGGGCTGAGATTTTACGCGATGAGCGCACGATGTAAACAGACGTCATAAGGTCACCTCTAAAAACCTCCTTCACGGCAGATTTCTATGACTTATATCATCTGTTGCGTTACCAAACCTTGAAATACATACAGTATATGCATTATCGCTTCGCGAAAACGCTGCGGTT
>HF989403.1 GCA_000432175.1 Eubacterium sp. CAG:786
CTTTTCCTGCTGAACAAAGTCCTGTGGGAAAAGCTGCACGAACAGGGAATGTACCCCGTCCTCGCAGACATCGAGATACCCCTCGCGGAGGTGCTGAGTTCCATGGAGATAGAGGGGATACGGCTGGACGCCGCTGCGCTGCACAGTTTCGGAGAGGAACTGCTGCCGAAGATAGACGGGCTTGCCGGGGAAATATACGCGGCTGCGGGGCATGAGTTCAACATCGGCTCGCCGAAGCAGCTTTCCGTCGTGCTTTTCGAGGAACTCGGGCTGCCCGCCGGAAAGAAGCGCAAGACCGGCTACTCCACCGACGCCGACACGCTGGAAGCGCTGCGGGACAAGCACCAGATAATCCCGCTGATATTCGAATACCGCACGCTGACGAAGCTCTACAACACCTACGTCAGGGGGCTGGAAGCCGCAGTTTCGCCCGACGGCAGAATGCACACCACATTCAAGCAGACTGAAACGCGCACCGGGCGCATTTCCTCAGCGGAGCCGAATATACAGAACATTCCCGTGCGCACCGAGATAGGGCGCAACTTCCGCAAATTCTTCGTTGCCGACGAGGGAAATCTGCTTGCCGACGCGGATTACAGCCAGATAGAGCTGCGCGTGCTTGCGCATCTTTCCGGCGACAAGGCTATGATAAAGACTTTCTGCGAGGGCGGAGATATCCACACCGAAACCGCGGCAAGCGTGCTGGGGCTTCCCCCGGAGTGGATAACCCCGGAGCAGCGCCGCAGCGCAAAGGCGGTAAATTTCGGCATCGTGTACGGCATAGGTGCATTCTCGCTGGCAAAGGATATCAACGTTTCCGTCGCGGAAGCAAAGCGCTACATCGACGATTATCTCACCCACTATTCCGGCGTCAGGGAATACATGGACAAGGTGACGAAAAGCGCCGAAAAGGACGGCTGGGCTGTCACGATGTTCGGGCGCAGGCGCTTTATACCCGAGATACTTTCCACCAACAAGACCGTTAAGGCGCTGGGGAAGCGCATAGCGATGAACACCCCGATACAGGGCACGGCTGCGGATATCATCAAGATAGCAATGGTGCGCGTTTACCGCAGGCTGAAAGCGGAACTCCCGGAGGCGCGGCTGATACTGCAGGTGCACGACGAGCTCATCGTCGAAGCCCCCGAGGAAAAAGCAGCGCAGGCGGCAAGGATACTCACCGAGGAAATGCAGGGCGCGGTGAAGCTCGCAGTGCCGCTGACCGCGGACGCAAAGGAGGGCAGGAGCTGGTATGAAGCTCACTGATGAACTATTCCAGCAGCTGGAGCACGTCGAGCGTGAATGCTTCGGCGACAGCTGGTCGCAGAGTACGTTCCTTGCAGAACTCAACAACCCGCTGAATATTCTCTGCACCGCTGACCGCAACGGTCACATCGCGGGGTTCGCGCTGGGCAGGGTGGCGGCGGACGAGGGTGAGCT
>HF989404.1:0-3195 GCA_000432175.1 Eubacterium sp. CAG:786
CGCTCTCTTGCTCTGTCGGGGATCTGGTGAACGAAGCCGAGCACGTCCTGGTTGGAATCACGGAAGCCCATGCCGCGTCCGATACCGCTCTCAAAGTAGGAAGCGGAACGTGACAGGTTGAATGTTACCATGCACTGGTACTGGTTCCAGATGTTGACCATGCGGTTTACCTTGTCGTCGGGAGTATCGACGTTCAGGATACCGAGGAGCTTGTCCCATGTTTCTCTCAGCTCAGCAAGACCTGCAGCGACCTTCTCGGGAGTGTTGTACTTCTCGATCATTGCGTTGCTCTTTACCTTGTTGATGGTCTTGCCGTCAGCCTCGAACTTCTCAGCGACAGGCATCTCAACATAGCCGAGAATGAACACCAGCGTCTTGCTCTCGCCAGCTGCAAGGGTGATCTCCTTGTAGTGGGAAGCAATGGGGGACCAGCCGTCGGCGAAGGAGTTGGTAGCCTTTCCGTCGAGAACGGCCTGCGGGTTGTGGAAGCCGTTGTACAGACCGATGAAGGAATCACGGTCGGTGTCGTAGCCGTCGATGGCGTCGTTTACGGTGTAGAATGCGAAGTGGTCGCGTCTGTCGCGGTACTCAGTCTTGTGGTAGATGGTGGAACCAACGACCTCTACACGGCCGGTAGAGAAGTTTCTCTGGAAGTTGGTGCAGTCGTCCTGGGCGTCCCAGAGGCACCACTCAGCGAAGGACCACAGCTTGAAGGTCTTTGCGGAACCGCTCTCGTTTGTGAGCACCAGCTGCTGTACCTCACCGTCGTAGTTCTGCGGAACGAAGAATGTAGCCTCAGCCTTCAGCCCGTTCTTCTTGCCGGTGATGATCGTGTAGCCCATACCGTGACGGCACTCGTAGCTGTCAAGCTCGGTCTTTACAGGGGACCAGCCGGGGTTCCAGATGGTGTCGCCGTCCTTGATGTAGAAGTATCTTCCGCCCATATCGATAGGCACATTATTATAACGGTAACGTGTGATACGGCGCAGGCGCGCGTCCTTATAGAAGCTGTAGCCTCCTGCGGTATTGGATATCAGAGAGAAAAATCCCTGTGTTCCCAGGTAGTTTATCCACGGATAAGGGGTACGTGGAGAAGTAATGACATACTCACGGTTTTTGTCGTCAAAATGACCGAATTTCATTAAGTGACCTTCCTTCCTTGCTTGCTCGATGAGCCGAGGGAGTGCACCCTCACAGAAAAATAAATTCCGGCGCACCTCCCGCAAAATGCACAGGCAGGAGGCACAGAGCCGCTATTGAACAGTATACAATATCTTGCGGAATTTTACAAGGGCTGAAAACGATAACATATTTTTTTATTTGGGAAATTTACTTAAGCCACGAAAAACAGCCGCAAAATCTGGTAATATTGAACAAAGGAGATTCGATATTAACGATATATAAAGTTAGCATCTCCTAATATCACTTTGTAAATAAATGTGACAGTTTTTGGTGCAACATGTACAAATAATCTGAAAAAAACGCATTGCCTATTTACAAAATGAAGAACTTGTGATAGAATAAAAGGTAAGCTAGGGACACGCTGAAAAAACAAAGACTGATTTTGTCACGCCTGGTTTTGTTCAGCGCATCCATAATACCGTGCGTACATGCCATGGGCATTGCACGGTCGTCACAGGCAGCCACGGCTGCCCGGAATTATAAGGAGGATAAATCCAATGGCTAGAGAAAAGCAAACAATGGACGGTAACAACGCTGCGGCGCATGTATCCTATGCATTCACCGATTTAGCGGCTATCTACCCCATTACCCCCTCTTCCGTCATGGCAGAGGTAACTGACTCCTGGTCCACTGCCGGCGTAAAGAACATCTTCGGCGAACAGGTAAAGGTCGTTGAAATGCAGTCTGAGGCTGGCGCAGCAGGCGCTGTTCACGGCTCTCTGTCAGCAGGCGCCCTCACCACCACATACACCGCGTCCCAGGGTCTTCTGCTGATGATCCCCAACATGTACAAGATCGCAGGCGAGCTGCTGCCGTCAGTTATCCACGTTTCTGCACGTGCTGTCGCTTCCCATGCGCTTTCTATCTTCGGCGACCACAGCGATATCTACGCATGTCGTCAGACCGGCTACGCTATGCTGTGCTCCACCAACCCCCAGGAAGTTATGGACCTCGGCGCCGTAGCTCACCTTTCCGCTATCAAGGGCAGAGTTCCGTTCCTGCACTTCTTCGACGGCTTCCGTACCTCCCACGAGATACAGAAGATCGAAAAGTGGGACTACGAGACCCTCAAGGGCATGGTAGACATGGACGCTGTCCAGGCATTCCGCGACAGAGCCCTCAACCCTGAGAAGCCCGTGCTCCACGGCACCGCTCAGAACCCGGATATCTTCTTCCAGGCTCGCGAGGCTTGCAATACATATTATAATAATATCCCGAATATCGTTACCGAGTACATGGACAAGGTAAACGCAGAGATCGGCACAGACTACAAGCTGTTCAACTACTACGGCGCCCCCGACGCTGAGGAAGTCATCGTAGCAATGGGCTCCGTCTGTGATACAATTGAGGAGACCATCGACTACCTGCTCAAGCAGGGCAGAAAGGTGGGTCTTGTAAAGGTTAGACTGTACAGACCGTTCGTTTCCTCCGCATTCGCTGCAGCTATCCCTGCGACCGTCAAGAAGATCTCCGTTCTCGACAGAACAAAGGAGCCCGGTTCCCTCGGCGAGCCGCTGTACCTCGACGTGGTAGCAGCTCTCAAGAAGGAGAACAAGTTCCAGGACGCTCAGATATTCACCGGCCGTTACGGTCTTGGTTCAAAGGACTGCAACCCGGCTCAGATCATCGCTGTTTACAACAACACCACAAAGCCGGTATTCACACTGGGCATCAACGACGATGTAACTCATCTCTCCCTCGATATCACCGAGAACCCCAACACCACCCCTGAGGGCACAACATGCTGCAAGTTCTGGGGTCTTGGTTCCGATGGTACCGTTGGCGCAAACAAGAACTCCATCAAGATCATCGGCGACCACACCGACATGTACGCACAGGCTTACTTCGCTTACGACTCCAAGAAGTCCGGCGGCGTTACCATTTCCCACCTGCGCTTCGGTAAGACGCCGATCAAGTCCACTTACTTCATCAACAAGGCTAACTTTGTTGCATGTCACAACCAGTCCTACATCGACAAGTACGACATGGTAGAGGACGTTGTACCGGGCGGCT
>HF989404.1:3243-6265 GCA_000432175.1 Eubacterium sp. CAG:786
AACGTTGACGAGCTGGACGAAAAGCTCCCCGCTCCCGTAAAGTCCTACATCGCAAAGAACCACATCAACTTCTATATCATCAACGCCAACAAGGTGGCAAGAGAGATCGGTCTGGGCAACAAGACAAACACCGTGCTGCAGTCCGCATTCTTCTCCATCGCTAACATCATTCCTCCCGAGGACGCTATCACCTACATGAAGAAGATGGCGTACAAGTCCTTTGCAAAGAAGGGCGACGATATCGTCAACATGAACTACGCCGCTATCGACAAGGGCGCAGGCGAAGTTATCAAGGTTGACGTTCCCGCTTCCTGGGCTGACTGCGAGGGCAAGCTCCCCGAGCACAAGGCTGAGGGCGACAACAAGTTCCTGGTCGATTTCGTAAACAAGGTACAGATCCCCGTAAACGCACAGCGCGGCGACAAGATCCCCGTTTCCACATTCGTTGACATGAACATCGTTGACGGTACGTTCCCGCAGGGTTCCGCTGCCTATGAGAAGCGCGGCATCGCCGTTGACGTACCCGAGTGGATCCCCGAGAACTGTATCGAATGTAACCAGTGCGCATTCGTATGCCCGCACGCAGTTATCCGTCCCGTTATCATGACCGCTGAAGAGGCTGCAGCCGCTCCCGCTTCCGTCAAGACCAAGGACGCTATGCAGCTGCCCGGCATGAAGTACACCATGGCAGTTTCCACACTGGACTGCACAGGCTGCGGCGTATGCGCTAACATCTGCCCGGCAGGCGCAAAGGACAAGAGCAAGAGCGCTCTCGTTATGAAGCCCATCGAAACACAGATGGATCAGCAGCCGGTATTCGACTACGCTGTTTCCAAGGTTTCCGACAAGCCCGAGGTACACGAGAAGTTCAAGGAGACCACAGTCAAGGGTTCGCAGTTCAAGCAGCCGCTGCTTGAATTCTCCGGCGCATGCGCAGGCTGCGGTGAGACTCCCTATGCAAAGATCGTTACACAGCTGTTCGGCGACAGAATGTACATTGCCAACGCAACAGGCTGCTCCTCTATCTGGGCAGGTTCCGAGCCGTCCACTCCTTATACCACCAACAAGGAAGGCAAGGGTCCGGCATGGGCAAACTCCCTGTTCGAGGACAACGCAGAGTTCGGTTATGGTATGTTCCTTGCTCAGGACACTCTGAGAAAGAGAGTTCAGAAGAAGCTGCAGGCAGTACGCGAGGACGCACACGATGACGCAAAGGCGCTCATCGACGAGTACTTCGCAACCGAGAACGACGGCAAGGCAAACGCAGCTGCTACCAAGAAGCTGGTAAGCGCCCTTGAAAAGTGCCCCGCAAAGGACGGTCTTGTAGGCGAGATACTCGCGGCAAAGAACTACCTCTCCAAGAAGAGCCAGTGGATCTTCGGCGGCGACGGCTGGGCATATGATATCGGTTACGGCGGACTTGACCACGTTCTGGCTTCCGGCAAGAACGTGAACGTTCTGGTATTCGATACCGAGGTTTATTCCAACACCGGCGGACAGGCTTCCAAGGCTACCAACATGGGCGCGGTTGCACAGTTCGCAGCCGGCGGTAAGGACGTGAAGAAGAAGGATCTCGCAGGCATCGCAATGAGCTACGGCTATGTTTACGTTGCACAGATCTCCATGGGCGCTGACAAGAACCAGTGCTTAAAGGCTATCGCAGAGGCTGAGGCTTATGACGGACCTTCCCTGATCATCGCTTACGCACCGTGCATCAACCACGGTATCAAGGGCGGTCTGACCATCGCTCAGCAGGTCGAGAAGGAAGCTGTAGAGGCTGGTTACTGGCATCTGTTCCGCTTCAACCCGGCTCTGGCAGACGAGGGCAAGAACCCGTTCGCACTCGACAGCAAGGCTCCGACAGGCGACTACAAGGCATTCATGATGAGAGAGGTACGTTACAACTCCCTGATGCGTGCTAACCCCGAGAGAGCTACAATGCTGTTCGATAAGGCTGTAAAGAACGCTGCCGCTAAGTACAAGCACCTGGTAGAACTCCAGAATATGTACGGCGACGAGTTCAAAAACGACTAATTTCAGATACTTCTGAATAATAAGACTCCCCACCGGGTTCGGTGGGGAGTTTTTTGTGTTATTCGGATTCGAATAGGGAATCTATCGTTGTGTTCAGTATCTTTGCTATTACGAATAGCTCTTTGTCATTTGCAGCTCTTACTTGCCCCTCAAGCTTCGAATAACTGGTGGGATTTATGTCGCAGCCAGCAGTCTGCATCATTGCGATGAAATCTTTTTGCTTGATGTTGCGGCTTTTGCGCAGGCGCTCGATATTTCTGCCGACTATGTTTGCAGTTCCGTAATCCTGCTTACGTGTTTTCATTGCTTCTTCCTCGCTTTATTTGTTATAACACTAACACAAATTATATTGGAAAAAGTGCTTGACAAAATTCTAAAATGGAATTATAATAAAATTAATTCCAAAACAGAATTTTAAGTAGAGGTATTAGTATGCGTAACAAATGGACAAAATTTAACAACGTGCTTATGTATATCAGCATGGTGGCAGGTTTTATAGCTGTTATCTCGTTCTCTCATTTAGGTAGACAATTTTGGTGGGCAGTGGTTTTGCTGGGGGCAATAGGTGTTTTAGTAGTTCATGCTATTTGGGGTATGCTCATTGAAATGTCAAAGAATATTATCAAATTAGGTTCAGAGAAAAATACAGAAAGTACTTTGGATAATGATAAGAAAGAGTGGGTTTGCCCTGTGTGTATGACGCCCAACGCATCAATCAATGATTTTTGCGAAAAGTGCGGTAATCCTAAAAACAATTAAAAGGGGTAATAATCATGAACAGAGCATTACAATATTTTGGTGGCAAAAAAGGTTATCTGATATCATTTGTTGTATTAATGGGCATATACACTCTCAACTATCTGACAACCATATATCAAAATATGGAGGCGCTATTTCAATTTCCGCAAATTGATAATTCTATATACATTATATCTATTATATTAATTGAAACGTTTTTGGTGTTATCCGTAATCAGCCTTTGGCTTTG
>HF989404.1:6274-15374 GCA_000432175.1 Eubacterium sp. CAG:786
ATCCGTAATCAGCCTTTGGCTTTGTTTTAAAAGAAAAACATTCACAATAATCTTATCACTTTTATCGCTTTCGTTTGTTATAAATAGAACATTTACATTATTTACATATGGTTTTGATTATAGTACAATTATTAGTACAATTATAGGTTTGTTATATCCTGTTTCTTGCATTACGGTAATAATTCTTCTGAGATTAAGAGCAAAGAAGAAAATTTTCATTGCACCGTTCATGATAATATCTTTTGTTATGATGTCCAGAATAGTATCACTTGTAACCGGTTATATTGTTTTTACTATTGAATATGGTAGTGAAAGCAATACATATTTTGATATAGCAGGTAGTATAATATACGGCATTATACCGAATTTGTTTCTTATAGCAGCACTGATTATACTGTGGATACCACTAGAAAAATCGTTAATTTGCCCGAAATGCGGACGACGTAATAACAAAACCGCCGGCTTCTGTAGCGGCTGGGGGTGTTAACAAACCCGCCGGCTTCTGTAGCGGCTGTGGTTCTCCACTCAAATAATAATATTTCCCCGCTCCCCGCGGGGATTTTTCTTTCCCGCGAAATTCCCCCAGACTATTGCAAAACCACCCGCTTTGTGGTACAATAAATCTGTATGACGAATAACCCCGGGGAGGATAAAATATAATGTACAAATACGAGACCCACATGCACACGAAAGAGGGCAGCGCCTGCTCCAGCGCGCCTGCGGCAGACATGGCGAGAGCGCATAAGGAAGCCGGCTACGACGGTATCTTTGTGACCGACCACTTCTTCAACTCGAACACCGCAGTCCCCCGGGACCTGCCCTGGGAGGAGCGTATCGACAGGTACTTCCTGGGCTATGAGCGCGCAAAGGAAGTCGGCGACCAGATAGGGCTGAAAGTGTGGTTCGGCTGCGAATTCACCGTGTACAACGCGGACTTCCTCATATACGGCATGACCAAGGACTGGATGAAGAAAAACGAGCATGCGCTCATGGAAATGGACGAGCGCGAACTGTTCCGCGGGCTGCGCGACATGGGCTGTTTCATAGTCCACGCGCACCCGTTCCGGGACGACACCTATATACACCACATCAGTCTCTACCCCCACGACATAGACGCCGTGGAAGTAATCAACGCCAGCCACGACCCGCGCAAACTCTTCAACGAGCGCGCGAAACTCTACGCCGACAGCTACGGGCTGATAAAGACCGGAGGTTCCGACAGCCACCACCTCGACAGGCTTTTCGGGGGTGGGATCGACGTGCCCGAGCCGATAAACTGCCCTGCGGATTACCTCAGGCTTCTGCGCGAGGGAAAGGTTTATCCGCGCGAAAGAACACTTTCTGTCTGAACTACGGAGGAAACCATGAATATCAACAACGCGCCGCACCTTTTCCTTGCCCGGCGTGAAAACAATCCCCTCAGGGAACACATCATCGTCAACACCCGACAGGCAAAGCACTTCCCGTCGGAACCGGCTTCGTCCATCGCGCTTTTCGAGAGCCTGGGCGTGAAACTCGCGCAGGACGGCAGGGCGCAGAAGCCCACAGTCGTCATCGCATTCGCTGAGACTGCCACCGCTATCGGCGCGGTGGTTTCCGGGTATTTCCACGACTGCTTCTTCGTCACCACCACCCGCGAGACGCTGCCGGACTGGGCGACTGCGCTCACGTTCCAGGAGCAGCATTCCCACGCTCGCCAGCATTTTCTCTGCGTAAGGGACGAGGACGCATTCCGCAGGGCTGCGCAGGTGTTCCTGGTGGACGACGAATTCACCACCGGAAACACCGCGCTCAACCTCAAAAACGCCCTGGACGGCTGCCTTGCCCCCGGGTGCACTATCTACGCGGCGTCGCTTGCCGCTTCCAGCGAGAGCATGGAGCGCTTCCGTGAAGCGGGGGTGGTCCCCGTTACGCTGACCCTGACCGACGATATAACGAACAAAGCCGAACCCGACCGCTTTTCCCCCGACAGGGAATGCACGCCGCGTTCCGCAGACGAATGCGTTCGCTTCAACGCGATATCCGACCAGCGGCTCGGCGTGAATGCCGACAGCTTCCTTGCAGAGACCCGCGGCTTCTGCGCGCAGCTAGCGGACAAAATCCCCGAAACGCCCGGTGGAACGCTGGAGGTGATCGGCACCGAGGAATTCTGCTACGCGCCGCTTCTCCTGGGGAAAATGCTCTCTGAAAAGTTCGCGAAAACCGCAGTCCACTGCACCACCAGAAGCCCCATGCTGCCCTGCGAAACCGGCAGAAGCGGCTTCGAACTCCCGCGCCCCGGGGAATACCCCATGACAAACCGCGTGAAGCTGCCCAGCGTCTACGACCCCGCGCGCACCGTGTACCTCTACAACAGCCAGCCCTGCGACCTCAGCATTATCGTCACCGACGCGGAATTCCCTGACGAAAACGCGCTCAGGGCGCTGTGCGGGGCGGCAGGGGGCAGAAAGGTGATGGTTGTTTCGTTCCGCGGGAAGCGGCTGCTTTCCTCATACGACCGCAGCGACGCGGAACTTCTCCTCACCGACATCACCGGCAGAATGCAGCCGCTTTCCCCCGCAGAGCGCGAACGGCTGATACAGTCCGGCAGGCATTACAGCGAGCTTCTGCCCGAGGAATACGAGCCGTCCCCCGCGTATCTGAGGGAGTACGAAAACGGGCTTGCCGTCTGGGCAAAGTCAGTCGCGGACGCCGTGCGCACCGTCGCAGAGGCAATATGGGCTGAAAAGGGCAGGCGCGCCGTGCTGGTTTCACTGGCGCGCGCAGGCACACCGGTGGGGGTGCTGATAAAGCGCTATATCCGCGCGAAATACGGCGTTTCTCTCCCGCACTATTCCGTTTCGATAATCATTGACAGGGGAATAGACAGGCGCGCTATGGAATACATTCTCGCAAGGCATTCCGCAGACGGTATACAGTTCATAGACGGCTGGACCGGCAAGGGAATGATAACGCGCACCCTGCGCAAGGCGCTGGAAGCATTCCCGCTGTATGAATACGGCGTCGGCAGGGACAAGCTCGACCGCATGTGCGAGATAGCCGTGCTTGCAGACCCGGCAGGACTTTGCAGGCTCTGCGGAACTCACGACGATATACTCATTCCCAGCGCATGCCTTAACAGCGTGGTTTCGGGGCTGTTCAGCAGAACGGTGCTGAACGAGCTCATCGCCCCGGAGGATTTCCACGGCGCCGCGCACTTCGCAAATCTTGAGGGCAGCGACCGCACCCTTGACCTCGTTTCCGCGATAGAAGCGCAGATGACCTACGGCAGCGCGGAACTTCCCCCCATGCCCGAGGGGAACGGTCTTGCAGAAACCCGCAGGATAGCCGCGGAATTCGGCGTCAGCGACATAAAGCTCGTCAAGCCCTCCATCGGCGAAGCCACCCGCGTGCTGCTGCGCAGAGTACCCCGGCTGATACTCCTGCGGGATATCGGCAGCCCGCTGACCAGGCACCTTGTGGAACTTGCAGCCGAAAAGGGCGTCGAGGTGCGGGAATACCCCCTGAAAAACTACCGTGCCTGCGGCATAATAAAGGTGATGAGCGATGTCTGAGGTAACGCCGGACAAAGCAGCATACATTCAGCGCGCCCCCGTCGTCATCTTTTCCGACCTCGACGGAACGCTGATATTTTCCGCGTCGAAAATGCGCCCCGGGGACATCGTATGCGAATACAAGGACGGCGCCCCGATAACCTGCATTTCCCCGCGCCAGGCTGAACTTCTGCCGGGGCTTGCGATAATCCCGGTGACCACCCGCAGTACAGAGCAGTACAACAGGATATGCATTCCCAGGTTTCATGCGGAATACGCGCTCGCCGACAACGGGGGCACGCTGCTGATAAACGGCATTCCCGACCCGGAGTGGAGCGCGGCTTCGATGCGGCTGGTGCGGAAATGTTCGGACGGGCTTTCCACCTGCCGAGAAATACTGGAGCGCGACCCACACCGCAGCTTCGAAATACGCATGGTGGACGGAATGTTCCTGTTCACCAAATCAGACGACCCCGCAGCGACCCTTTCCGCGCTGGAACAGGCAGCGGCAGAGGGAATACGCTGCTTTTCCACCGGCGCCAAGATATACGCGCTCCCCGCGGGTCTTTCCAAGGGGAATGCCGCGCAGCGCCTTGCAGCGCGTGTTTCCCCCGGGTGCAGGATAATATGCGCCGGGGACAGCCTGATGGATATACCGCTGCTGAATATCGCGGATACCGCGCTTTTCCCGGACGACATTCCGCAGGAAGCAGTCGCCGCGCGGAACAGAATGACCGCTCCCCGGGAGCGCTTTCCGGAATTCGTGACTGAACAGCTTACAAAGATGAAGGACTAAAAAATGACGCTGATTTTCATTGACCATAAATTCCAGTACGAACTGGAACGCCTTTTCAGGAACTTCTTCCCCCCGATGGAGCTTAAGCTTTCCACCGACCGCGCGGACGCGCAGGGAGATTTCTGCCTGACGGAAAAGAGCGAATTCTCCGGGGGCGTGAACCTTTCCGTGGAACTCGTCTGCGACGGAAAACGCTATTCCATGAACCGCACCCTCCCCGCGGAGACCCCCGACAAGGAGCAGGAGCGCGAAATGTCCGTGCTGCTGTACAAAGCCCTGCGCGAATACACCGGGCACGACCTCCCCTGGGGAATACTCACCGGGGTCAGACCCGTCAAGGTGCTGTCGAAACTCACCGACGAACAGGCGCTGCAGAGCCTGCTGGTGAGTCAGCGGAAGCTTGCAGTCGCGCGGCGTATCGAACAGGTGCAGAAGCCGCTTGTCGAGAGCATTCCCGCGAATTCGTTCAGCCTTTACGTGTCGATACCGTTCTGCCCGACAAGGTGCAGCTACTGCAGCTTCGTGTCGCATTCCGTGGATCACGCGGCCGCGCGTCTGGAGGAATACCTCGCGAAAATGACCGAAGAAATGAAGCAGCTCGCGACTATCTCCCGGCATCTGGGGCTGATCCCTGACACCATCTATTTCGGTGGGGGAACTCCCACGGTGCTCTCTGTGGAACAGCTGAAGCGCCTGTTTGCGGCGCTGGAGTACTTCGACCTCTCGCATATACGCGAATTCACCGTCGAGGCGGGCAGACCCGACACCATAACCGCTGAAAAGCTGCTTGCGATAAAGCAGGCAGGCGCCGGGCGCGTCAGCGTAAATCCCCAGACGATGAACGACAGCGTGCTGAAAGCGATAGGCAGGGCGCACACCAGCGAACAGACCGAGCAGGCGTTCCTGACCGCGCGGGAAGTGGGCTTCGACGTGATAAACATGGACCTCATCGCGGGGCTGCCCACCGACGATTTCGACAGCTTTGCAGCCAGCCTTGACACGGTGTGCGGGCTTTCCCCGGAGAACATAACGGTGCACAGCCTTGCGCTGAAACGCGCGGCGCGGCTGTTCCATGAGGGCGCCGGAAGCGCCGTGGGAGAGACCGAGCGCATGATAGACTACGCGCACAAAAAGCTCGCGGAATGCGGCTATATCCCCTACTACCTCTATCGCCAGAAGAACACCGCAGACAACCAGGAAAACACCGGTTACGCCAGGCCCGGCACCGAAAGTCTCTACAACACCTACATCATGGAGGAGCTGCAGACGATACTCGCGGTGGGCGCGGGGGCTTCCACAAAGCTTGTTGACCGCGCCACCGGGCGCATTCAGAGGATAACAAATCACAAATACCCCTACGAATATTTGGACAGATTTAACGATATTCTCGAGAACAAACGGCAGATTTTTAGCTTTTTTGTCTGAAATTTATGTTTCTCGCCATAATAAGTTGACAAATGTTCATTTTTGTTATATCATATAAGTATGAAAGTGCACCCGGCGAACGGGTAAATTTATGGAGGGTAATTACATGAATACAAACGAAAAGATAATGAGCGTGCTGGGTTATTTCGGCATTCTATTCCTTATTCCGCTGCTTGCAGGCGGCAACACGCAGTTCACAAGATACCACGCAAATCAGGGACTGGTGCTGTTCATTTTCAATATCGTGCTGTGCATCATCGCAGGCATCATCGTTGCGGTAATCACCGCAATAAACGGTATTTCGGGGCTGTTCGTTTCCCCGATGGTGTTCAGCGTTGCTTCGCTTGTCGTGCTGGTGTTCACGATAATCGGCATAGTCCACTCAGCGCAGGGCGAGATGAAGCCCCTGCCCGTTATCGGCGGCATTCAGATAATCAAGTGATATTCCCGCACTGTTGATTAGTGCAGTCTGCACTGTCATATACATACGCCGCGGCTTGATATGTGGCATCATTTTGCGGCAGCATTTCAGGAGGTTTTTATTATGGATTCAAATGAAAAGGTATTTGGTGTTCTGGCTTATCTCGGCATTCTGTTCATCATTCCGCTGGCAGCCGGCAAGACCCCGTTCTCAAGATACCACGCTAACCAGGGTCTGGTTCTGTTCATCGCTAACATCGCTATCAACGTAGTTGCTGGTATCCTTATGGCTATCCCGTTCATCAGGGTATTAGGCTACATCTTATCCGGCGTAGGCGGTCTGGCTTGCTTTATCCTCATGATCCTCGGCATCGTTAACGCAGCCCAGGAACAGATGAAGCCCCTGCCCGTTATCGGCGGCATTCAGATCCTCAAGTGATAAGTTCAATCCGGAACCGTAGTTCAATTCGGAATTTTGGTGTCTGCTCCGCAGACATTATTTCAAAAACTTTGATATGAAACGGCACAGGGCGAAAGTGGTTCTTTCGCCCTGTAATGTTTCTGTAAAAGTTATTGAAATATATCGCCGTAGGCGATACCGAAATTCCGAATTCCGAATTACGAATTACGAATTTAACTACGGTTCCGAATTATATTTTGGGTTCGTATTATTTGCTCTTGATTTTTCCCGCAAAATGTGGTATAATAACATAGACACTGTTTACAGTGTGGGACTTCATTATATGACCGCGGGGCTGGCAACAGCAATGAGGAAAGTCCGAGCATCACAGAGCAGGGTAACTGATAACATCAGCCGAGGGCGACCTTAGGGCAAGTGCAACAGAGATATACCGCAGCGAAAACTGTAAGGGTGGAAAGGCGAGGTAAGAGCTCACCGGGGTGCAGGCGACTGCACCGCCATGTAAACCCTACCCGATGCAACACCGATTGGTGCGGGGGATAACGCGTCTGCTCGGCGCGCCCCGTTGAAAGGTGGCTTGAGCGTAATGGCAACATTGCGCCTAGATAGATGGTCATACACGACAGAACTCGGCTTACCGATGGAGTCCCTATCATGCATATTACTATCCCGGAAACTGCTGTATTTCCGGGATTTGCAGTACAGCGGCAATTGCAGTTTTATTCCACATAAAGCATTATCAGGAAAGGAACGCACATGGATATCCCATCTTACCACCTCAACTTCGTCAACGAAGAATACGACGAGAACGGCATGCTGAAAAAGTTCAGCATAAAATACCCCGAGAACTTCAACTACGCCTACGATATCATCGACAAGTACGGTGAACTTGAACCCGACCGCCGTGCGCTCATGTGGGTGGACCTTGAGGGCAACGAGAAGCTTTTCACATTCGGCGACCTGTCAAGGCTCTCCACAAAGGCTGCGAACATGTTCCGCGGCTGGGGCATAAAAAAGGGCGACAAGGTCATGCTCGTCCTCAAGAGAAACTACCAGTACTGGTACGCTATCCTCGGTCTGATGAAGATAGGCGCGATCGCAATTCCCGCGACCCACATGCTCACCACCAAGGATTTTCAGTACCGCTTTCAGGCTGCGGACGTTTCCGCGATAATCGCGACTGCGCACGCTGACGTTGCCCGCTACATCAACGAAGCCGACGAGCTCCTCGGGGACAGACACCTGCGCGTAAAGGCGATCGTCAACGGCACCTACGAGGGCTGGCGCGACTTTGATGAAGAGATCGAGAACTACCCCGATACCATGGAGCGCATTCCCACCCGCGCCGACGAACTGCACCTGTTGTACTTCACATCCGGCACCACCGGATACCCCAAGATGGTTGTACACGACCACGCATACGGCCTTGCGCATATCCAGACAGCAAAGCACTGGCAGAACGTTGACCCCGACGGAATTCACCTCACCATCAGCGACACCGGCTGGGCTAAGGCGGCATGGGGCAAGCTCTACGGTCAGCTGGCAATGGGAACATGCGTTTTCGTGTACGACTTCGACAAGTTCATTCCTGAGAACATGCTCAAGATAATGGAGAAATACAGAATAACCACGTTCTGCGCTCCCCCGACAATGTTCCGCTTCTTCATCAAGGAGGGCATCGGCAAGTACGACCTCTCCAGCCTGAAATACTGCACAATCGCAGGCGAGGCGCTCAACCCCGAGGTGTTCAACAAGTGGTATGAATACACCGGTATAAAGCTCATGGAGGGCTTCGGGCAGACTGAATCCACCGCGATACTCGCGAACATCACCGGCATGACACCAAAGCCCGGAAGCATGGGCAAACCCTCCCCGCTGTACGACGTTGACCTCGTTGACAGCGACGGAAACCCCGTTCCCGTCGGGGAAGTCGGAGAGATAGTCGTGCACGGTGAATACTGCCACACGCCGGGACTTTTCCGCGGCTACTACAACAGCAAGGAACTCACCGACGAGGCATGGCACGACGGAATGTACCACACCGGCGACACCGCATACCGCGACGAGGACGGCTACTACTGGTACGTCAGCCGCAACGACGACGTTATCAAGTCCAGCGGCTACCGCGTGGGGCCGTTCGAGGTTGAGAGCGTGCTAATGATGCACCCGGCAGTGCTGGAATGCGCAGTAACCGGCGTGCCCGACCCGATAAGAGGTCAGCTTGTAAAGGCGACTATCGTCCTCACAAAGATGTACGCCCCCAGCGACGAACTCGCGGAGGAACTCAAGGAATTCGTGAAGCACAATACCGCCCCCTACAAGTACCCGCGGTCAATCGAATTCGTCGATGAACTCCCCAAGACCATCAGCGGAAAGATAATGCGCGCCGAAATACGCCGCAGGGACCTGAATAAATACAGGAATAAAAAGTAAATGCGGAGGTTGGATTAATTCGGGTTTTGCGCACTTGAGTGCTAATGCTGATGGATAAAGTAACGGGCTGCG
>HF989405.1:0-8073 GCA_000432175.1 Eubacterium sp. CAG:786
TGCGGAAGCCGGCGTGATAGGCGTCCTGATAGGCACCCAGGCGCTGATACAGAAATCATCGGTGATGAAGAGCGCGGGGCTTGTCATAGTGGACGAGCAGCACCGTTTCGGGGTGGCGCAGCGCGCCGCCCTTGCTGAAAAGGGTGCCGCGCCGCATATCCTCGCGATGTCCGCAACGCCGATACCCCGCACGCTGGCGCTGATAATCTACGGCGACCTGGAGGTCTCCGTGCTGAATGAGATGCCCGGGGGCAGGCTCCCCGTAAAGACTTATTCGGTGGACAGCAGCTTCCGGCAGAGAGTGTACAACTTCATCAAAAAGCACATCGCAGCCGGAAGGCAGGCGTATATCGTCTGCCCGCTGGTGGAAAATCCAGAGGGAAAAAGCGAGAAGGCAAGCGCGATAGAGTACTACGAAACGCTTGTCGGCGGTGATTTCCGCGATATCCCCACCGGGCTGCTGTACGGAAAGCTGAAGCAGTCAGAAAAGGAACGCGTCATGTCGGAGTTCAGGGAGGGGCGGCTGAAGCTGCTGGTTTCCACCACGGTCATCGAAGTTGGCATAGACGTGCCGAATGCGGTGGTGATACTCATCGAGAATTCAGAGCAGTTCGGGCTGTCGCAGCTGCATCAGCTCAGGGGACGCGTGGGGCGCGGCAGCGAACAGAGCTTCTGCATACTCATGTCGGACAGCAAGAGCGAATACACCCGCGAGCGCAGCGAAGCCATGGTGCGCACCACCGACGGCTTTGAGATAGCCCGTGAGGATCTGCGGCTGCGCGGTCCGGGTAATTTTTTCGGAAGGGAGCAGCACGGTCTGCCCCCGCTGAAAGTCGCCGACCTGGCGGACGACGCAGAGGTGCTGGAGCAGGTGGACAGCCTTTCCGGCGAGATACTGCGCACGGACCCCGGGCTGACATCGGAAAAGAGCGCGCTTCTGCGCAGCGGCGTTGAAAGGCTGTTCGGGCAGAACGGCGAATATGGCTGGAATTGAGGACGATATGGAACAGGAAAAGATAGAGCGCTGGCGTTATCCGCGCTTTTTTACAGAGAACATCTCCGAAACGGCGGCAGTGCTTAACGCGGAGGACAGCAGACACGTTTCCCAGGTGCTGAGAATGCACCCCGGGGATATCGCGGTGATATGCGACGGCAGGGGCGTCGATTACCTCGGGGAGTTGGAAAGCTCCTCCGGGGAATGCGTGTTCAACATAATCGAGAGATCCCCCAACCCCGCGGAGCCGAGCGTGCGCCTGCGGCTTTTTCAGGCTATGCCAAAGGGCGACAAGATGGATTTCATCGTGCAGAAAGCGGTGGAGTGCGGCGCCTGCGAGGTGATACCGTTCATCTCAAAGCGGTGCGTTTCCCGGCCGGACGCAAAGCAGCTCGCGAAAAAGACCGAGCGCTGGCAGCGCATCGCGTATGAAGCCGCGAAGCAGTGCGGCAGAGGAATGATCCCGCAGATAGGCGGCACTGTGCTTTTCAGCGATATCCCCGCAATGATACCACCGGAGCACACCGGCATTCTTTTCTATGAGTGCGCGGAGCTTCCGCTGAACGAGGCGGTGCCGGAACTCACGCAGAACATCGATATCGTCATCGGCAGCGAGGGCGGCTTTGAGCCAGCCGAAGCGGAACGCCTGATTGACGCGGGGCTGAAATGCGCCTCCCTCGGAAAGCGCATTCTCCGGTGCGAAACTGCGCCGATAGCCGCTATCTCGGTTTTGATGAATATGACGGGAAACATGTGATTTTTTTGGCAATAGTGACTAAATTTCCGCATTACCCTTGAAAAAATCACGAAATGGGTATATACTATTCAGTACAGGAAGGGTTCCTGACTGTTATTGAATGGGGACTGTATTCCGATAAACGGAGATTTGACCGCACTGCAAAGGCGTGCGGAATGCTGTTCAGACTTTATGGAGGTATTATCATGAAGGGATTGGGTATCGCTCTTGTCGGACTGCTCGCTATCGCAGGCGGCATTGCGGCAGCTACTATTATTACCAAGAAAAAGCTTGAGAAGGAAAACGACGAGGATTACTACGACGACTGGGACGAGGAATGGGACGACGACGGCGCTGACTTCGACTTCGACGAAGACGAGGACATCACCGACGCTGCAGAAGAGCCCGACGACGCTCCCGCTGCGGCAGCAGCCAAGAAGCCAGAAAACGATATGGTAGAGGAAGTCAAGGCTCCTGAAAAGGACGAGGAACTCTGACCAGGCATTATTCCTGCAAAACAGTGCGGTGATGCAGTTTGCATTGCCGCATTTTGTGTGTCCGGGGGGAAAGCAATGTCCGTGGGGAAATTTTTGAGATGTTCCGCGTGCGCGGCGCTGGCTGCAGTCGCGGGACTTTCGGGCTGCGCTGTTGACGAGAACAACGGTAATACGCAGCAGACTGCATTCAGCAGCTATTCAGCGACGAGCCGGCCGTCTTCTGAGGAAATATCGGCGCATTCTGTGGCGGAAATCACCGCTGAACCGGCTGATATCACCGCAGAAGCGGAAATAACGCCGTCCGTCGAGGCTGAACCGGCGCCAGACCCGGTGCAGCTCATCGCGCGCTATGACAGCGAATTTCTGGGGCTGCCCGATAAAGACAAAGTGTACATATTCCGCGATAAGAAGGAAACTGTGGAGATAAACGGCGCGGGGTGCATGGGGGTTTCCTGCTATGACGACAGCGACGGGGAACTGGTATTCCTGTGCGATTTCTACATTTCTGCAGACGGGCTGACGGTCTACCGGCATTACCAGGAGGACGGCAGCTATCGGCTGCTGCCGGAGCAGGCGGCGTTTTCGGGGTTCGACCCCGCGGGCCAGTCCGCTGAGGACGTTATGGCGCAGGCGAACGCGCTGTACGACGCGGTTTACGGCGAACTTGCTTTCGACAGTGGCAGCGAGCCGATTTCCTCTCCGCTGGGGAACTTCTACCCGGTCTCAGACACCAGGCTCGACACCGCAGAAAAGCTGAATTCCGCACTGGAGCGGTACTTCTGCGGCAGCGCGCTGGAAACCCTGCTGCAAGGCTCCGACCGCGTTATTGCGGGGGAGGACGGCAGGCTGTACTGCCTGGAGCACTACGGCAGCGTGAGCGGCTACCTCGGCACGGAATACACGCTGACGTCGCTGACCGAGGACGCTGCGGTGTATTCGGCGACTGCGCGTTTTGAGTACGAAGCCGGCAGCGTCACGGAAACTGCCTTTACATGCGTCGCAGTAAGGACAGCGGACGGCTGGAGGTTCGGAGAGTTTGGTTCAATTCGGAATTCGTAATTCGGAATTCTGGTATCGCCTCCGGCGATAATATTCCAAAAACTTTTACAAATGCAACACAGGGCGAAAGTGGTTCTTTCGCCCTGTGGTTTATACACAGGGCGAAAGTGGTTCTTTCGCCCTGTCGTGTTTCTGTAAAAGTTATTGAAATATTATCGCCGTAGGCGATACCGAAATTCCGAATTCCGAATTCCGAATTCCGAATTAACTCCGCGCCCATACAAATAAAAAATTTTCTTAAAAAATCTGGATTTCCCCTTGACAGACTGTATTAACTGTGTTATAATAACTGTACCAACACAGATAATACACTAACATCTGGAATATCCGAAAGGAGGAACAGAAATGCTTAATATACGGCTGGAGGGCAAGCAGCCGATCTATGAGCAGCTTTTCAGCGGGATATCAAGGCTTATTTCCGTGGGCGAGCTGCAGCCGGAGGAGAAGCTGCCCGCAGTCCGCGAGGTCGCAAAGCAGTTCGGCATAAACCCGAACACGGTGCAGAAAGCCTATGCGCTGCTGGAGCAGGCAGGGCTGATACATTCAGTGCCGGCAAAGGGGAGTTATATTTCCGCTGCCGGAAATGCGGCTGACGCGCTGAAAAACGAGGCGCTGCGCCGCACCGAGCAGGAACTGCGCTCGGCGTGCCGCGCCGGCGTTGCGCTGGAACAGGTGAATAAACTCGCGCAGGACATATGGAGCGAGGGGAAGGGTGGTAATTTATGATAGAAGTAAAGAACGCAGTCATGCGGTTTGAGGACAAAAACGCCCTTGACGGCATAAGCCTGACGATACCCGAGGGCTGCGCCTACGGACTTTTGGGTTCCAACGGCGCGGGCAAATCCACGCTGCTGAGGGCGCTGTCGGGAATAAACAGGCTCACGGGGGGAGAGGTGCTCATCGACGGGCAGGAGGTCTACGACAACGCCCCGGTAAAGGAGCGCGTGTTCTTCATCAACGATGAAACGGTGCAGTTCAACAGCATGACGCTGACAGAGATGAAGCAGTACTACAAGAGCTTCTACAGCAGCTTTGACGAGGCGCTGTGGGAAAAGCTGCATTCCGCGCTGGACCTGCCGCTGAAAAAGCGCCTGAACACATTCTCAAAGGGAATGAAGCGCCAGGCCGCGGTGATATGCGGCATTGCCTGCAGAACTCCGTACCTGTTCCTGGACGAAGCGTTCGACGGGCTTGACCCCACCATGCGCATAATCGTCAAGCAGATGCTTATCGACGCGATGATGGACACCGGGCTGACGGTAATTTTCAGCTCCCACAATCTCGGCGAGATAGACGAGTTCTGCGACCGCGTGGGGCTTCTCCACAACGGTAAGGTGGTATTCGACCGTGAACTCGACAGCGTGAAGGGCAGCGTGTTCAAGATACAGACCGCATTCGACCAGCCGGTGACAAAGGAGCAGATCTCCGCGGAGGGCGTGGATATACTCCACATGGAGGCAAACGGCAGCGTAATGCATATCATCGCCCGTGGCGACCGCGAGAAGATACGCGCGGCAGTGGAGAAGCTTTCCCCGAAGCTGTACGACGAAATTCCGCTGTCGCTGGAAGAAATATTCGTATACGAAATGGAGGTGCTCGGTTATGACAGCTCAAAACTCGGTGGCTAAAAGCAGCGCGTTTTACAAGTTCCTGCCGTATTTCCGCTACAAAATGCGCTATCTCAGACCGCAGTTCATCATGAGCTGCATATTCGCGCTGCTGACTTACCCGGTTGTGGGCGCGACGCTTTACCCGATGTGTTCCACGAATGCGCAGATAGAACAGCTCCGTGCGCAGGGAATGATGACTGACTTTCTTGAGGAACAGATGAGCCATAAGATGGAACAGATTCAGTCGCTGTTCATTTCGGCGGTCGTGATAGGCGTGCTGTGCCTTATAGGACTGTTCGTGTTCACGTTTGTGACCACCCTGCGCAGCTTCCGCTACCTTTACGACAAGACCTATGTCGATATGGACATGTCGCTCCCGGTGAACCACAACACCCGCTTTTTCGGCGACCTCGCGGCTGTGGCTGTTACTAATCTCCTGCCGCACCTTATCGCGATACTTGTGGGCATCGTCATGTTTTCCACAAGCGGTTTCGGCGAGGTGCTGAAAAGTTCCTACTCCGACCTTGCGATGTACGAAACGGTGTTCACGCTTGTCGTGCAGTGCATGTTCACGGGGCTGTATTCCTGCATAATGCAGGTGGGTCTGTGCCTGCTCATGCTGTCGTTCTGCGGCAGAAAGGCAGAAGCCTTTATTTACCCCGTGCTCGTAAATATCGCTGTCCCGTTAATACACGGGCTTGCTGTCAACCTTGTTCAGAGCGGCATTTACGGCGTTACTGATGTCAGTGCGCTTTCCGAGATGTTCTCGATGTCGTTCACATCGCCGCTGGGAATGCTGTTCATGACGATTTATTCCGGCGTTGCCTCAGTTGAGATAATGGGCGGTGGGGAACCTCAGAACATGCCGATGTTCACACCGGCATACGCTGTCCCAGCGTTGGTGCTGACATTAGCGTTCTTCGCGGGGGCTTACTTCCTGATAAAGAACCGTCGCAGCGAGCGCGTGGGAATGTCCTATGTCTACAGGGGCATGGACCTGATAATCCCCGGGGTGCTGGTTTTCGCGATAACACTGCCGTTCAGCAGCTATATTTTCAAGTCGCTGAACGGCTATGGAAAGACCCTGGGCTACAGCTATTCCCCGTCTGTGACAAGCATGGTGATATGGCTGGTGGTACTTTCGTTCATCGCGTATGTCATCATGGCGCTCATCAGCGGAAGGAATTTCCGCAGGTTCCACATAACGCTTGCCAAGTGGGCAGGTACGCTTGCTGTCAGCGTGGGTATCTCGGCTGTTCTCGCCTTCTCTAACGGGTTCGGAATGTCCTACTATATCCCCGACGAAAGCAATATTGCCAAGGTCACCGTGAACATGTCGGCGTATGTCGGCTATGACGGACCGACGGATTATTATATATGTTCCGGCGACCCTGAACTTATCAGAACGGCTCTGGAGATCCACCGCGATATCCCGAAATATGACCAGGGTGAACGAACTACCAGCGAGGTATCCCTGACCTACTTCATTAAGAACGGCGAATGCGTCCGCAGAAGCTACCGCGTGACCGACGAGCAGTTCACGGATTACATGCACCGCGTCTGCACGCCTGACCTGTGGTATCTGCAGCTGACCAACAGTCTGAACGGCCTTGCCGGCGAACCTGACAAGTGGCAGTGCAGTATCCGAGGAGAGAATATGCCCACGGCATACAGCGGATTTACGCTTGAAGAGCTGCTGAGCGCAATGAAAGCGGACTGCCGGAAAGTTTCCTTTGAAATGCTGGCAGACACCAGCGGTGTGTATGAATACAACCCTGTTCTGTCGCTGGTCAATGGAGTAAATGATTATTCAATGACGCTGAGCGTTTACAGCTGGATGGACAACACCATTGAACTGTTCAGAAAGTGCGGTCTGGACCTCGTGCAGACTTCGGTGGCAGAGAATTACAAGACCGCGTTCATTGTGGACTATGAAAGCGGCGACATGTATTCGAAAAACAGCTACGAAGCCATGTTCGGCTTCTCCGAGGGAATGACCGCGCAGCAGATCGCGGACTATATGAGCAAGATCAACGGATATGATGAGTTTGGATATGATGTTTTTTCCGCAGATGAGTTCACGCCGGCGGCGACGTTCGGCTGTGCGCCTGCAGGCGACAGCGGAGTGGAGAAACTTATTTCCGTCGGCAGTTCTATCCTCAGTACTTCTGAATCCAGATATGCGCTGATACTTTCCACCGCTGGCAGCCTGGAAGAATACGTTGCCGGCGACGGAAGCGTAATGTTCATCAAAATACCCCGTGCGTACGATGACCTCGCAGAGCAGACGCTCCGGAAGTACGTTGTATGCAGTGTTGAGCGTTCCCCGGCAGACGAAGCATTCACCGTGGAAGCAGCCTGATAACCGATAACCGATCTTCCCCCAATACAGACCCCCGTTCCTATGTGAGCGGGGGTTCTTTTGCATTTACTGAAAGTCATTCAAAAGACTTCAGGTTATTGGCATTATTGCAGAAAATGAAATGTGAATTTTGTAACATATGCACAAATCTGCGTCAATAAATGTCAAAGTGCACAAATTTTAATATTATAATTACTTCTATTTACATTTTTTTGCACTTAATTCAGTGCCAATTTTATTTGTCGAAAAAAATTCTGGCAAAAAAATTGTTGCAATATGTGCTGAAATGGTGTATAATTATAATACGAATAGCTATAGGGTGGAGTATGCCAATTCATGGCATATTCTCCGTGGGATAGAGGAGAAAAATATGGCTTTATTTGATACAAATGCGTTCCGCGTGGCTGAGCAGGGGCTTTCAGTGCTCTGGCAGAAGCAGCAGATAATCTCGCAGAACATCGCTAACGCAGATACCCCGGATTACAACTGCAAGTACCTCGATTTTGCCGGCATTCTCAGGGACAAGCTGCGCAGCAACGGCACCGTCGATGTGGAACTGAACCTGGTCCAGCGCCTGTTCATCGACCGCAATACCGACGACCAGGCAGACGGCAACAACGTCGATAACGACACACAGCAGGCAGAGCTTGCAAGGACCCAGATACAGTACGACGCGCTGATAAATTCCATGAACGGCAACTTCTCCCGCGTGAGAACTGCCATGACTGTAAAGTGACGGAGGTAATATATGGCATTCCTTAGTTCGCTTAATATACCGCTTTCCGGCATGACTGCAGAGCGGTTTAGACTTGACA
>HF989405.1:8084-12968 GCA_000432175.1 Eubacterium sp. CAG:786
GGTTCAGACTTGACATCATCGCGCAGAACGTCGCAAACGCCGACAACGTTGCCTCCACCCCGGAGGAAGCATACAAGCGCCAGATGGTGGTTTTCGGTGAGGACAAGTCCTTTAAGAAGATACTCTACACCAAGCTTGGCACGGGCGAGACGCACTTCCAGAAGTACATAAAGTACCGCGGCGTCGAGGCGACGGCAGTCGTTGACGACCCCACTCCCGCTGAGCCGGTCTACGACCCCACGCACCCGCTGGCAGACGAGCGCGGCTACGTTTACGAATCCAACGTGGACGTCGCTACCGAGCAGCTTGATTCCACCGAGGCCGAGAACATGTATTCCGCGAACCTCGCGGTGTTCGAGGTGGTAAAAACCATGGCGACAAAGGCGCTGAACATCGGCAAGGGCTGATAAAAAGCCGCATGAGGCATAATTTCACAGCAGGGAAGCTCCTATGAAAGGAACATGAGATAAATGGTTGAATTCACGCCGTTAGGCACACTCACAGAGATGAAGCCCATGGAGGCAATGACCCCGATGGGCACCGATAAAACCAAGACCCAGTACGCGATGAACGTCGAGGACGCGTCTTTTCTGGACGTGTTCAGGGGAATGGTCGATAATGTCGTTGAGACCAACGAACAGGTAGACCGCGACGCCATCGACCTCATGCTGGGCAACATCGACGACCTGACCCAGGTGCAGTCGAACATCACCAAGGCTGCCGTTGCAGTCGAGCTGCTGGTGACGGTGAAGAACGAGGCGCTGAGCGCTTACAACACCATCATCAACATGCAGGTGTGATAAAGCTGTCAGGGGAACAGCATCAAAATCGGAGGTCGTTCAGATAAATGAATGAAAAAATAAAATCCGTGGTGACGACGGTCAGGACCAAGTGGACTGACGCGTCCAAGATGGCAAAGATACTGATAATTTCTATTCCCATCGTCGTTATCGCGATAATCATAGTGCTGTGCGTGCTGTTCAATTCCAACAAGAGCACCGCGGTGCTGTTTTCCGGGCTTTCAAGCTCAGAAGCTGGGGAGATCGCAACTGCTATACAGTCGCTGGATAATTCCCCGGAGGTAACGGTGAATTCCAGCGGCGACGTTATCGTGCCGGCTGACCAGGCTGACTCGCTGAGAATGCAGATGTGGGCGCAGGGCTACCCGAAGTCCACCACGAACTACGACATCTGGGACAACGGCGTTGACCTCTGGAGCACCGACCTCGACAAGAGGGAAATAAAGCGCCAGCAGCTTGAAACAAGGCTTGGCGCCACCATCGCCTCGATGGACAAGATCGCTGCTGCAACTGTCAACCTCACACTGCCGGAGACCTCGAACTACGTCCTTTCCACCGAAAAGGGAGAGAGCCAGTGCGCGGTGTTCCTGCAGCTGAGAAACGACGCAGAACAGCTCACCAATGCGGAAGTACGCGCCATCTACCGCGGAGTGACCACCAGCGTCGAGGGGCTGACAAACGAGAATGTTTCCGTTATGGACAGCAAGATGAACTCTTACGAGTGGGTAGATCCGGAGCTTGACAACGTGGATAAGGACGAGGACAAGTCCGGCGTTGACGTTGCGAGAAAGCGCCTTGAGTTCGAGCAGGAATTCGTGCAGGTGCTCAAGGACGGTCTGGGTGAGATGTTCACAAAGATCTACGGTGAGAACGGGTTCGCGTTCAACGTTTCCGCAAGGCTCAACTACGACGCAAAGGACGTTGAGTCAACGCAGTACGAGCCGGTGGACGGCACCACTGCAGGCGTCATCAACCACCAGGATCAGGTGAACGAGGGCGGTAAGCTGGACGCTGACGGAGGCATCGTGGGCGTCACCCCAAACGGCGATGTTTCCCCGGATTATCCTACATACACCGGTCTTGAGGACGGACAGACATTCTATTATAATAAGAACGAGATACAGTACAGCGTTTCCAATATCAAGGAAACAGTCAAGAAGGACGGATACTCCATCGACGCACTGACCGTGGGTCTGGTGGTAAATCAGACCAATATGACGCAGGCTGAGCGCCAGGCTCTGCAGGAGATAGTTGCGAATGCAGCGGGCACCACGACGGATTATGTTTCCGTGTATAACCTGCCGTTCATTCTCGGCAGCAGCAACAATGGCACCACCGGCGACAACGGTCTGCAGATCATCACTCCTCCCGTTGACACATTCAGAAATACTCTGCTCTATGTCGTTGTGGGACTTGGCGTACTGCTGATACTGCTGCTGATAATCACGCTTATGATGGGTCATTCAAGAAAGAAGAAGATCAGACGCCGTCAGGAGGCAGCCCTCGCAGCTGCCGCGCAGGGTGGAAACGCCCAGGTCGGCGGCTCGACATCTCAGGAGCAGGAAGCCCCCGAGGAGGTCGATTTCAATATCGCGAGCCTTACGGAAGAGGCTGCAAAGGAGTCCCGCGAGACTATACTCAAGCGCGAGATAAGCGACTTCTCAAAGACCAACCCGGAGATAGTCGCACAGATCATCAAGAACATGATGAGGGATACACAGTAAGGGGGAATTTAAATGCCGGAAAGCAAGGCCGAGGGACTTACCTCCAACCAGAAGATTGCTCTGGTGCTTGCAGCTATGGGTGCTGATAATGCTTCCGAGGTATACAAGCACCTTTCCGATGACGAGATAGAAACGCTCTCCACCGAGGTCGCAAAGCTTGAGTACCAGCCCATCGACGTGGTGGAAGGCGTGCTGAATGAATTCTACGAGCTGTGCCTTACTCAGAAGGTAGTCACAGAGGGCGGCGTGGATTACGCGCGGGAGATACTCGAAAAGGCGTTCGGCTCGGAGGCTGCCAACAACCTGCTGCAGAGGATAACGAAGCAGCTCAAGACGAAGTCCTTTGATTTCGTGAGAAAGGCAGACTACAAGAACCTGCTCGCGATAGTACAGAACGAGCACCCGCAGACCATCGCGCTCATTCTGTCATATGCAAGGATAGACCAGGCGGCTGCGATACTCGCGGAGCTTCCGAAAGAGAAGCGCGTGGAGGTCGTTGAGAGGATCGCGAGAATGGACCGCGCTTCCCCTGACGTCATCAAGTCGCTTGAAGCAACGCTGGAGAAGAAGTTTGCGAACCTCGTCAACACCGACAGCATGGAAGTCGGCGGCATAAGCTACGTTGCAGAGGTAATGAACAACGTGGACCGCGCGACGGAAAAGTACATATTCGACGAACTCTCTGCAAGGGACCAGAAGCTGGCAGACCAGATCAAGCAGAAGATGTTCGTGTTCGAGGATATCGTCACCCTGGACTCCATGGCTATCCAGGAGTTCACGAAGCAGGTGGACCCGAAGGATCTCGCGGTGGCTATCAAAGGCTCCACGCAGGAGGTCGCCGAGTGCATCTTCTCGAACATTTCCTCCCGTGCAAGAGAGAGCCTGCAGGCAGATATCGAATACCTGCACAATGTGCGTATGCGCGATGTTGAAGCCGCACAGCAGAACATCGTTGCGACCATACGCAAGCTGGAGCAGGACGGCATCATCACCATTTCTCACGGTGGTGGCGGCGACGAAGTCATTGCCTGACGGCATGAAGATCGCATAAAGTCAGCGGAGGGATAGCATTGTCAGTATTAAAAAGGAACTCCGTCTGCTTCGGTGGCGGCGTTGATATATCCAACATCATAGAGCTGCCGAAGCCTCCCCGACAGGCGAGCGCTCCCGCGCAGGAGGAATTCCCCGAGCCGGCGCGCGACCCCGAGCAGGAGCTTCTCGAGGAGAAGCGCAAGCTTGAGCAGCGCATAAGGGAACTCGACGAGCGTGAGCAGAAACTCGCGCAGGAGGAGAAGTCCCTTGAGGACATGAAAACGCGCTGCGTGGAGCAGGGCAAGCAGGTCATCCTTGAAGCGAAGCGCCGCGCGGACGCGCTGGTATCCACCGCGAACGACAACGCAGCGCAGATAATCTCAGACGCCGAGGCAAACCGCGACAGCGTGTTCATCAAGGCGAAGGCTGAGGGCTTCGAGCAGGGGCAGAAAGACGGCAAGGAAGCCTGCCTGGCTGCCGGGCGCGATATCCTTGAAGAGGCGCGCTCCTATGCCGAGAAGATCAATTCCGAAAAGGAACAGCTGTTTGCGGGCTACGAAAAGGAAATTTACGACACCGTGATGGAGATAGCGAAGAAAGTCACGCTGGACAGCATAACGTCAAAGGACAGCGCGGCAGTCAAGCGGCTCATCAAAAAAGCGGCTAAGGAATTCCGCAACAGCGAGCGCATAAAGATAACGCTCAGCGACAATGGCGCCAACGAGGAACTCACCGCGGATTATGAATATCTCAAGGAGCTATGCGGCGGCATTCAGTACGTTGACGTGGAACTCCTGCCGGAAGCGGAACCGGGAACGGTCATCGTGGATAACGGCAGCGAGATAGTGGACGCGGGCATTCAGACCCAGCTGAGAATGATACAGGAACTCGGCAGCGGAAAGTTCAGGGCGCCCGCAAAGAAGAAAAAGTCCCCGGAGCCGGAGGAAGAAGAACCCGACGACGAGGAGACCTGACAGCACAAAACGACCCGACAGCGGAGGAATTTCATGGCACTCGATTTAAAGGGATTCTGCGATGATATAACAAAATACGACACCTTCCGCTATATGGGAAAGATAGAGAAGATAGTCGGCATGACTATCGAAGCGAGCGGTCCGGCGTGCAACATCGGCGACGTCTGCCGTATCTATTCAAAGGATATGCAGAGCTATATCCGCGCGGAGGTAGTGGGCTTCAACAAAAGCAACATTCTGCTGATGCCGTACACTGAGATAGAGGGTATAGGTCCCGGCAGCATAGTGGATTCCACCGGTGACAAGCTGACAGTAAAGGCAGGCCCCGGGCTCATCGGGCGCATCGTTGACGCA
>HF989405.1:13050-15885 GCA_000432175.1 Eubacterium sp. CAG:786
ACCGGCGCGCCGTCCAATCCGTTCAACCGCCCCCCGATAAAGGAGCAGATAGAGCTTGGCGTAAAAGCCATTGACGGTCTGCTCACCATGGGCAAGGGTCAGAGAATGGGTATTTTCGCGGGCTCCGGCGTCGGAAAATCCACGCTGATGGGCATGATAGCGCGGAAGGTCAAGGCTGATATCAACGTCATCGCACTGGTAGGCGAGCGAGGCAGAGAGGTGCGCGAGTTCATTGAGCGCGACCTCGGTCCTGAGGGAATGGCGCGCTCCGTGCTGGTGGTGGCTACGTCAGACCAGCCCGCGATGATGAGAAGCAAGTGCCCGCTCACCGCGACGGCTATCGCAGAGTACTTCATGCGGCAGGGGAAAGACGTGTTGCTGATGATGGACAGCCTTACGCGTTACGCTATGGCGCTGCGCGAGGTCGGGCTCTCCACCGGCGAGCCTCCCATTGCGAGGGGCTACACGCCGTCGATTTACAGCAACATGCCCAAGCTGCTGGAGCGCGCGGGGAACTTCCCGGAGGGCTCCATAACCGGAATTTACACCGTGCTCGTTGAGGGCGACGACACCAACGAGCCGATAGCAGATACAGTCCGCGGTATCATCGACGGACACATCATTCTTTCGCGTAAGATAGCGGCGCAGAACCACTACCCCGCGATAGACATTCTGCCCAGCGTCAGCCGACTGATGTCGGAGATAGACACGCCGGAGCACAAGCAGGCGGCAGGCAAGCTGAGAAACCTGCTGTCGCTCTATAATAACAACGCAGACCTTATCTCAATAGGCGCCTACAAGCACGGCACAAATCCCGCGCTTGACGAGGCGATACGCAAGATTGACAGGATAAACGAGTTCCTTATGCAGAGGGTGGAGGAAAGCTACACCCTGGAGGAAACAGTGCAGCTGCTCATCGCGGCTGTTGGCGACGAAGCGTGAGGTGACAGGCATTGAAGAGATTTCAATTCACTCTGCAGAAGCTTATGGACTTCCGTCAGCAGGAGCTTGACCGACAGAAAAACTCCCTGAGCGCCCTGCAGGCAGACCTGCAGAGAATGCACCAGGAGAAGGAAGAGCTGATACGCCAGGTGGAGCAGTCCAGCGAGGAACTGGACGTTGTGTGCCGTCAGGGCGCGCAGGCTTACGAGATATCCGTCAGAAAGCGCTATATAGTCTCCCTGCAGCAGGAAATACACGCGCATGAGTTCAGCATTTCCATGAAGCAGGAGGAAGTCAACAAGCAGCTCGGCGTCGTGGTGGAAGCCACAAAGGACGTCCGCACCCTCGAAAAGCTTGAGGAAAAGCAGCTTGAAGAGTACAAGGCGGCTGCCACAAAGGAAAACGAGCAGTTCATAGAGGAGTTCGTTTCGGGGCAGTCAATAAGAAAGGCGCAGAGCCAGGGCGCATAATTTTGCATATCCGGGAGAAATCCCTGATATATACTATATTAAATAAGGAGGTGAGTAAATGGCAGTAGCATTCAGCACAGGAGGTTCGGGGTACACCCGCAGCGACTTCATGATATCCGACGCGGCGTTACCGCAGAGGGTGGAGGAAGCGGCGCAGGCAGACCAGTCCGATAAATTCTCGCAGGTGCTGAGCGGTATCGGCGGAAAGAACGACGCCCCCAGGGACGCTGCTAAGGTCGTGGAGAAATTCACGGAGAGCAACGGTCATGTGGACGTGCAGAAGCTTGCAAAGGCAGTGGCTGACGGCGAAGTAAAGCTGGAGGATATCCCTGAGGAACTTCTCACGCAGGAGTTGTTCACGGAACTCGTGCAGCTGGTCAAAGTCCCCGAAAAGGAGGACGGAGAGCCCACCAGGGAAGCGGCGCAGGAAGCCATGGCTGAACTCGCAGCGCTTTTCACGGCGCAGCAGACAGTCCAGCCGGAAAACGTGAGCGACAAGAGCGCGGAGCTTTCAGAGCTTTCGCAGCCGGCGGCAGAGGCAGTGCAGGCGCCCGGGGTAACCCAGGAGCAGCCCGCAGAAACGCAGACCGAAGCAGTCGCCGAGGTAACCCCGCAGGTGGCCGCCGAGGAAGCGCAGCCGGTTCAGACAGTGGAGCAGCCGAAGTCCCAGAAGCCCGCAGAGAATGCCGGGCAGACCGCGCCCGTTCAGACGGAGGCAGTCCCGCAGCAGGCGCAGGCAGTCAGGGCTGAGAGCGAGAGCGCACCGCAGCAGGACGGGGACAGCGCACAGCTTTCCGGACAGCCGCAGGAAGTTAAGCAGCCGGTCGCAGAGGAGCCAGTCCGCAGCGACATTACTGATTTCACAGTGAGAACGGCAGAGCCGAAGCCCCAGCAGACCGAAAACGCAGAACCGCAGCAGGAAGCGCCGGTGTTCACCGCAGAACACACGCAGCGTAGCAGGGTGGTTTCCAAATCCGACGAGTTCGAGATGATACGCGGGAACTCAGACAGCACAAAGGCCGATTCAGTTCAGACACAGCCGCAGACAGCGCAGCCGGAAGCCCCGGTGGTATTCGCAAGGGCAGACAGCGGGGAAGTCCAGGTGAAGCCGGCTGAGGTGGTGAAGCAGGTCGCAGACAGGCTCATCGAGCGCGCTTCTGATTTAAAGGAGGGCGAAACGGAGTACACCGTGACGCTTGAACCGCAGGATCTCGGCAGGATAACCGTGAGAATGACAAAGACCGCGGACGGCGCAGTTTCAGTTTCCATTGCAGCGGAGAATTCCAGGACGCTCCGCATAATCGAGGAGAACGGCGCACATATCCAGGACAGCCTGAAGCAGAACGGAGTTCAGCTGGAGAACTGGCAGACAGTCAGCGAGAGCCGACAGGACATGCACGCTGAGGATTACCAGAGCAGCAGC
>HF989405.1:15913-18941 GCA_000432175.1 Eubacterium sp. CAG:786
GGAATCCCTATCAGGAACGCGAAAGCAACAAGCAGGAGGACGACTCCGACGACAAGAGCTTCGCAGAAATAATCGCTTCGATGTAAGCGGAGAAAGGAGAACAGATGGCAGACACATCAAGGGTACTTTCCTCGTCAGAGCAGATACAGGCCAACTACGAGAAGTACAAGAGCAAGTTCAAGGATTCCACAGAGGAGATGGTCTCTTCGGATACGTTCCTGAGCCTTCTGGTCGCTGAAATGACGAACCAGGACCCCATGGAACCCACTTCCAACACAGAGTTCGTCACCCAGATGGCGCAGTTCACTTCGCTGCAGTACTCCAAGGATTCCGCGACTTATTCCATGTCAAACTATGCGTCAAGCCTGGTGGGAAAGACGGTTACGGCTTCCAAGATGGACGGCAGCAAGCAGGTCACAAAGACCGGAGTTGTCGAATCCGTGATGAAGTCCGGCAAGACCTACATGCTCAAGATAGACGGAGTTAGCTTCGATATCTCGAACGTAACTTCCATCGGCACCACGTCTGACAGCAGCACGGGGACATCTTCCGGCAGCTCGCTCGGTGAGCTTATCGCAAAGGCTTCGATGATGATAGGCATGGCAGCAACGGTAAACCCCGGCGTTGAGGGCGGTTCGCTCCTCGATTCGGGAATAATCACATCTATTCAGGTCAAGGACGGCCAGGTAAGAGTTATCATCAACGACAAGGGCTATCTTCTCGACGATATCGTTGAGGTCGCATATCCCACCGTCGATAACGGTGATAAAGACGATTCCAACAAAACTGAGGACACCACGGATAAGCCTGACGACGCCGCAGACAAGGCAGAAAACGCAGCCGGCAGCACCGAAACACAGCTGGCAGACACCGGCGAAAAGGCGGTGGAGAATGCAGCGGCGGCAAGCTACGCAGCGGCTTCCGGCATCATAGAGGACGTTGAGGAGGTCACCGGGGAGGTAACTCCGGACGCTATAGTCAGCGAGGATATCAGGGATCTGGAGGACTTTGTATAAAGAGCATGGAGGCTTGAAATGCTGATAAGCGAGTATCTGGCGCTCCGCAATCAGATCAGCGTAACCACAGGCAACACGGCAGTACGCACCGGGGAGAGCACCGCAAAGGACGCGGTACAGAACGGCTCTGGTACATTCGCACAGGCGCTGCAGGAAAAACTCGGGGAAAAGCACGGCGTGGAATTTTCAAAGCACGCGATGCAGCGAGTTGAAGAGCGCAGCATAGACCTTTCCGAAAACGACACTCTCGACCGTCTGAATCGCGGCGTGGAGCTGGCGGCAGGCAAGGGCAGCAGTGAAACGCTGGTTCTTGTGGGAAGAAACGCTTTCGTTGTGAGCGTAAAGAACAACAAGGTGATAACGACCCTCTCAGACAACGAGCTGCAGGGCAACGTGTTCACAAACATCGACTCTACCGTTATAGTATGAACGGACCTGAATGGAATTCATGCCCCGGCTGCGACTGAGACGGGGCGGCGGCAGAGTTCAAATTTAAATTCTGGAGGTCAATCAGATGGTTAAATCCCTTTACACCGGCGTATCCGGTATGAAAACCCACCAGCAGAAGATGGACGTGATCGGCAACAACATCGCCAACGTAAACACCACAGGCTACAAGACCAATGTTGTTACCTTTGCGGACGTATACTATCAGACCAAGAAGAGCCCGTCCGGTGCTTCCACCACCAAGGGCGGCATTAACCCGATACAGGTCGGCTACGGCGTTAAGCTGAATTCCACAACGCCCAACATGACCCAGTCCGGCTTCACATTTTCCGACAGCATATATGATATGGCTATCGACGGCGAGGGCTTCTTCCAGGTAATGGACGCGGCAGGAAATACCCTCTACACAAGAGCGGGTATCTTCAATGTCGATGAGGAGGGCAACCTCGTTAACGCTTCCGGCTACAAGGTGCTGGGCGTTTCCGGCGATTTCGACGGACAGCCCGCAGGCAGCCAGCCCATCAAGATATCCATTCCCGCGACGGACGCAAAGTGCTCCAGCGCCACAAAGACCATCAACGGCTGCGATGTGACGATTTCCGTTTCAGACCCGTCGGATAACACGGATATGTCCGTTACATTCAACCAGGCGGAATACCCGTTCGCTACGTATTCTTCTGGCGTGCTGAACCTCTTCTTCGACAAGGAGCAGCAGTTCGACTCCGCGCAGGCATTTGAGGACGAGATCGCAAAGTGCCTGCAGGCAGGCGGCGTCACACTGCCGGACGATGTTTCCATCAAGTTCAGCTTTGATAACCTGCCTGCCTCCACCACATCCGAGGTGGCAAAGGCAAAGGTAGACAGCTGGACCCACAACCTCGACCAGGCAAGCGTTGAGGCGCGTGCAGACGTTACCGCAGGCGGCGCGGCAACCAAAACATATGCGACCATCGCATTTGCGACAAGCAACGCGAACAATGCAAACGCATACAACAGCGCTGCCATCAACATTTCCAAGGGAGCCGACACCACCGCGTCCTATGACGCAGGCGCAAACGCATGGACCATCACACTTACCGATAGCACAAGACAGTCCGATATCACACAGGCGATAAAGACCGCTGTAGAGACCGCAAAGGCTGCCGACACCACAGGCGCCCTCGCAGGACTCAACCTTTCCGTTACCAAGTTTGAGGTTCCTGCGGGCACCCTTGATACTGCGCTCACAGGCTGGGGTACAACCCTTAACCTCGTAAACACTGACCCGGTAGTTACCAATATCAGCGCAACTGCAAGCCAGCCCGGCGCATTCGCCAACAACTACAAGGTTGTGTTCAAGTACGTTTCCAACTACGACGCCCCCACCGCACAGTGGGACGACAACACCCTGACTATCGGCGTAACAAACAAGACTTATGCGGACGACGCGGCATTCCTGGCTGACATCAACGCGGCTGTTGCTGCGGCTGCAGGCGGAAATGAAAAGAAGCTGTTCACATTCGACACAGGCAGCTTTGTCGGCGCGGCTGCGATGACCCCCCGCCAGGGAAAGACGCAGGTGGGCG
>HF989405.1:18969-23481 GCA_000432175.1 Eubacterium sp. CAG:786
CCGTCACTCTCCTTCGGCGACGGCGCGGACAGCTTCTACACCACAGTTGCAAAGTCCCTGTCCACATTCAACCTGACAGACGGACGCAAGGGCGCCGAGCAGAGCTACAAGGACCTGGATAACGTCACAGTACAGCAGGACGGCACCATCATCGGCTACCACGCAGTTCACGGTTACATGAACCTCGGCCGTATCGACATCGCGACATTCGATAATCCCAACGGTCTTACCGCAATGGGAGGCACCCTGTTCGCAGAGAGCGTTGCTTCCGGTCAGCCCAAGCTCGCTATTGCCGGTCAGGACGGCGCAGGCGAGGTAGTTTCCGGCGCACTGGAGATGTCAAACGTTGACCTCGCGCAGGAATTCACCGACATGATCACCACACAGAGAGGCTACCAGGCAAACTCAAGAGTTATCACAACTTCTGATACCATGCTTGAGGAACTTCTCTCGCTCAAGAGATAACTGAATGAATAACACCTCCCCCGTTCAGGGGACGGGGGAGGATATGTTATAGAGGTATTATATGATATTCCTAACAAAGCTTGACGGAAAGGAATTCCTGCTCAACGAGCTGATGATCGAATCCGTCACTGAAACTCCGGATACAGTCATAGTGCTGTCAAACGGGCATTCCTACATCGTGCGCGAAAGCATGAAGGAGCTTCAGAACAAAATTCTCGAATACAACAGGCGGCGCCGGCGCTTTGGCAGAAAGGCCGAGGCACAGACCAGGGAGCCTTTGACATAACAAACGGCAGGAAGCTGCATAAATCTGAATACAAGGGCAGTCAGACCTGCCCGTGAAAAGGAAGGGATTCTTTTTGAATATCACGATAATTATAGGCTGGGTCATTGCCTTCGGCATGGTCGTTTTCGGTATCTTCCAGGGTGGCCAAATAGACTGGTTCATCGACCCTCCGTCGCTTGCCATCACCATCGGCGGTACTATAGGCTGCCTTATCGGTTCCTACCCGCTGAGCTATCTGGCAGGAGTTCCCAAGCGCCTCAAGCTGGTGTTCATGCCGAAGAAGCACGACCCCGTGAAGTACATCGACGAGATCGTTGAATACGCAAAGATCGCAAGAGGCCGCGGTCTGCTCGCCCTCGAAGAGAGCGCAAACCAGTGCCAGGATCAGTTCATGAAATCCGCGCTGATGCTCATCGTTGACGCAAACGACACCGCAAAGGTACGCGGAATGCTGGACGACGCCATCAACTTCATGTGCGAGCGCCACGATAACGGACGCGCGTTCTTCGAAAGAGGCGTTGCGGTATTCCCGGCGTTCGGTATGCTGGGTACCGTTGTTGGTCTGGTTAACATGCTGAACAACATGGGCACCCACCCTGACGGACTGGCAAGTGGTATGGCAACGGCGCTGGTCACGACGTTCTACGGCTCGCTGTTCGCGAACGTACTGTTCAACCCTATGGCGAGCGCGCTGCAGAATGCGCATAACGATGAACTACTGTGCATGCAGATCATCGAAGAGGGCGTTCTGGCGATAGCAGACGGCTCCAACCCGCGCTACATACAGGAAAAACTGGAGTTCATGCTGCCGTCCTCAAAGAAGCGTTCCGGCAAGACCGGCGGCTGATAATGTGATTTGACAGAAAAGTTACATTTTTTGATGAAAAAAAGTCAAAAAGTATTTGCAATTTCAGCAGATTTATGCTACAATAATATATTGGCAGGGTAATGTGCAGAACCTGCCAGGTTGGTGCACATCTGAGAATTATATCGCAGGGGAGGAACATCAGTGGCTAAGATCGAAAAAAAGGCAAAGGAAGACCACAGTAACGACTGGTTGTCCACATACGGCGACATGGTGACGCTTCTGCTGACGTTCTTCGTATTGCTGTATGCTTCCTCATCGCAGGACGATCAGAAGTTCCAGTACATATACCAGGCGTTCACGTCACACGGCAAGTATTTAAATGAGTATGTTGATTCGCCAAACCCCAGCCCCGACGAGGGAGAGGGCACGGTCAGCGAAAAGCCGGAAAGCAACGGCGGTCAGGGAAATCTGCCCCAGAGCTTCGACCAGCTTTATCACTACATTTCGCAGTATGTTTCAGATAACAATCTGGAGCAGTCCGTTTCGCTGGAGAGCGGACCGGCGCACCTGAGCATCAGGTTTGACAACAACGTGTTCTTTGAGCCGAACAGCGCGGTGCTCACCCAGGAGGGAAAAAACCTTCTGGACGGCATAGGTCCCGGCATAAAGGCAGTGAAGGCTTCCATAAAGACCTGCACGATAAACGGCCACACAGCAAAGGCTATCTCAGAGGTCAACGATTGGGACCTGTCCTCCGGGCGAGCAGTGAGCGTGGTAAAGTACCTGGACTATAGAAAGGTGCTTGAAACAGAGCAGTTCCGTACAAAGGGCAGCGGTTATGCCGAGCCTATCGCAGACAACAGCACCCCCGAGGGAATGGCGCAGAACAGACGCGTCGAGATGGTGCTGCTGAGATCCGACGTCGATCCCACCGATCCTGAAGTAGTGAAGGATATCCTGAAGATCGACTACGGCATAGACCTCGACAACTTCGACCCGGACGGCAATAACAGCGGCAACACCGACAAGGTGCCCAACGATTACGCCCAGTCGATAATCAATTCGCTCGATCAGAAGTACCCGGACATCGGCAGCGGACTTACCGCAGGACCAACGATACCCGGAGATTACGATACATTTGCGGCAGATGTCGGAACTGACTCCGACAGCGCGGCTGAGGACTCTGCTGCAGACGCTGACAGCACATCGGAGTGATCCGGAGCGGTCGTGCAAGGTTGAGTTAATTCAGGGGGGATACAGATGGCTGACGTCCTGACGCAGGCGCAGATAGATGAAATGCTTAAAAACGTTGCCGCAGGCGCAGTTCCTGTGGTTTCGCAGCAAGAAACACAAAAGATAAAGGAGTACGACTTCCGTGCCCCGAAGAAATTCACGAAAGAGCAGATAAAGGTGCTCGACGGCATCTTTGAGAGCTATGCAAGGCTGCTTTCCTCGTATCTGACGGGGCTGCTGCGGCTTTACTGCCGCGTTTCACTCGTGAATATCGAGGAGCAGCGGTACAGCGAGTTCAACAACGCGCTGCCGGATTACGTGCTCATGGGCATGGTGGATATGGGCATAAAGAACGAAGAGGTGAGCGAGACCACCGTCATCGTTCAGATATCCAACACCATCACGTTCACGATGATAGACCGACTGCTTGGCGGCAGGGGTGAGTTCCGCGATGTCAACCGCGACTTCACCGAGATAGAAATAACCATCATGACGGACGTCATGAGTTCCATGGCAGGGCTTCTCTATGAGCCGTGGGCTGCTCATATCGAGCTGGAGCCGAAGCTCATCGGCATCGAGACCAACTCGCGAGTGGTGCAGACCATCGGCCATGAGGACACGGTAATAATCGTAGCGCTGGAGGTTGAGATAAACGGCGCGAAGTCCATAATCTCCGTGTGCATACCCGCGATAAACCTTGATGAGATAATGAGCAAGTTCATCTCACGCTACAATGTCTCAAGAAGAAAGCTCGACGCCGGCCGCGAGGCAGAGCGTCGCGACAATATCATGACAGGCATCAGCGGCACAGACCTTAACATAACGGCAGTGCTGGGAGAGATAAACCTTGATCTGTACGAGGTGCTGACGCTGCAGGTGAACGACGTTATCCCGCTTGGCAAGAGCATTTCAAGCAGCGTCGAAGTAAAGATAGGCAACAAGCCCTGGTGCACGGGCAAGCTTGGTACCTACAACAATAAAAAGGCTGTAATGATAGATAATTTTATAGAGAATTGAGGTAAAAAGTTCGATGGCTAATGAAAAGGATGCAAACGTTGAATTCAGCTCATATGAAATAGACGCGGTCGGCGAGATACTCAACATAAGCATGGGCGCGGCTGCAACCGCAGTTTCTGAGTTGCTCAACGCAAAGGTCTGGATCACGACACCACAGGTGAGTGTGGTCAAGGCTGCCGACCTTAACTACGACCGTCTTGAGCCTGCGATCTGCGTAAAGATCGTGTATGTTTCCGGTATCTCCGGTCAGAACATGATGGTGCTCAAGCAGGACGACGTTCAGCTCATACTCAACCAGCTGATGGGCAACCCGCTGGTGGTTTCTCCGGATTTTGAGTTCGACGAGATGAACATAAGCGCCGTTTCCGAGGTCATGAACCAGATGATGGGTGCTTCTGCGACTGCACTCTCCGATCTGCTGGGCATCTCCGTGGATATTTCCACCCCCACGCCCTACCTGATCGAGCAGACGAACTTCTGCAAGCTGGCAGAGCTCGACCCCGAGCAGACCATCGTCGCAGTTACATTCAACCTTTCTGTTGACGGCGTAATGAACAGTGAGTTCATGTCCGTCATGTCGGTGGACCTCGCAAAGTCCCTTTCCGGCAAGATGATAGAGAAGTTCAACGGCGATGCAGCCGACGCAGAGCGCCACATCCAGAGCGCCCCTGCGCAGGCTCCCGCGGCAGCTGCGGCTACAGCA
>HF989406.1:0-9823 GCA_000432175.1 Eubacterium sp. CAG:786
TTCCTTATACGCGATGCTGCCCTGGTCGAACGTCACATCAAGCCCGTAACGTTCCTTTATCACGGTGGTGAGGACTTCAAGCTGTATCTCGCCCATAAGCCGGACGTGAATTTCTTTCAGATGTTCGTTCCAGACTATGCGCAGCATGGGGTCCTCGTCGCTGAGGGTGTGCAGCTTTGCAATCGTGGTTGGAATATCGGTTTTTGGTGGCAGTATCATTCGATAGCTGAGCACAGGCTCCAGCAGGGGAGCGGGGCAGCTGCTCTCGGTGCCCAGACCCTCACCCGCGCTGGCTGACGAAAGCCCCGTGACTGCGCACAGAGTACCCGCAGGCGCCTCGTCAACCGTGGTGAATTTCGCGCCGGAATAAATGCGTATCTGGTTGACTTTTTCCTGCTTCCCGCCTACATCAAGCAGGGTCTTTACTTTCAGGGAACCACCGGTTATTTTCATGTGGGTGAGCCTTGTGCCCTGTTCATCGGTGGTTATCTTGTAAATTATCGCGCCGAATTCCGGGGAAGGCTCCTCCTGCATGGTGTAGATGTCGATGACGTTCAGCAGGTCCTGAATTCCGTCGAGTTTTAGCGCCGAGCCGAATACAACGGGGAACACCTCCCGCGATTTTATCGCCCTGAAAATGAGTTCCGGTGGGATCTTTCCGCTGTCCAGGAATGCGTTCATCATTTCCTCGGAGCATTCTGCGAGTTCCTCGTTCAGCCGTTGATGGAACTGGCATGCAATGAAATCAATGCAACCGGGGGAAAGCTTCTGCCTGAGTTCCTTCATGTGCGAGTCGCGGCCGAGGTACGCAATATCCATTTTGTTAACGAATATTATCGTTGGAATGCCGTATCTGCGGAGCAGTCTCCAGAGCGTTTCCGTGTGGCTCTGCACCCCGTCGGAGCCGTTTATAACCAGCACCGCGTAATCCAAGACCCGCAGTGCGCGTTCGGTTTCCGCTGAGAAATCCACATGCCCCGGGGTGTCCAGCAGGGTAAGGCTGCAGTGCGCCGTTTCAAGTTCAGCCTGCTTTGAGAACACCGTGATGCCCCTGCTTCGTTCAATCGGGTCGTTATCAAGGAAAGCATTGCCATGGTCAACCCTGCCCAGTTTACGGAGTTCACCGGCAGTGTACAGTATTGCTTCTGAAAGGGTAGTTTTTCCGGAGTCCACGTGTGCGATCATTCCGATAACCAGCCGTTTCATTAGATCTCTCCTTTACATAAAAATGCGCCGCATAAGCCGTGCGGCGCAGATGATTTACTGTCTGTTTACGATAACTGTCGCGGTGGCGTAATCCTTGCAGTGCGCCACTGTGATGTTGAACTCATAGTGTTCGCGTTCTTCAAGCATTTTAGCCCTGCCCGTCGTGATGATGAACGGCGACCCTAGCCTGTCGCGCAGTACTGTGATATCCTGCGGGCGCACGATGCGGAAGCCGGTGCCTATCGCCTTTGCAAATGCGATCTTTGCGCAGTAGTTTTCAGCGATAAGTTCTGTTGACAGCTTGTGGGAAACAAGATATCTGATCTCATCAGCGGAGAAGTACTTTGCGAGGAACCTGGGGTTGCGTGAAGCCTTGCGAATGCGCTTCATTTCGACGATGCTGGTTCCCACACGGATAAAAATATTAACTGTCATGTCATATACGTTATGAGGAATGCCTCATAGATCTCCATTAATCGTTGTTGTTTGATACTGCTTCTTTTCTGAGCTTGAGTTTGAGCGCGTTGGGAAGCTCCTGCCTGATAGCCTCGCGCATTCTCTCGTTGGGGTTGAAAATCACCTTGACCCTGCCGTAATCGTTGTGAGTAACGATCAGGTAGTAAGCGTCCTTTTCCATGCCGGTGTAGGCGTGTACTGTCGCGTCTGCCTTGACGTCGTTGTCGGCGGTGTATGGCGCGAAATCCTCGGCGCGCTTGAAGTCAACGGTTATCATGCGCTTGCGCTTGCGTCTGCCGATGATCTTGTCGATGTCCATTTCGTTGTTGGTGATGATATATTCGTACTCAATGCCGAAACCCGACATCAGCCATACGCCGCCGCCAAGCACGAGAACCGCAAAGATCACCATCGTGAACATTCCCTGCATTGCAAGTATCATGAAGAATGTCGCAATGAGAACCGCGCCGACGCTGATGAGAATTTTCTTTGCAAGGTCTGCGCCCGTGCGTTTTTTCTGAACGAGCTGTTCTGCTATATTATCCATTTTTTCTCCTTGATTTTTGTTGATGTGCACAGTTTCACTGCGTTTACTATAAAAAGATTATACCACAATTAAACTAAAAAATCAATAGCTTTTTTATACATTTCGCATAATTTTCACCCTGAAAGTGAGAAGTATTTTATAATAGGAAAAAAATTTGAAGATATATGTTGCAATTCCCGCAGATTTTTGATATAATATAACATGTACGTTTATATTCAGGCGAGGTCTGCCCTTTGCAGGCTGGAAATCGCAGGAAAGAGGTCGTGACATGAAAGAATTTGAAAACAAAAAGCGAATTGTGATAAAGGTGGGCAGTTCCACTCTTGCGTACCCCACAGGTCACCTTAATATAAGAAAATGCCAGCACCTTATAGAGGTAATGTCGGATATCAAGAATTCCGGCAGGGAAGTAGTTTTCGTGACGTCGGGCGCGCAGGGCGTCGGCGCGGCTCAGGCAGGACTTCCGTGCAAGCCGACCGATATGCCGGGCAAGCAGGCGGTCGCAGCAATAGGTCAGTCGGAACTGATGACGTTCTACAGCGAAACATTCGGAAAGTTCAACCACACAGTTGCGCAGATACTGCTGACCCGCGACGTGATCTCAAATAAGGAGCGCCGCACCAACGTAATCAACACGTTCAACCGTCTGTTTGAGATGGGCGTTGTGCCGATAATCAACGCGAACGACGCTATTTCGATAAAGCAGCTTGATTTTGACGAGAACGACACGCTTTCCGCTATAGTTGCTTCTCTTTGCAATGCAGACTTGCTGGTAATGCTCACCGATGTTGACGGACTTTACGATGGCGACCCGAAGATGCCGGGTTCCAGGCTGATACCAGTTGTTGAGAAGATAACCCCGGAGATAATCGCTGCGGCACAGGGCGCAGGCAGCGCGCTGGGCACCGGTGGAATGCTCACCAAGATCGAAGCGGCGCAGATAGCCACCGAAGCCGGCATCGACACCGTTATAATAGGGAACCAGGATCCGGACACGCTCTATGAACTGTTCGAGGGCGAACCGGTATGTACATATTTCAAGGCAGTAAAGGATTAAGCGAGGTATATTATGGAATACATTGAACAGCTCGGGGCAAACGCCAAGGCGGCGGAGCCTGCGATATCCACGATTGGGACGATCGAGAAGAACAAGGCGCTCGCGGCAATTTCAGAAGCGCTGCGCACTCACATAACCGAGATAATCGGGTCAAATCAGCTTGATATCGACGAGGCGCGCAAAAATGGAATGTCCGAAGCCATGATAGACCGTCTGACGCTCACAGAAGCGCGGATAAACGGCATTGCGGACGGCGTGGCCAAGGTCATCTCCCTGCCCGACCCCATAGGCGCAGTCATAGGCGGCAGCGACCTGCCGAACGGGCTGCACGTTATTAAGAAGCGCGTTCCGATAGGGACTATCGGCATCATATTTGAGTCGCGCCCGAATGTGACGGTGGACGCGGCTGCGCTGTGCTTCAAGGCAGGCAATACCGTGATACTCCGCGGCGGCAGCGACGCGATAAATTCCAACAAGGCGCTTGTGGGACTTATGCGCAGCGCCCTTGAAAGCTGCGGCGTTGACAAGAACGCGATACAGCTTGTGGAGGATACTTCCAGGGAAACCGCGAACGCCATGATGAAGCTGAACAAGTACATTGATCTGCTTATTCCCCGCGGCGGCGGCGGACTTATACGCGCCGTTATCAACAACGCGACCATTCCTGTGATACAGACCGGCGAGGGCAACTGCCACGTTTATGTTGACGAAAGCGCAGATATCGACATGGCGGTGAATATCATCGACAACGCAAAGACTCAGCGTCCGTCAGTATGCAACGCGATAGAGAATATCCTGGTGCACGAAAAGGCAGCTCCCGCGCTCTTCAGAAAGCTTGACGAACGCTGGAACGGCAAAGTTGCGATACGCGGCGACGAGGAAACTGCAAAGCTTGTAAAGGTCGAGAAAATCGCGGACGATACCGATTACGCAACGGAATTCCTCGATTATCGTCTTTCTTCTAAGGTCGTTAAGAGCGTTGACGAGGCGATAGAGCACATCAATCGCTTCGGCACCAGGCACAGCGAGTGCATTGTCACCGAGAGCCTGCATAACGCCGAGATATTCCAGCAGAGGGTAGACGCGGCGGCTGTTTATGTCAATGCAAGCACGCGTTTCACCGACGGCTTTGAATTCGGGCTGGGCGCGGAAATAGGCATTTCCACCCAGAAGCTGCACGCACGCGGCCCTATGGGGCTGGAGGCGCTGACTACCTATAAGTACCTCATAAACGGCAATGGCCAGGTGCGCAAATAAGGAGTCGATATGGCAAAAAAGAAAAGAAACCAGGCGCCGGCAAAAACGCCGGAACCTGCAAAGAATACCCCTCCGAAAACCGAAGAGGGCGAAAAGATAATCGATCAGCTTTTTGGCAGACTTGACCAAGAGCCGGATATTGAAAACGACATCGCCGAACTTGGCGGCGTTGAGGAAGCGGAAGCTCAGCCCGATGAAAAGCCGCAGAAAAGCAGGTTCTTCTTCGGATTTGCGATATTTGTGGTTATCATGGCGCTGATAGGCTGCTTCTCGACGGTAAAATTCATCGCGAATTTCACCGGAAGCCTGCTGGACAACACATCGCTGAAAAACGAGTTCGCGCAGTTTATTTTCCCTGTTGTGGTTAACGATATCGCGCCGTTTGAGAACGCCGACGAGATACCCGACAGCTCCAAGATATCCTGCTCTATCTGGAACATCATTCTTAATTCCGATACCACCGAGTTTGAAACCGACGGGAGCATGGGGCTCACTATTCCGGAGTATAACGTGAGCGCTTCCTGCAGGGAGCTGTTCGGCTCCTCGGTGTCGCTGCAGCACCAGACTGTAGGCACCGCCGAAATGCGCTTCACCTACGACGAGGCAACTCACACCTATTCCGCGAGCAAGAATATCCGTTACCTCACCTATTCCCCGAAGATAATCAGCGTTAACAAGAACAGCGACGCTTACACGGTCGTTGTGGGGTATCTTCCCCCGACGGTTGCTGCAGTTGCGGGCGTGAGCGGGCTGAGCGCTTCCCCGGAGAAGTACATGGAGTACACCATAAGCCGCTTCGACGGCAATGACACGCTGCTTTCGGTAAGGTTCAGCGACTACCAGCCCCAGACCGAGGAAGCAAGTATCCGTGAATAACGCCGACGGGGCTTGAAATTTATCGCATTATATGCTATAATATAATGTGGCTTGTTATTCAGGTATAAACACAGCCCTTTGGCTGTATGTAATTATTCCGAACAATGGAAGGATTGATCAACGAAAATGATGAAAGAACAGTTACAGGCGATCAGGGAAGAAGCGCTCAAGGCGGTAAAGTCCAGCGCTGACATGAAGGAGATCGACGCGCTGCGCGTAAAGTTCCTGGGCAAGAAGGGTGAACTCACCGCCATTTTAAAGCAGATGGGTGGTCTTTCCGCAGAGGAGCGCCCTGTCATCGGACAGCTTGCAAACGATATCCGCAGCGATATCGAGAATGCAGTAAAGGAAAAGACGGGCAGCCTCAAGGCAGCCCTCACCGACCTGCGCTTAAAGACAGAAACAGTTGACGTAACTATGCCCGGCAAGCGTAAGATAATAGCAAAGCGTCACCCGATGAACATAGTGCTGGACGATCTCAAGTCCATATTCCTCGGCATGGGTTATACCGTTGTTGACGGTCCTGAAGTTGAACTTGCTAAATACTGCTTTGACATGCTTCTAACCTATGATGGACACCCCGCAAGAGATCCTAACGATACATTTTACATCAACGACGATGTTCTGCTGAGAACCCAGACTTCTTCCGTTCAGATCAGAACGATGCTCAAGCAGAAGCCACCTATTGCCATAATCAGCCCTGGCCGCGTTTACAGACGCGACGAGGTAGACGGCACGCATTCTCCGATATTCCACCAGTGCGAGGGCCTTGTCATCGACAAGAAGATAACATTCGCTGACTTAAAGGGAACCCTGGATACATTCGCAAAGAAGCTTTACGGCGAGGGCATGAAGCTGAAGTTCAGACCGCACCACTTCCCGTACACAGAGCCGAGCTGCGAGATTGATTTCCAGTGCTTCCGCTGCGGAGGCAAGGGCTGCCCGCTCTGCAAGGGCGAGGGCTGGATCGAGATACTGGGCGCAGGCGTCGTACGTCCCGAGGTGCTTGAAAACTGCGGTATCGACCCCGAGGAATACAGCGGATTTGCATTCGGCATCGGCATTGAGCGTATCACTATGCTCCGTTACGAGATTGAGGACATGCGCCTGCTTTATGAGAACAACATGAAGTTCCTGGAGCAGTTCTGATTAAAAATAAGTTAAGGAGAATATAAAAGTGGATCTTTCAATGAAGTGGCTTAACGATTACGTTAAAGCCGATATGCCGATAAAAGAATTCTGCGACGGAATGACTATGAGCGGCAGCAAGGTCGAAACATGGACAAAGCAGGGCGCAGACATCGCCAACGTAGTAGTCGGAAAGTGCGTCGCAATGGAAAAGCACCCCGACGCCGACACCCTGTGGGTCTGCCAGCTTGAAGTCGGCAAGGAAGCGCCGATACAGATAGTAACTTCCGCACAGAACATGTTCGTGGGCGCTGTAGTCCCCGTTGCGCTGAATGGCGCGACCTGCTACAACCACAAGGACATGTCCTACATGAAGATAAAGAAGGGCAAGCTGCGCGGAGTTCCCAGCGAGGGCATGATGTGCTCTTATGAGGAACTTGGCATGGAGCAGTCCGATGTTCCATACTCCAGCAACGAGGGCATTCTCATACTCAACGACGACCCTGATTTCGATAAGATGACCATTGGCGAGGATATTCACGACGCGCTGGGCTACAACGATACAACTGTTGAGTTTGAGATAACCAACAACCGTCCCGACTGCCTTTCCGTGCTGGGTCTTGCAAAGGAAGCTTCCGCGACCTTCGACCTGCCGCTGAACATCAAGGAGCCTTCATTCAAGGGCGTTGACGGCAGCGCAAGGGATTACATCAGCGTTGACGTGCAGAACACCAAACTCTGCTCACGCTACATGGCTGCGGTAGTAAAGAACGTAAAGATAGGACCCTCCCCGCGCTGGATGGCTGAAAGGCTGAAAGCGAGCGGCGTGCGTTCCATCAACAATTTCGTTGATATCACAAACTTTGTTATGCTGGAATACGGCAACCCGATGCATGCGTTCGACCTGCGCTATGTAGAGGGCGGCAGGATAAACGTCAGAAACGCTCAGCAGGGAGAGAAGATAACGATTCTCGACGGCTCCGAGATAACTCTCAGCCCCGAAATGCTGATAATCGCTGACGAGAAGAAGCCGATAGCCGTTGCAGGCGTTATGGGCGGCGAGTTTTCCGGCATCATGGAGGACACAAAGGACGTTGTATTCGAGGCTGCGTGCTTCGACGGCGTTTCCGTCCGCATGACTGCAAAGAAGATAAACAAGCGCACCGACGCTTCCTCCAGATTTGAAAAGGGCATCGACCCCATCAACTCCAAGGCGGCTCTGCTGCGTGCATTGGAGCTTGTCGAGGAACTGGGCTGCGGTGAAGTCGTTCGTGAATACATCGACGTTGACAACGCAAAGAAGGTTCCCCATACATTAAAGCTGGACACCGACTGGATAAACGAGCACCTCGGCACCAATATCCCTGCAGAGGAGCAGATCGCGATATTCAAGAAGCTGGGCTTCGGCTATGAGAACGGCAACGTTATCGTTCCCAATACACGTGTGGATATCGTGCGCGAGTGCGACCTGGCAGAGGAAGTTGCGAGAATTTACGGCTACAACGAAATTCCCACCACGCTGCCGCTGCTTTCTGCCGTGGGCGAGGTGACCCCGCGCCAGCGCTTTGATAACAAGATGGTTGACGTGATGCTGTCCCAGGGCTTCTATGAAACCATGTCGTTCAGCTTCATCTCACCGCGTTCCTACGAGAAACTGCGCTTCGACGAGGACATGAAGAAGTCCGTAGTTCTGCAGTATCCTCTCGGCGAGGACACCAGCGTAATGCGCACCAGCATGCTTCCGTCACTGATGACGGTTGCAAACACCAACATCAGGGCGAGAAACCTTGAAGCGCGCTTCTTTGAACTGGGCAGAATATTCCAGCCCACTGATGAGAAGCTTCCTGTCGAAACCGACGTTCTCGGTCTTTGCGCATACGGTCCCGAGGAGGATTTCTTCACGATAAAGGGCGTGGTTGAGGAACTGATGAACGCTCTGGTAGTTGACGTGCGTTTCGTTCCCGTTCACGATAACAAGACTTACCACCCCGGCAGATGCGCTGACATCTACGCCGGCGATGTTAAGGTAGGTACTATGGGCGAGCTCCACCCGGCAGTTACCGAGGCATACGATATGACATGCCGCGTTTACTGCGCTGAGTTTGATATCCCGAAGCTGTTTGAAGCGCACGGAGAGGAGCGTAAGTACAAGGCGCTGCCGAAGTACCCTGCAGTCACCCGTGACCTCAGCCTTGTGTGCGACGACGAGGTTACTTCCGACGAGATCATTGATGTTATCAGGAAGTCCGCAAAGCACCTTGAGAGCGTATCCGTATTCGATATGTACAAGGGCGAGCAGGTACCCGAGGGCAAGAAGAGCCTTTCCTACAACCTGGTGCTCCGCAAGGACGGCAGCATGACCGACGAGGAAGCTGACGCTGTTGTGGCAAAGGTGCTCAAGGCACTTGAAGAAAAGAACATTACACTGAGAGCCTGAGGAGGATAACTGATGTCACATAATTTCAGAAAAATCGCGGCTGCAGCGACAGCCATCGTATGTGCTGCTTCCATGTGCGGCTGCGCTGACAACGGCTACATCGGTAGCGTTAACGGCGTGCAGATACCCAACGGACTTTACCTTTATTATGTTGCAGTAGACGGTTATAACGACGCTGCTTCCAAAATAAAGGAGGACCTCGGCGACAGTCTTGGCACTGCTGAGCTGACCGTGTTCAACAACACCGTTGACGGAAAGACTGCGTCAGCATGGCTCAAGGATAACGCAGTAGAGAAGCTCAGACGTTACGCTGCCATTGAGGCGCTTTTCACCGAGTACGGAATGTCCCTTTCCGAGGACGACAAGACCGCTATCGACGAGAGAATGTCCTCCCTTGACAACGACCTTGGCTATTATGCTCAGTATTATGGGCTGGCAAGCGGCGAGAGCACCTTTGCCGAGCACTATGAGAACATGGGTATCAGCAAGAGCACGCTGCGCCTTATCAGCGAAAACAGCTACAAGGAGGACGACGTTTTCCTGCATAATTACGGCGCTGACGGTCTGACCCCCGTCACCGATGATGAGATAAACAAGTACATCACCGAGAATTACGCAGCTGTGAAGTACCTTAAGCTTACATTCACTGACTATCAGGGAATTTCCCTCAAGGAAGACGCCGACATCAACAAGGTAAAGGCGCTGGCCCAGGAGTACGTTGACCGTTACAACTCCACCGGCGACTGGAGCGAGATACAGTACGACTTCGACCTCAGACAGGCTCAGTTTGACGCGTGGACAAAGGCTGAGGACGACTACGCAGAGAAGAGCACCGCAGAAGCTACTGCAGAGCCGGCAG
>HF989406.1:9891-22487 GCA_000432175.1 Eubacterium sp. CAG:786
CTGCCGAGGCTCCCGCTGCAACTGCTGAAGCAGCTGCGCCCGCAGAGGCAGAAACTCCCGCAGCAGCAGAGGGCGTAGCAACGAATTCCGACACGATTTTCGAGAAGCCCGTTGTGAACACCGGCAACGAAGCCTACGACAAGTTCGTACAGGACGCAATCGACGCTGCGACAGCCGAAAAGAAGGACGCTGACAGCGTTGAGCAGTACATCAAGAAGGACAGCTCCTCCCTTGACGAGGGTCTCACCGAATACATCTGGAATGCCGCTGCGGACAGCAAGGCTACACTGTACCTTGACGAGACCAACAACTGCATTTACGTGGTGGCACGCGACGACGCGACCGCTCAGGAGACCTGGAAGACAGAGCAGCACGAGACATTCCTGCATGCGCTGAAAGATGACGCGTTCGAGGAACTCCTGAAAAACACATATGCAAACTACGCCGTTGACCTTGATGATTACCTTGTAAACACCAAGTACGCGCCTGAAAAGCTCAGGGGCATCGGCGACTGATCGCAACAATGGAACATGACCGACCGCCGGCGTAATGCAGGCGGCGGTTTTTTGATACGAGAGTGATAACATGCTACTACTGAGTTTAAACGACATTTCGATGTCGTTCGCAGACAGAACGCTGTTCAGCGGGGTAACGCTGGACGTGTATGACGATGACCGCATTGGCTTCGTCGGCGTGAACGGCAGCGGCAAAACCACCCTTTTCCGGCTTCTTCGCGGGGAACACATTCCCGACGAGGGGCAGGTGCACATCGCGGGAAGCTGCAAAATCGGCGTTATGGAACAGTTTGCCTGCAAGGATTCCGCAAGAACGCTCTACGACGAGGCATTGACCGTTTTCGACTGGCTGGAGGATATGGAGCTGGAACTTGAGGAGATACATGACCGCATAGACGGTGGCGACCATTCCGAGGAGACTATAAACCGGCAGACGATGCTCACGGAACGTTTTGAGCGCGACGGGGGACTGACCTACAAGAGCCGCACCGCTTCCGCGCTGACTGGTCTGGGTTTCTCTGAGAGCGACATGAAGCTGCCGGTATCGGTGCTGAGCGGAGGGCAGAAATCAAAGCTGCAGCTGGCGAAACTGCTGCTTTCCAACGCGAACCTGCTGCTTCTTGACGAGCCTACCAACCACCTTGATATACAGTCGGTGGAATGGCTCGAGCGCTTCCTGAACGATTATCGCGGCGCTTACATCGTTATCTCGCATGACCGTTATTTCCTCGATAAGGTGACTAAGCGCACCATTGAGCTTGAGAACTGCCATGTGCGGGATTACAAGGGCAACTACACGCGCTTCCTGGAACTCAAGGCTGAGGACATGGAGCGCCGTCGCAAGGAATACGACGCGGCAATGCGCGAGATAGGCAGGATAGAGGGAATTATCGACCAGCAGAAGCGCTGGAACCAGGCGCACAATTACGTCACCATTGCCAGCAAGCAGAAGCAGATCGACCGCATTGCCGCCGACCTCGTCAAGCCTGAGGAAGCCCCGGACGCGCTGCATTTTTCGTTCAAATGCAGCGACGGCTGTGGAAACGACGTGTTCCAGGCCGAGAACATCGCGCTGAGTTTCGACGGAAAGCGGCTGTTCCGCAACGTGAACATCGACATCAAGAAAGGCGAGCGCATCTTTCTAATCGGTGGCAACGGCTGCGGAAAAACCTCGCTGTTCAAGATTTTCACGGGGCAGTACATCGCGGACGCAGGCAGCTATAATTACGGCAGCCGCGTTCAGTGGGGGTACTTCGACCAGGCGCAGGCAGGGCTGACTGAAAGCAAGACCGCGATAGACGAGCTGTGGGACGCTTACCCGCGCATGACGGAAACACAGGTGCGTACCGCTTTGGGTTCGTTCCTGTTCCGCGGGGACGACGTGTTCAAGCACATTTCGGAGCTTTCCGGAGGCGAGCGCGCACGTATCGCGATTTTAAAGCTGATGCTTTCCGGCGCGAACATGCTGCTTCTCGACGAGCCGACAAACCACCTTGACATTTCAAGCTGCGAAGCATTAGAAAACGCGCTGCTGGATTACGACGGCACGCTGTTCATAATTTCGCACGACCGTTACCTCATCAATAAGCTTGCCGACAGGATATATTACCTGACCCCTGACGGCGTGAAGGAATACCGCGGTTCGTACGACGCATATGCTCTTGCTGCCGAGAATGCAGCCCAGCAGAAATCCGAGGACAAGCCGCAGAAGACTGAGAAAGTCAACGACTACAAGCTTAAAAAGGAACGCGAGAGCGAGCGCCGCAAGCTGAACACCAAAGTCACCCGCGCAGAAGCGGAAATAGAGCGGCTTGACGCGCTGATTGAGGAAAAGACGAACGAGCTTTCCGGGCTGACTGACTACCAGAAAGCGATGGAACTTTCGAACGAGATAGAGGAACTGCGTAGGCAGCAGGAACAGACGATGCAGACCTGGGAGGAAGCTTCCCTGGCGCTGGAGGAGTTCGGAGAATGACGAAGCAGATAAGGGAATATCTCGCGCACCTGCAGGAATTTCTTGAAGCAGAGCACACCCGGCAGGAATACGCGCAGGAACTGGAACGGCTGCGGGTGCGCATTGGCTTTTTCTCGCATGAGCGGCTGGTGCATATGTTCATCATGCTGGCGTTTGCGATATTCTTTCTGCTGACGCTGTTCCAGGCGCTTTCTGCTGGTTCTGTGGGGATATATGTGCTTGCAGTGCTGTTTCTGGTGCTGCTTGTACCATATATCAAGCATTACTATTTTCTGGAGAATTCCGTTCAGGAAATGTATCTTATCTATAATAAAATAGAGCAGCTTGCAGGAGGAGCACATGAACACTGAACTTGTACAGAAGCATTTTGTGGTAGACGACGAGATGATAGACGGCGGATATATGCAGGAAGTGATAACTCCCCTGTGGTGGGGCGTGAGTATATACGACGGTGAAACCGAGATGTATGACGCACTTGAGCATTTCACCGAGCCGCAGAAATACGTCTGGGCTATCCAGTGGTATAAGTCGGAGGTGGATAACGGAGGACACGACCAGTTTTTCTATAACCATACCGGCATAGTCTGGGAGATAGCTCTGGAGGGACTGCGTGCGATAGGCTGCCAATCCGCTGCTGAAACACTTGAGGAAGCGGCTCAGCGGCTGGGTGGGTCGCCCTCAATGGACAGAGAGCACCGCTGGCTGCAGATGGAGCGTCACAACGCTGATTTCAGCGACCTTGACAGGGCGTTCTATGACAACGACGCAATTATCGACAAGGCGCTGAATAACTACATTTCGTCAAACCGCGAAGCATTCTATTTTGACGGCGACGTTATGGTGCCGGATTACATGGCGATGGACGGCGACGACCTGTTCATACCGGGTTTCAGCGGGTATGCCACGGGGCATGGCAGCAGCTGTTCTCCCGCAGACTACGACGATTTCGACGAGTGATAATTCAGGGGGCTTCCCGCGGGAGGCTCCTGTTTTTTTGGGAATTGTATTATGTGAGCGAAAAATTGTACAAATCAATCCTGTTTATCTTTTTTATCAAAATCTTTCGGTTAAATTTATGATATTTTTGCGATTTTACCGATTTACAAATACAAATTTTCTGTTATACTTATTCAAGAAGATGAAAACGTTCTCAGCCTGTGTAGAGCAGGTAAGGAAGGGGAAAAATGTAATGTTTCTTTTCAAATGGCTGTGGAAGAATATGAAAGGCTGCCGAGGGATATATATTCTTGCGCTGTGCCTGACTGTTGTGTGCCAGTCGATGTACATAATCACGCCGTATTTCACCCAGCAGATAACTGATACCTTTATAGTCAACGAAAACGCCCTGCTGAACCTGCAGGAACATACGGACACGCTGATTTTCATGCTGGCGTCGATGGTTGGCTTTACGCTGGTGCGCTGCGGGATACAGTACGGCAGCAACATGATGTATGAGCATTCCTCGCAGATGCTTATCTATCGCGTGCGCAAGGTGCTTTTTGACAAGATAGAGAACCAGGACGCGGCGTTCTACAACGTTTACCGCACCGGTGATATCATGACCCGCGTGACCTCGGACCTTGACATGGTTCGTCACTCCATCGCGTGGATAATCAAGACCATGGTGGAATGCGTCGTGCTTTTCTCGGCGTCGCTGATATTCTTCTTCACGATGGACTGGCTGATGGCGCTGTGCCTTATCGCGCTCACTCCTGTGATATTGTTCATCACATGGCTGTTCAAGCGCAAGGCAGGGCCTATGTACGTTGACCTGCGCGAGAAGCTTTCTCGCATGAACACTGCCGCAGAGGAAAACATCTCCGGCAACCGCGTTGTAAAGGCATTCGCACGTGAGGAATACGAGATAAGCCAGTTCGACAAATACAGCCAGGAGTACAGCAAGGCGAACAAGAAAGCCGCGTTCGTCTGGCTGAAGTTCTTCCCGTTCCTGGAAACCACTGCGCAGTCCCTCAGCGTTGTCATGCTGGTGGCAGGAGGTCTTTTCGTGGTATTCGGGCGCATCAGCCTGGGACAGTACGCGGCGTTTTCGGGGCTTATCTGGACGCTTTCCAACCCGATGAGGACCCTCGGAAACATCGTCAACGACCTGCAGCGCTTCTCCGCCTCCGCGAACAAGATAATCGAGATATATTACGGCAGCCCGCGTATCGTTGACAGAAACGACGCAGTAGACAAGCCCGGCCGCTTCGACGGAAAGGTCGAATTCGACCATGTAAGCTTCTCCTACGGGGATACAAAGGTGCTGGACGACATCAGCTTCACCGTTGAGCCGGGGCAGACTGTAGTCATCATGGGTGAGACCGGCTCCGGAAAGACCACGCTTGCCGAGCTCATTCCGCGCATTTACGACGTGCAGGGTGGTGAAGTCCGCGTTGACGGCGTGAACGTCAGCCGGCTGAAACTCAAGCAGCTGCGCCACAATATAGGCTTCGCGACCCAGGACGTGCTGCTGTATTCCGATACCATTGACGGAAACATCAGCTTCGGCGACAGCGGCATGTCCGAGGAGGACGTTGTCAAATACGCAAAGGCTGCCGACGCAGACAACTTTGTGAGGAAGCTTTCCGACGGCTACGAAACGATAGTTGGCGAGCGCGGAGTGGGACTTTCAGGCGGGCAGAAGCAGCGAATTTCCCTTGCGAGAGCGCTTGCAGTTAAGCCAGCCGTGCTGATACTCGACGACACCACATCTGCCGTTGACCTCGAAACCGAGAAGCACATTCAGAATTCCCTTGCGAACCTTGACTTCCCCTGCACGAAAATAATAATCGCGCAGCGTATCTCCACCGCGAAATACGCCGACAAGATAATCGTGCTGAAAGACGGAAAGATACTCGAACAGGGGACTCACGACGAGCTGATAAAGAACAGCGGCTATTACCGCGAAGTATACGACCTGCAGAAGTAAGGGGGGATAAGAAATGGCAAGAAACAAATTCGACGTTGACGAGGTGCTTGAGACCCCGTTCGACATAAGGCACCTTAAACGTTCGCTGGTATATGCGGCAAAATACAAGAAGCGTATCGCGCTGTCGCTTATCCTGAGCGCGCTTGGTTCGGTCATCGGACTTCTGTCGCCTATGATAGTGCAGAATGCGATAGATAATTACATGATACCCGTTGACCAGGCAGCTGCAGTCAGCCCGGACGATCGCGTGAAGTATATCATACTGAGCGGCGTTGCGGTTTTTGCGTGCATTGTTGTCAGCGTTATTTTCGCAAAGATACGTTCGGTGATGATGACAAAGGTCGGTCAGGATATCGTCTATGATATCAGAAAGGACCTTTTCGAGCACATGCAGCGGCTCAGCTTTGAGTACTACGACAGCCGTCCGCACGGAAAGATACTTACACGTATCATCAATTACATCAACGCGATTTCCGACCTGATGACGAACGGACTTATCAACTTTATTCTTGAGATGATAAACCTTGTTTTCATCACGATATTCATGTTTTTCGTGAACTGGCAGCTGGCGCTTGTCACCATGGCTGGACTTCCGGTGTATGCGTTCATCATGATAATGATAAAGAACGGCCAGCGAAAGGCATGGCAGCAGGTTTCCAACAAGAGTTCCAACCTGAATGCGTACCTGCATGAAAGCATTGTCGGCGTTAAAATTTCGCAGATGTTCACCCGTGAGGAAGAGAACGCAGAGATAAACGACAAACTCGCGAAGAAGTACAAAAAGGCATGGATGCGCGCCGTTGCATTTTCAAACCTTGTATGGCCGAGTACCGATGTTGTTTCGATAATCGTGCGTGCGTTCATTTTCGGTGTGGGACTTCTCGGCATGGGCACCGGCGTGGTTTCCTTCGGTACTATCATCGCTATGACGGACTACTCCGCGAGGTTCTGGCAGCCGCTGATGAACCTTTCAAACCTCATGAATACGTTCATCAACGCAGTTGCAAACCTGGAACGTATCTTTGAGATGATGGACGAACCGGTGACCGTGGACGACATTCCCGGTGCTGCCGAAATGCCTGAAATAAAGGGCGATGTGCACTTCCGCGATGTGACATTCGCGTATGAGCCGGGTATAAACATACTGGAGCATCTCTCGTTTGATGTGAAAGCGGGGCAGAGTATCGCTCTGGTAGGTCCCACCGGTGCCGGAAAAACCACCATCGTCAACCTGATTTCACGCTTCTACAATATCAGCGGTGGGGAAGTTGACATTGACGACAGCGATATTTCAAAGGTAACGCTGCATTCGCTCCGTTCCCAGATGGGAATAATGCTGCAGGACAGCTTCGTTTTCAGCGGAACGATACGCGACAACATAGCCTACGGCAAGCTTGACGCCACCGACGAGGAAATACGCAGCGCCTGCCATATCGTTGGCATAGACAGCTACATTGAGTCGCTGCCGGACAGTTACAACACAGTGGTAAACGAGCGCGGCTCCGGACTTTCGCAGGGACAGAAGCAGCTTATCGCGTTCGCGCGGACTATCGTTTCCGACCCGAAGATACTGGTGCTTGACGAGGCGACGTCTTCCATCGACGCCAAGACTGAGCGCTACCTGCAGAATGGTCTGAACCACCTGCTCAAGGGCAGGACTTCATTCATAATCGCGCACCGTCTTTCGACTATCCGCAGCTGCGACCGCATAATGTACGTTTCCAACAAGGGAATAACAGAAGCGGGCACACATGATGAGCTGATGGCAAAGAAGGGCGATTATTACAGGCTATACACCGCGCAGAGCGTTTGAGTTAATTCGGAATTCGTAATGCGGAATTCGGAATTATGGTGTCCCGCTTCGCGGGACGTAATTAAATATAAAATATACAGGGCGAGAGTTTTTCTTTCGCCCTGTATCGTTCATTATAAATCTTTTGAAATATGATCCGCGAAGCGGATACATAAATTACGAATTACGCATTCCGAATTCCGAATTAAACTAAATTCTGTTCTTGATTTTCTCAAGCGCGCCCTTTTCCAGTCTGCTCACCTGCGCCTGGCTTATGCCGATTTCCTTTGCGACTTCCACCTGGGTCTTTCCGCGGAAGAACCTCAGATTCAGAATGTGCTTTTCCCGCGGGCCAAGCTGGCGTATCGCCTCCTTGAGGGAAATCTCGTCCAGCCAGTTTTCATCGTCGTTGTGGTCTCCCAGCTGGTCAAGGACGTATATCGTGTCCCCGGAGTCGGAAAATACCGGCTCGTACAGCGATATCGGCTCGCTGATGGCTTCCAGCGCAATGACTACCTCGGAGCGCTGCGCGCCTATTTCCTTGGCAATAGCTTCGATAGTCGGCTCGCTGCCGTTTTTGGTGGTGAGCTTCTCACGCGCCTGCATCGCGCGGTAGGCAAGGTCGCGCACCGAGCGGCTCACCCTCACCGGGGAATTGTCCCGCAGGTAGCGGCGCAGTTCCCCCTGTATCATAGGGACTGCGTACGTGCTGAACCTCACCGGCTGCGTGATATCAAAGTTGTCTATCGCCTTTATCAGCCCGATGCACCCTACCTGGAACAGGTCGTCCGGGCTTTCACCGCGCCCCGAGAACCGCTGAATCACGCTCAGCACCAGCCGCAGATTGCCATTGATGAGTTCCTCGCGGGCGCACATATCACCGGCTTTCACGCGCTTCAGAAGCTCCATTTTCTCACTTTCCCGCAGCACTTTCAGCTGCGAGGTATTCACGCCGCTTATCTCGACTTTGTTATAATACAAAAAAACCACTCCCGACCTGCTAGTCCAGCGGCTTGACTGTTCCGTCAGCCTCTGGCAGAAGTAGTATTGTCAGAAAGTGGTTTTGATATTCTGTTAATTTGTGGATATGTTATTCAGCGTTTTTTTCCTGCTTGTTTCCGTCGCCGAGATTCTCAACCAGGATAGACGTCAGCACTCCGAAAAGCAGGCACACAAAGCCGTAACCAGTCTGCAGGTTGAACCCGAACCCATTCGGGAGTATCGCGTAGACCGAGCCGATAACAAGACCCATGATAGCGCTGTAAGCCATCAGCCTGAACTTTTTCATCAGCGTGGAAATGATCTTTGCGCCGAGTATCACACCCAGTACAACGCCCACCGCAACCGGAATGATAACGTAGAAATTCAGCGCATTGAACTGAATTGCGGAGATGACAGTCTGATAAACTCCCAGCAGCATCATCACAAATGAACCGCGCACCCCGGGGATTATCATGGCAACAGCAGCGATGAACGCGAAGACAACCAGCTTGATAGTCATGAGGATATCGAAGCCGGCAACGCTCTCTGCTGCCTGTTCAGCGTCACCCATGGAATTCTGCAGCACTGCAAGACCTACCACCACTGCGCCGGCGATCAGCAGCGGAACAAGGCACAGCGGCTTTGCTTTCTGCTCCTCAGTGCCCAGCCGGTAGACCAGCGGAATGCTGCCGAGAATAAGCCCGATGAAGTACATGTTAGTCTGCACGGGGAAGTTCTCGAACAGTGAATTGAGCAGCTTTGCGAATCCGAGAATGCCAACGCCCGCGCCCACGCCGAAGAATACCAGGAACACGATATTCCGGAAGATGGCTTTAATACCGGAAATGGCTTCAGTAAGCCGGTCGTACATACCAAATACGACGAGCATAGTGCCGCCGGAAACCCCCGGAATTACATTAGCGACGCCGAAAATCATACCGCAGAGCAGTATTTTTATGTAGCTAACAACTTTTTTCATATTTCCCCTCATTTGTCGAATTTAACTATAGACCTTGCGATGACGTAACCCAGCGGTGGGATTATTCCTGTTACGATAGAGATGAACGTTGCCAGCATGTCTATTCCAGTCAGACCGAATACGGAATTCAGCCCGGGAATGAACACGAGCAGCAGCGATATCACAGCCGGTGCAAGAACACCGAAAACGGCAGGCTTGCCGCCCTCTGCGATACCAGTGAACGGGTTTCCTGCAGGCATGTTGATGAATGTGAACAGGGAAGTGCAGAACCCGAACGCCAGCAGCGAGCAGCTTCTGGCAAAATCCACATTGGAACCAGTGTCGTTGTACATGAACATGTACGAAGCAATGGAGGCAACGCCCGTGAGGACGCCGACAACCGCTGCCAGCACTATGAACCTGTGATTTATCTTGCGCGACGAGATGAAGTCAGAGCGCGGCATCATGCCCTTGCGGTCGGTGCGGTTGTTGAGCCCTGCGAGCGCAGTCAGCGGCAGAACGAACATCGTCAGCAGCGCGATCAGCGCGGGGGTCAGCATAAGCTGTGCGTCACCGAAGAGGTTGAGCATATTCAGCAGTATCAGCGCTATGTAGCTGGATATGAGCGACGCGCAGGCGCGTTTGATGTTCCTGTGAACCTGCCTTGCGGAAGCTATCATGTCCGCGATGGCTGAGAAATTATCATCGTGCATGATGACGTCGGCTGCTTCATAGGCGCTGCCGGTGGTGTTTTCGGACATGGTGATGCCGATGTCGGATTTCTCAATGGCCTCGGCGTCCTCGGCGCGGGTGCCTGCCATCGCGACTATCTCGCCTTTTTTGCGAAGCTGGTCGATGATGTACAGCTTCTGCTCCGGGGAAACTTTCGCGTAGATCTCGGCTTCAAGGTCAAGCTCCGTGCCGTACTTCACGGCTTCGGAGATATTCCTGCCGGTGACTACCTTGCCGGAAAGCCCTATCATCTTGCCGGTCGCGGCAGCGGCTTCCGCATTGTCCTCGGTGAACATGACCACATGCACGCCTGCGCGCTGGCATGTCCTTATAGCCGCCGGCACGGAGTCGCGCATGGGTGAACTGAATGCCGCAAATCCAACGAAAGTATAGGCAAAGCCCGCGGTTTCGTCGCAGTCGCGTTCGTCAGCGTCGGCGCATGCTATCGCCATGACCTGCCACCCGTGCGAGTAGAATTCCTTTTTCATCTTCTGGGCGATGTAAAGCTCCTCACCGTGGAACTTGCACAGCGGGAGTATCTGCTCCGGGGTGCCCTTTATGCAGTAAAGCCGCGAGCCTGCGACTTCCCACAGCGCCCCGCTCATGAACTCGTTGCTGTCGGGTATTCTCTCAATGAACCTGTATCTGCTGTAGACCTGGCTTATCTTTTCGTCGAAGAATGCAGCGCGAACCATGAGCGCGCGTTCCGCTTCGTCAGTGGTATCAGGCTGGCAGGCGAGGGCAGCGATCTTGAACATGAGTTCCTCGCTGGGGGTGTAGATGGACTGCACCGAAACGTCGCTGCGGGACACCGCGCCTTCTTTTTCGATGCAGAGTACGGACATGGAGTTCAGCTTTTCGATGTCGGGCAGGGACTTCACCAGCGCGCTCTTTTCAGCCATCTCAGCGGAGCAGCGCGTGTAGTAGATCCTTATGACAGAGTCAAGCCCTGTCGGCAGGAAGCACAGCCCGAGCGTTATGCCGCGCATAGCTGACTCCAGGACCTCGTTGCCGTAGAGTATCCACGCGACCATTGAAATGAGCGCCATCACCGCAGCGACCGCAGAGCACAGCGGGAGCAGCTTCTGAATGATTCGCTCCATGGCAGTGTAGTAGCAGTGCTTTGGCTCCTGTTCGCCTATTTTGTGGTAATACTTGGTGTCCACGCCGGTGGCGCTGACTTTGCAGACAGCCACGCCGGTGAGTATTTTCGTGCCGCTGTAGACGAAAGTCGGCTTGAGTTCTGATTTTGAGATACCCCCCGGGTATTTTGCGGCAGGCTTGTTGGAGCCTGTGAAAATGCTTTCGTCTGCGGTGAGTTCGCGGCATTCCTGAATGAGCGCGTCCGCGGGGACGCACTCTCCCGCCTGCACGATGATAAGATCCTCGGGGACTATGTATTCCTTTTCGATGAGTTCCAGTTTGCCGCTGCGTATAACGCGGAACTTGACGGTGGTCGAGCGTATTATGTCGTCAAGCTTTTTGTCCGAGCCTTTACCCAGCCGAATGCTGACTATACAGTACGCCGCTTCCATCAGCACTATCGCAATACCCGTGAATATGTTGGTGAAGAAACTCAGCACGCCAGCGATGAACATAAGTATCACAGCCGGTGAGAAAATCACCCTCGCCGGCCGGAAGTATTCCTTGTTGGTTTCCTTTTTGGTGTATATGTTAAGGCCGTAGAGTTCGGTATTCCTTTCGATATCCTTGTCATTCAGCCCGAAATAGTCGTCCTTGAAGTTAAAAAACTGCGCCATCTGCACACGTCCCTTTTTGTTATTCAGTACAGGGCATACCTATACAATATATATTTTCGCATATTTTAACAAAAAAATCAAGTACTTTTTGCGTTTTGTGCGAAAAAATTCACAAAAGGGACCGGGTATCGCTACCCGGTCGGCAAATCAGTTGCACACGCGCTCCAGTTCATCTCTCAGCTGCTTGATTATGCGCTTTTCCAGCCGCGAAATGTAGCTCTGTGAAATGCCTATCTCGTCCGCGACTTCCTTCTGCGTTTTCTCTCTGCCGCCTTTCAGCCCGAAACGCATTTCCATTATCTGACGTTCCCGGGGACTTAGGTGGTTCACCGCCTCGTGGAGCAGCTTCTTTTCCGTTTCGTCCTCTATGCGGGCGTTAACGCAGTCGCTGTCGGTGCCCAGCACGTCGGAGAGAAGCAGCTCGTTGCCGTCCCAGTCAACGTTGAGCGGCTCGTCTATCGATATCTCACAGCGCCGCTGGCTGGTCTTGCGCAGGTACATCAGTATTTCGTTTTCTATGCAGCGCGATGCGTAGGTCGCAAGCTTGATGTTACGGTGCACGCTGAATGTGTTCACCGCCTTTATCAGACCGATAGTACCGATGGAGATGAGGTCGTCAAGCCCCACGCCGGTGTTCTCGAACTTCTTTGCGATGTAAACCACCAGCCGCAGATTGTGCACTATCAGCGTTTCGCGCGCGGCTGCAAAGTCGGTTTCCATCAGCCGGAATGCCTCCTCTTCCTCCGCGCGGGTGAGCGGGGGAGGAAGCGACTCGGAGCCGTTTATGTAGTACACCCCGCTGTTCTCTCCGAACGCATATTTCAGGAACGCGCCAAGTCCCTCGTCCAGCAGTTTTTTCAGAAAATTCTTCATGCTGATACCTCCTGTTCAGTTTTTTGATATTATATCGGGGTCGAATATACAGTCAGCCCCGGAAATATTCATGCGTGAAAC
>HF989406.1:22510-35585 GCA_000432175.1 Eubacterium sp. CAG:786
GTATTCATGCGTGAAACCCCTACCAGCGCCTCCGCGCGTCTGCCGTCTATCGTTACTTCTGCGGGGAAAACAGGCACCACGCCGTCGGAAGTTACCGTGCGGCAGGGCACAAGGCGAATTCCATCAAGCATATCAGAACTTCCGCTGAGGTAATTCAGCACCGCGCCGGGCGCGACAGCTTCCACGGAATGCAGCGACGCGAGTATCACGGGCTTGCCAGAGAAGCTGTCCCGCAGGGAATTGCCAGTGTCTGCAAGACCGTCCAGCGTTACTTCCGCGCCGTCCCTGCGGAGTTTCACCACAGCGTGGCTTGCAGGACGGCGCCTGTCCATGATGTACCCTGCCAGCCGGAATGCGCCGAAAAGTCCCGCAGTGATAGCGGCAGCGGCTATGATTGGAATGTCGAAGTAGGCAGTGCCGTTGCCGTAATACATGCCCAGCGGCGCCGCGAAGTACCACAGCGCGAGCATCCCCCCCGCGAAGCCGAAGCTGACCGCGAGGAAGCATAGCAGCGAAATGAGCAAATCGACGCGCTTCTGCCTGCCGAAAAGGATAAACGAAACCGCCACCCCGAGTGCGACCCTGAAAAGCAGGTTCACCACCGGGTGCAGCTCCGGCAGGAAAATGACCAGCGCCCCCAGGGTCCCCGCACCGCATGCCAGAAAGCACCGCAGATGCGTGACCTTTCTCCTCAGAAGCAGACAGGTGCACCTGACCAGGAAGTAGTTTATGTAGAGGTTCACCGCAAGCAGCACGTCCGCATAGATAACCATAAAATCACCAGCCTGTACGTTTCTCTTATAATTATATATTCACATGCCGGAGAAATATGTCAGAATGCGGGCGTGATTAATGAAAATTTCTGCGGAAAACCGCAAAAACAGGGCGAAAGAATTCAATTCGGAATGCGGGATCGTGGTTTTCTGTTTTTCAGACGAATAAAAATAAAAACACAGGGCGAAAGATCATCTTTCGCCCTGCGTATTATATTATAAATCTTTTGAGATAATGTCCGCGTAAGCGGACACCGAAATTCCGAATTCCGCATTCTGAATTCCGAATTAGAACATCAGTCTCTGTTGAATTCAGCAAGTTCCAGACCGGGGTTTTTGTCGAGCGCCCACTTGATGTTCCATTCGCTGGTGAAAATTAACAGATAGTTGCCCTTTACGTCCTGAATGAGTTTGGTGTCAGAGGTGAGGACCAGCTTGCTGAGAACGTCGTAGCCGCCCTCCAGATGCTTCTGGCTGGTTATCCAGCGGATATGCTCATACGGCAGACCCTCGCGGATAATGTCAACGTTGTATTCGTTTTTCAGACGGTATTCCAGAACTTCAAACTGCAGCACGCCGACAACGCCGACGATAACCTCTTCAAAACCGCTCTGCGGCTCTGAGAATATCTGTATCGCGCCTTCCTGGGCTATCTGCGTGGTTCCCTTGATGAACTGCTTGCGCTTGAGGGTGTCTTTCTGGCGTATACGCGCGAAATGCTCCGGCGGGAATGTCGGTATTCCCTCGAACCTTACCTTCTTCCTGGGGGAACACAACGTGTCGCCTATCGAGAACACGCCCGGGTCGAATACGCCCATGATATCTCCCGCATAAGCCTCGGAGATAACCTCGCGCTCGCTCGCCATCATCTGCTGGGGCTGTGAAAGGCGCATAGTCCTGCCGTTCTGTACGTGGAGCACTTCCATGTCCTTTTCGAACTTACCGCTGCATATGCGCATGAATGCGATACGGTCGCGGTGAGCCTTGTTCATGTTTGCCTGTATCTTGAAGATGAACGCCGAGAATTCCGGGTCGAACGGGTCTACAGTTCCGTCGGGGGTGTTGCGGGGGAGCGGCGCCGTCGTCATCTTGAGGAAGTTCTCAAGGAACGGTTCCACACCGAAATTGGTGAGCGCCGAGCCGAAGAAAACAGGGGAGAGCTTACCGCTTGAAACAAGGTCCATGTTGAATTCCTCGCTGGCGCCGTCAAGCAGTTCAACGTCCTCGGAAAGCTTTTCGTAGTTGTGCTCACCGATGAGGTCTGCCAGCGAAGCGTCGGAGAGGTCGGCTTCCGTTGCGGCGACCTCGCGGGTGCCGTTGTTGGCTTCAAAGGAGATTATACGGCGCTTTTCGCGGTCGTAAACGCCCTTGAAGTCCTTGCCGGAACCGATAGGCCAGTTGACCGGGTAAGTTTTGATACCGAGTTCGTTTTCTATTTCGTCGAGCAGGTCGAACGGGTCGCGTGCCTCGCGGTCCATCTTGTTGATGAACGTGAATATCGGAATATTGCGCATTACGCAGACCTTGAACAGCTTGCGGGTCTGGTTCTCAACGCCCTTTGCTGCGTCGATCACCATCACTGCGCTGTCCGCAGCCATGAGAGTACGGTAGGTGTCCTCGGAGAAGTCCTGGTGACCGGGGGTGTCGAGGATATTTATGCAGTATCCCTCATAGTTGAACTGCATTACTGAAGAGGTGACTGAAATACCTCTCTGCTTTTCTATCTCCATCCAGTCCGAAACTGCGTGACGGGTGTTTTTCTTGCCCTTTACCGCGCCTGCGAGGGAAATCGCGCCTCCGTACAGCAGGAACTTTTCGGTGAGGGTGGTTTTTCCGGCGTCAGGGTGCGAGATTATCGCAAAGGTGCGCCGTCTTTCTATTTCGTGTCTTAAATCTGCCATTTGTCTACTTCCTTTATGTTATTTTGTTTCTTTGTCGATAGTTGATTCCATTTCGAACATGGTCTGCCTTGCCTGTTCGTCGGTTGGCTCGTCGATGCCCTTGTTCTTCATCGTCAGCGTGAATATCAGTCCCACGATGATGGGGAGGTAGAATGTCATTATACGCCACAGCATCATTGAGGTATTTACGTACTGTTCCGTAAATATATCCTTGAAGAACCCGTGGTAGCCAAGTTCAGCGCCGCCCATGGCTCCCGGCAGGGGAATGAACGAGGAGATCATCAGCACATACGCCTGGTAGCTCATTATCTGCAGCAGGCTCGCGTCGCTCATGCCGAATCCCCTGTAAAGAACATAGGAAATGCACAGGTACAGCGTCAGCTGAATGAATGTGAACAGCAGCGCTTTAAGCAGCAGCGGAATATTCTTGCGCAGGTACTTGAAGTTGTTGTAGAACTTGTTGACCTCCCGGGTAAAGTAAATGCGCCATTTCATGGGGTGCTTGACGATGTGCATTTTCGCCAGCAGGGAAATAAGCGCGTTTGCGACTTTCAGCGTAGCTTTCCTGAACAGTGCGATACAGAACAGGAATATGATCACCGCAGTATTGATGACGAAACCCACGATAACAAAGGGCATAAGTCCCTTTTGAGTGAGGTCGTCGCCGAAGTGGCTGAACCCCACCGCGAGCGTGAATACAGAGTACCCAGTCAGCACGAACTGATACACGATAAATCTGCTGAGCAGCGCAGTCAGCCCGCACCCCAGCGGTACGCCGAATTTGACGAGGTAGTAAGCCTGCATGGGCTGCCCACCGGAAGCGGACGGCGTTATGCAGTTGAAATACTGCCCGATTATCGTGACAAGCCAGCTGTTCCAGAATTTCATCTTCGGGTGCATGGATTTAAGCATGACGTGTATAGTTGCGGCTTCGCTGAGCCAGTAACCAACCATAAAAAGCACGCATATCACAAGCGCGCCCTTGTTGATCTTCGTCAGTGCAGCGACCACATTGTCGATACTGTCCACAAAAACAAGGTAGACTATCATGACAACAAAGGCTATAGCGCATATCACAAGATTGAGCGTTTTGCCTTTTTTCTTTTTTTTCATATATAATATCCCTCTGTTTGTTTCCCTGAAAAAACCATATAAAAATATTATAAAATATTGCAGCCCGATTGTCAATAGGTAATTGCAACTTTTCACGCGCTTTCATCGCCTGTTTTCGCGTTTTTGTGAATTTCCACTTGACAACAGGATAAAATTGTGATATAATCTTATACAGTTATTTCGGGGTGTAGCGCAGTTGGTAGCGCGCGACATTTGGGATGTTGAGGCCGCAGGTTCGAATCCTGTCACTCCGACCAACAGAAAACCGCTTTGTAATGCCGAATGTGGCTTGCAAAGCGGTTTTCGTTTTATACGGGAAAAATCCCGATAGTGCGCTATTAGTGCGCCATTGTCGTTAAATCTCCCTTAACGATACTTAACAACACGATATACAGCCGCTCCGGTTCTGGGCGGCTTTTCTGCTTTCATGAGATGTTTTTCACCTTTTCATCGGGCTTTTGCAGCAGCATAATGTCAAGAGCTTTCGCCGCCTCTACGTCCGCCTCTTCCAGAACATGAAGATATTTGTTCGTGGTTTCGATGTCGCCGTGTCCTAGCCGTCCCTGCACCTGTTTGATGTTTACGCCGGCATAGAGCAGTAATGTAGCCGATGTGTGCCGCAAGCTGTGAAATTTCCGGTGCCGTAAGCCGTGCCGTTCCAGAAACTTGCTAAATTGCTTTGTTGGAGTTTGCGGGTTCATTATTTCGCCGTTCCAGGTGGTGAACAGCCAGCCGCCGTTTATCCATTGAGTTCCGAGCCGCGCTGCCTCTCTTGCCTTTTCGGCTCTCAGCAGCTTTATCAGCTCCAGGCAGCTTTGATTTACTGTTACGGTTCGCACCTCGTAGTCTTTCGGGGGCTTGATTATTGTCTTTTGCCCTTTGAGCTTTACCGCCGCCCGTTCAATGGTAATCTTCGACTGCTCAAAATCCACATCGGAGAATTTCAGCGCAACCAGTTCACCGCGCCGCGCTCCCATGAATATAGCAAGCTGTATCAGGGTCTGAAACTGGATATCCTCCATTTCAAGGCAAGCCAGCATTTGAGCGGCTTCCTGTTTGCTGAATATCTCAATTTTCGGCTGCTTGACTTTCGGTATCGTCAGCTTTTCAGCTTTTGCAGGCGTTTCAGGGATTATGCCTAGCTTCACAGCCTGCTTTAATACCGCTTGCAGGACAGCAAGCCGGCGGCGGACTGTCGAGGGGGAAAGCCGAGCGCCGCTCTTGGAGCACTCGCCGGCGCGTGTTGATATCGGCATATCTGAAAGCTGCTGTATATACTGCTGAACGTGAGCGGCTGTGATGTCCTTTAGCTTGAAATGCCCCAGTGCCGGGACAATAAGGCTCCTTATCTGCTCCTGATAGAATGCATATGTTGTAGGCGATAACGTCCCCTTTGCGATTTCAAGATACTTTTCGCAGAAGTCGCAAAGCCTGATCTTGCGCAGAAGTCGCAAAGCCTGATCGTAGGGTCAGCCACACTGCCGCGCATACACTTTTCCTCGAACTGCACCGCCTGACGGTTCAGCTCCTTTTCAACCTGCTTTGCGGTCATGCTGGGTTCGGGCTTATAGGTCATGGTGTATGGTTTGAGCCTGTTCCCGCTGCTGTCATAGCCGCGATATACCCTGATCGTGTAGCTGATGATCTCGCCGGATTTATTCTTTCTTGGGGTTATTGCTGCCATCTAATTCACCGCCTTTCTGTTCGTCTTGTTTTTTCTCGACAAATGAGTAAAAGCCCCATGTAGAATTTGATTGTTTGGAAAGCTCTGTCTTAATATTTTTGAGATATGTTTGTATTTCATCTAATAAAATGGTTTCGACTATTTTATTAGGGAGTTTTATGGTTCGTTCATAAAAATCGAAAACTTCTTCAACACTTTCGATTTTTAATTCTTTTTTTTCAATATATTCATTAAAACTAGAAAACAAAAGTGCTAAGTTTATTAAAAAGGTTTCACGTTCGGAAGCGCTAAGTAATTCCGATATTGCCATTAAAGAACATTTGCTTTTGGCAATGCTTGCTTTTTTACGTTCTTCTATAATGTTTTCATACATCAGTAGTATTCTGGCTTTATCAAAAGCCTCTTTATAGTCTTGACAATCCTCATACTTTTTACAAATTTCGTGTGCTTTATTGAAATTATTATTACGTCTGTATTGAATATACTTGTTAATTACGGGCTTGATTTTGGGACAACTCTCCAGCAGTTTATTGAGTTCATCTTGTTGTGTAGTTATGTATTTTAATGTTGAAAAATCGGTCTTAAGTTCCGGGGATGTATCCTCTCCTGTTGCCCGGCTTTGCAGAGAGTTCAAAAACAAAACAGCTTTTTCCGAAAGCCCCGTATATTCGCAAACCGATATTACGTCTGCATCCGGATTTTGCACAAGCGTTTCAGTTAAAAGATAATCAGTAGAAACATTAAAGAATTTCGCAATAATAGGTATAGTCCTCAATGGGGGGCAGGATTTTCCTAAACACCATTGACCTATGGACTGTCGAGTAATGCTTTCAGCAGTTTCATTTTGAATGAATTCAGCAAGTTTTTTCTGTGGTATCTTACTTTCTTCAAATAAACCCTTCAACTTTTGAGCGAAAACAGCGTTTTCTTTTTCGGGATTGTATATGTTTTTTGTCGCTTTCATTTGGTTCTCCTTTGTACTGATTGGAAAGGAAATCTTTCATTTTCTAAAATAAGAAAAAAAGGCTTGCTTTCTTTTTCTCAGTGTGCTATAATTCGATTATAGCAAAAATTTCTTTCCTTGTCAAGTGAAAAGAAAAGATTTATTTCGGAGGTTATAAAATGGGAACTAAAAAAAATCAATTTGAACAGCGTTTCACCCGAAGAGCGCGAAATTATCGAGGCTCGACGTGCTTACAAGCGTGAGTGGCGGAAGAACAACAAGGAGCGAATTGAAGAATATAACCGACGCTTTTGGCTCAAAAAGGCGGCGGAGCAGGCAGGTGCGAACAAACAGGCATAAAAAAACACCGCCTGACGTGTTGGAGCACATCAGACGGCAAAGAGCAACCCCACCCAAAAGCATAATGAATAGGTTAAAAGCTCCACCAGTATTATAGCACAAACGGCGGGGCTTTGCAACCGGAACAGGAGAAAATTTTGAGTATCACTGAAAAGCTCGTCGAGCTTATTCCCACCGGGAGGGCGAACGCCATTCCCATGCGTGACCTTGCAACGCTGCTGAATATCAGTCAACGCGCCGTGCGCGTGATAGTTCAGAGGGCGCGGGAGCTGGGTTCGCCTATCTGCTCCGAATGGGAGAACCGGGGCGGGTATTATTTTCCCGCTGATGAACACGAGGCGCGATCATACCTCCGTCAGCAAAGGGCGCGTATCAAGTCCGCGAACGCCGCTCTTAATGGAGTAATCAAATATTTGCAGCCGTTTGCAGTGTTGGAAGATACAGAATAATGGTGAAAGGGGCGTTAGATAGATGAACGATACAATAAATAACATTCCGCACATGGAAACAATCAAGCGCACCGCCGAACTTTTCGGACTTCCGGTGCATTTTGTCAGGACAAAGGTAGCGAGCGGCGAGGTCGTCGCAGTCCGCGCAGGGCGAAAGTTCCTTGTGAATGTAGACAGATTTGCAGAGTATCTCAATACCTCCACTGTACAGCCTGAGAGCGGCGCAGATCTGGACAGCCCCGCGCGCGTTACACCGATAGTCAGGTAGCACATGGCAGACACCAACGGTTATATCAAACTGCACCGCTCTATTCTGTCATGGGAGTGGTACGGCGATATCAAAACGCGGGGGGTGTTCTTACACCTGCTTGTAGCCGCTCAATGGGAAGATGTCAGAATTGAGGGACAAGTTATAAAGCGTGGACAGCTATGCACATCTATCCGGAAACTGGCTGATGTTGTGGGGCTGTCAGAGCGAGGAGTGAGAACGTCTTTACAGCGGTTACAATCCACAGGAGAAATCACAATGCAGTCAAATCAACACCACAGCATAATAACTGTGGTGAATTATGACTTGTATCAGGGTTCTTCTGCTGTGACACACGACCGACACACAAAACGACACACGAGCGACACAGCAAACGACACACAGACCGACACACCAGAACAGCCCACATCGACACACGCAGATGAACCCCCAAACGGCTACATAGAGCGGCAAAGCACGGACAAGCCGACCGAAAGTGACACACCACAAACCGGAAAAGCGACACAGCAAACGACACACTCCATGAATGAAAACCGACACACCGACTTTTCAGAAATCGACACACCTTCTTATATAAATAAAAAAGAAGAAATATTAAGAAGTGAAGAAGTATCCGCGCGCACGCGCGCGAGCGGCGCCCTCAGCAATGTCCTTGAAACTGCTGTCAGGGAATACAACAAGATCTGCAAGAGCCTGGAGCCGCTCACCGGAGAGCTTTCCTATCATCAGGGGCGGCTTGTGGTGGAGGCATTCAAGGAACTGCACGGCGTAAGCTTTGCGGAGTATTTCCGGCGGGTGGAGGGTTCAGCATTCCTGACCGGGAAAAGCTCCAGCGGTTTCAAGGCTGATTTCAACTGGCTGATACGTCCGGAGAACGTTGCAAAGGTGCTTTCCGGAAAGTATGACAAAAACTTTGAGAGCGGCGCAGTTACCACCAGTCCGGCGAAAAAGGACTATGACGAGCCGCTCTGGGACGACTAGGAGGGAAAACAATGTCAGATTTATTCAGCGGGTTTGCGCAGGAGCTTTCAGAAAAAGCCCGGAACGCGAACCCGGAACCAGAAAAGCAGTACATGGGCGAGGACGGTTTTCTTCATTGCAGTATCTGTCATGAGCCGGTACAGATGAAAGCGCCGGAGGAATGCCGCAACATCTTTCCCAGCGGAATAATGGACAAGCATTGCCGCTGTGTAAGGGAGCGAATCGAACGTGACGAGGCAGAACGGAAACGCCGGAAAGCAGAGGAACGCATTGCCGAGCTCCAGCGGATATGCTTCACAGACCCAGCGTATATGCGGCATACGTTCGAGCAGGACAAGGGGTATTCTCCGGCAGCCCGCAAAGTAGCCGAATGGTACGTTGATACATACCACGAGCGGCGCGCGAACAACGAGGGCTTGATGTTCATGGGCGACACCGGAACAGGCAAGACCTTTTTCGCCTGCTGTATTGCAAATGCTCTGATACGCAAGGGCGTTGCTGTTTGGGTAACTACTATGCAGCCGCTCCTCCGGAAAGCCGGAGATTTCAGCAAGGCTGACGAGGTAATGCACCAGGTGCAGAGCATTGACCTGCTGATACTTGACGATTTCGGCACCAGCCAGAACAGCGCCCGTAATCTCGACCTTATGTTTGAGATAATCGACACCAGAGCGCGCAGCGGTTTGCCGCTGATAATCACAACGAACCTTGCACCGCATGATTTCAAGGAGCCGCCGCTCGAACTCAAACGCATATACAGCCGGATAAAAGAGATGTGTTGGAGCAGCGCGGACAGTCCGGTCAGAATGAGCGGCGCGGATCTCCGTGAGATCCGGGCAAAGAGTGCGCACAATTCCGGAAAATAAAAAGCCCTGCAAAGCCATTGACACAACCCCGCAGAGCAAACCCTATTTGCTTATATTATACCAAAAAGGGGGCTTGCTGTCAATGACTAACGAGGCGTTAGCTGAATTAATTCAGCAGGGCGATAACGACGAACTATTGCCGGTGCTATGGGAGAAAACCGCCAAACTGCTGTATAAGATGAGCGCCCAGACGTACATACTGTACAAGGACGCGTTAAAGCAACACGGCATATTGCCGGAGGATCTCAACCAGGAATGTTATACCGTCCTGCTGGGAGCCGTCAAGGCATACGACAGTAACAAGGGGTATATGCTGTCAACGTATTTCGGGTACCAGTTCAAACAAGTGTTACGCAAGCTGCTGAACGGTGCGGACGTCCTGGACAGGATAGACACCAAGAGTTTTGACGACCCTATGACGGATGAGGAGAACGCGCCCACACGCGGCGACATAACCCCAGACCTGGAGAGCGGCGCAGGCTTTGACCGCGTGGATATATCCGATTATTACGCACCGCTGCACAAGGCGCTTGACAGCTTGCCAGATGTTGAGCGAAACATAATAATTGAGTATTATTTCAAGAACTTCTCATTTACGAAAATCGGCAAACTTCACGGTTTCACGAAATCAAGAGCATATCAAGCACACAAACGAGCAATTTGGTTACTTAGGCACGGACAAACAGGGCGCAGGCTGTTTGAAATCTATGGAAGCGAGTATAAATGTAGCTTTAACGGCTCAATACGAATACCCAAGCGCAAGAGTGTACAAGCGTTCAAACGCTCCCATACGTCTGAAATCGAGGACTATGTTATTTGGCTTCTGTCAATGGACGGTTAAAATATGACAGGAAAGGAATGTTTATTATTATGAACAACAAAGAATTCATCATCAATGGCAAGCTATATTCAACGGAGGGCTCTTTACTTTTGTGCAAATCAATCGACGCTTGCTTTGGAGAGATCGAAGTGTATCACACCAAAAAAGGCGCGTTTTTCTCCGTTAGTACTCCGTTCGCTGAGAAAACCGAAGTCAAGGTTATCGACCGTCAGGCGGCTTTAAAAATTTTGGACGATAACCCTGGCGGAATTATTAACGAGAATTACATTAAGGTTTTTGGCAATGTTGAGATAGGATAACTAATGCAGAACAATTTAACTCTCTATGCCAACAGTAAAGAGGCTCATTTCAAAATGCTCTATTCGGCTTTTGATATTGTAAATAATATCAATGAGAAAATCGCAGAGCTGAGCAGTTCCGCAGGTGATAATAATCTATCTATGTACGAAATTGAGCGTCTTAAAAATGCTAAAAACGAGCTTCTCCGCAAGCGAATACGGTTTATAAAATTTTCCGCAATGCTCCCATATAAGCAAGAAAAAGTGCTTGAAATGCGATGTGAGAAAGGTATGTCATGGAAAAGTATTGCAACAGCTTTGCAACTGGGAGTAGCGACGGTAAAGCAAATATTTAATCAGATTGAAACTGACGCGGAGAAATATGGCGGAATATTCTGATTTTGCACGCTCTTTTTATGGGTGACATTACTGACATATTCGGTTTTTGTTTAACTTTTGTTCAACCTTTGTACTACTTTGGTACAACCGTTTTTATATACTTTTGGTATACTTTCGGTTAACTCCTTTAATGAGAAATGAAGCCTAAAAAAGGAAATGCGCCGTTATGATTGTGAGCGGCGCACAGGAACTCACAGAGGGGCGGCTCTGTTTATGTTTGTTAACGTCCCGCACGTGCGGGAATGTTGGTTAATGGTGGCACCGTCAATATAGCTAAACTCAATAGCTATTTTGTCATAGCCAAAACAGCGCACCACAGCCCCACAGAGCCGCCGAAAGCCACAAGAAATAATTTTTCCTGCTGATAGGATTAGTAAGCTCACAGCGGCAAATCTGGAGCATTTGAGAGCGTTTCAGAATATAGTCAACATTCCGGATAGAAAAAACGCCGCTCTTGGTGAGCGGCGCTGTGATTTTTACGCTATCATAAGTGGGTCGGCAACAACAGGGCTTTCCGCTATGGTGAACGGGTCAATGTCGATACATTCGGTGGGGTCCATATTACCGGAGATGTCCCATGCCACCGTATCATTAAGAACAGTGAGCCGCTCACGGAAAAAAGTTTCATCACGGAGCGGCTCGAAAACGCCGCCTTTTTCAATCATAGCGCTCATGAAGTCAAGACCTTTCAATCATAGGCTTCATGTCGTATAGCCTTACGGTTCCATCACGCATATACGCATATACGGTGAAATTATCGCCAGCAAGCGCCTGAACGACAGCAGGAAAAATGTTATCCATATAAATCCCCCTTTCTTATATCAGCGGGTTAATTCTGTTAAGCGGCAGGCTCTGCTTGGAAAGCTCCCAGTTCTGCATTAGTTCGTCCTGGTGGAGTACGCACCATGCAAGGACAAGTTTAAGCTGCTTGTTCGGTAGCGCTCCGCGCATTACTGAAGCGTTGAGAATATCAATTATTGCCTTGTTTCCGGCATACTCAACATGGAAATGCGGCGGGTTATGATCGTCATAGTACATTGTTACCCTTATTCCGTAGAATAAACTTATTTCGGGCATTTCATTCACTCCTTTTCTGGCGGCTCCTTGTTGTCATGCTCTATTGTTTCATCAATAGCCCGGTTTATGAAACTGTTGAGCGTTTCGCCGCGTTCTTCTGCATGGCTCTTTATCTGAGCTTTTCGCCCCTTAGGCTTTAACGTTACTTCGATACGATCGTAGTTGTTGCGGACGTAGTTGTGTACGGCTTTTTGTTGTGCTTTACTTACTGGTGACATACGCTTTTACCTCCTCCATTATATATTATTATATCACATATATCTATTCATGTAAATAGACATTTTGCATATATTCACAGGAATATATTTGTACGTTTTGCGAATTGATATATTCACGGGAATAGAGTATAATATAATCAAGCTCAAGAGCGAGAACACCGATAAAAGCATTGAGAGGAGGCAACACAATGGAATTTGACAAGCTGACACCGGAGGAACAGGAGAGAACGCGCGAGTTCTGGAGGCTCACAAAGCAGCCGCGCGAACGCGAAAAGAGCGGATAACGCTGATAATAGCGCAGAACAAGCGCAAGAGCTGCTATGAGCGTACACAAAAGTTTACAAGGCGTTATTCACTGTCGGCGTGGCAGATGAACACACGTGTCCCCTACATACGCTTTATCAAATTTATCAAGTAAGAAAGAAATAATTTACTATGGAAAAAGAAAATAATATTCGCTGTGGAAGCGACCTTTATGAAAAAATTATAGACGCAGCTTGCAAAGCCGAGCAAATCGGTGATATGGTAGAATGTGTTGCCACGATGATTGAAAAGCAGCGGGAACTTGAATTATACATTCCCGGTTCGCTGTACGGAGCAGTCAGCTTATGTAGAACGTTACAGCACGATTTGAACAAGCTTGCGGATAGCAACGCATAACTCATTTACTTAATCCCAATATAGGCGGGAACGGCTGACTGTTCCCGCTCTTTTTGAGTGCGCCATTAGTGCGCTATCATAGTTAAAGTGCGCCATACGAAACGGAATGGAATAAAACGTAAAATGCCGATATACCGCATAACAGCGCCGTTCATTGAATACTGCAAAAAACTGCAAAACGTCAAAAATCACTTTTGGGATGTTGAGGCCGCAGGTTCGAATCCTGTCACTCCGACCAGTCGAGTGCCTCGACACGCATTACGC
>HF989407.1 GCA_000432175.1 Eubacterium sp. CAG:786
TACGCTGCGCTTTAATCAGCGTATCCCTAGTGCGCTTATTCAGCATATCCCCAGATGTTGTTAAATTTTCGACGAACTCCACCAAATACGGCGGTCATTTTTTGGCTGCCGTATTTTTTGTGCAAATAAGAGAGAAGTTTTCCACATTTTCAACGGTGAAAACTGTTGAAACCATAGTTAAAACTGTTGAATGGTTGATTAACTCACCGGGATTTTCAACCGAAACGTTGAAAATCCACCTGAAACCGCTTATAGATTAAACCGTCATAGTTGAAAACAGTGTTAAACCAGTGGAAAACTAAAGTTAAGGAAATAACCCACAATTAACTGGAATGTAATGTAATTTCACGATAATTCAGAATTGCAGGCGAAATTTGTCCCAAAATGGCGGTGCCGTTTTTAGTGATTTGCCAGAAATTGCGCTTCTGCCGTATTCTTAACAGTTTTTTTGCTGAAATCTGCCGCAAATTGTGATATACTGTATAAAAACAAAACCGCTGGCAGGTTTTGGGGCTGATCGGTATGGAGGATAAAAAAATGTGGGTAATTATTTCTGAAGAAAGAACGACAGAGGACAAAGTCAGATACACGGCTTACGGCGTACGCAACAGCAGCTACTGCATAGGCGACCTGTGCACCGACAGCGACGAAATACTGAAATTCGTGCGGGTGCTGAACGCTTACGAGGTTTCCCCCGTCAACGCGCGCGACATCGCCGAGGATTACCTCGCAGGAGGATTTCCCGAGTGCGTTATGTCAGAGCTGGAAATAACTGCGTGAGAATTAAATTCGGAATTCGTAATTCTTAATTCGGAATT
>HF989408.1:0-3024 GCA_000432175.1 Eubacterium sp. CAG:786
GCTGCCCGCGCAGAAATTCCACGTTTCCCCCGGGGACCTCGTTATCATGACCACCGACGGCGCCGCTCTCAATGAGGAATGGCTCTCCCGCGAGCTTTCACGGGAATTCCGCACGCCCCAGGAGATGTCGGAATTCATCGCCCGCTCAGCCCGCAGCTCCGAAAACGGCCGCGAGGACGACATAAGTATCATTACTGTAAGGATAGCAAGGTAGTAGTTCAATTCGGAATTCGGAATGCGGAATTCGGAATTGTGGTGTCCCGCTACGCGGGACGTTATCTAAAAAAGATTTAAAATAAAATGCACAGGGCGAAAGAACCACTTTCGCCCTGTGCCGTTTCATATCAAAGTTTTTTAAATTCGTCCGCGAAGCGGACACCGAAATTACGAATTACGAATTCCGAATTCCGAATTAACTCAGCCACCTTCAATTAAACCGAAGCGCCCTTAGTAATAAATACCGGGTAGTCGGTGGAGCCGGTTATTGTGCGGTTCTTGGTGAGGGTGACGTCCTTGTCGGTGATGCCGTTGATGAGCGCTGCCTTCTCCTCGATGACCGTGCCCTGCATAACGATACTGTTCTTTACAACGGCGCCCTTGCCTACCTTTACGCCGCGGAACAGCACGGAATTCTCAACGGTGCCGTCGATGATGCAACCGTCAGCGATGAGGGAACCCTTTACGTTGGCGTCAATGCCGTACTTCGCAGGAGCGACATCTCTGACCTTGGTGTAGATGGGCTTGCTCATTGAGAACACCTTGTGGCAGATGTCGCGGTTCATCATGGCGTTGTTTGCCTTGTAGAATGTCTTCATGCTGTCGATTATCTCGAAATAGCCGTCGTACTTGTAGCCGCATATCTTGAAATCGTGCAGCTTGTGCTGGAGAATGTCGGTCTCGAAGCTGTAAAGGCTGCGGCACTCGCTCTCGCGGATTATGTTCTCGAGGAATTCACGCCTGGTCACGTAGATGTTCAGCGCGGGCTTTACCTCGCCGCTGATGGAGGGTCTTGTCAGAACGTCGTATACCATGTCGTTCTCGTCAACCCCCAGAACGGTAAACCTGGAGGTGCGCTCAGCGTCATAAACGCCGGTGCCGTAAACGCAGGTGATATCCGCGCCCTTCTTCTCGTGGAACTCGATTATCGGCTTGAAATCAATGTTCGCAACAACATTGCTGTCGGACATGATAACGTATTCCGCGCCGGACTCGTGAATGAACTCGGCAGCGCCTGCCAGAGCCTCAAGACGTCCGCGGTAAACACCGTTGTCGCTCCTGCCGTAAGGGGGCAGGATATGCAGACCACCGGTCTTTCTTGCGAGGTCCCACTCGCTGCCCATGCCGAGGTGATCCATCAGGGAATAATACTTAGCCTGTGTGATTATGCCCACCTGTGTTATGCCGGAATTCACCATGCTTGAAAGCGGGAAATCTACCAGACGATATCTGGCGCCGAAAGGAACGCTCGCCATCGCCCTTGACTTTGTCAGCTCGGGGAGGTTCTCTTCGTGCATGTTAGCAAAAATAAGTCCTAAAACGTTGCCCATACTTGCCATATCAAAACTCTTCCTTTCCTGTCTTATATATCCTTGGATATCATAGCCTTGGGAGGTGCTATCGCCTTGTCGGAAACATTCACGTTATGACCGACAACCGCAACGCCCCACTGGGACTTGTCCTCGATAAGCTCAGGACGTTCGCCGATATGCGCGCCCTCGCCGATGACGCAGTTCTCTCCGACGATGGAGTACTCGATGACAGCGCCCTTCTTGATGATGGTGTTAGGCATTATGATACTGTCGCGGACTATCGCGCCCTCTTCAATGACTACCCCTGCGAACAGCACTGAAAAGTCCACCATGCCGTAGATCTCGCAGCCCTCTGCCACCATGGAGTTCTGTATCTGGCTGGAGGGACCAGCGTAATGCGGAGGCATTACCGGGTTGCGGGAATATATCTTCCAGCTGTCGTCCAGCAGGTCCAGCGGTACCTTGGGGTCGAGCACGTCCATGTTAGCTTCCCACAGGGAGTCGATGGTTCCTACGTCCTTCCAGTAGCCGTCGAAGTGGTATGCCACCATCTTCTCCTTGTTATCCAGCATTGTGGGGATTATGTTCTTGCCGAAGTCCTTGGTTGCGCCCTCGTCGTTCTCGTTCTCGATGAGGTACTTGCGCAGCTTTGCCCATGTGAACACGTAGATACCCATGGAAGCCAGGTTGGACTTAGGCTCCTTGGGCTTCTCTGCGAACTCGTAGATAGTGCCGTCGGGGTTTGCGCTCATGATGCCGAAGCGGGGCGCTTCCTCCCACGGAACCTCAAGCACCGCGATGGTCGCGTCAGCCTGGTGCTCCTTGTGGAAATCCACCATCTTGGAATAGTCCATCTTATAGATATGGTCGCCGGACAGGATAACGACATACTCAGGGTCGTAGCGGTCAATGAAGCCGATATTCTGGTAGATGGCGTTTGCCGTGCCGGAATACCACGCCTTGCCTGCTGCGGTCTCATAAGGCGGCAGTACATGCACGCCTCCGTGTGCGCGGTCAAGACCCCACGGCTGACCGTTGCCTATGTATTCGTTGAGCACCAGCGGCTGATACTGTGTGAGCACGCCGACGGTGTCTATGCCTGAATTAACGCAGTTCGACAGCGGGAAGTCGATTATCCTGTACTTACCTCCGTAGGGGACTGCGGGCTTAGCCATCTCCTGTGTAAGCGCGTACAGTCTGCTGCCCTGACCACCGGCAAGGAGCATTGCAACGCACTCTTTTTTAATGTGATTCATATATTTCCTCCTGTCCCGACCTTGTGAGCCGTGATTTACTGTATTATTCGCCATGTTTGGCGTGGCTGGCTTTGTTCCGCCCGGAAGCTTTCTGCTTTCCTGTGGCGTTTCTGGTGATTGCCGCGGGCTTCTGCGGCTCTGCGGGGACTTCCGCTTCCTCCGGGGCGTCCGCAACGGGGCGTTCCTCATTCAGCAGCGGGAGCACCACGGGCACTGCCGCTTCTGCGGGGACTTCCACC
>HF989408.1:3030-5973 GCA_000432175.1 Eubacterium sp. CAG:786
TCTTCTGCGGGTGCTTCCACCGGCTGCGCGGTCTCCTCCGGAATTTCCTCCGCAGGCAGCTGGCTCGGTGGAGTGCGCTTGTTCTTTATCGTAAAGAACATCGCTGCCATCGGCGGAACGTCGATGGTTATCCTGAACTGCTCGCCGTGCATGGGCTCTTCCTTAGCGGTGACTGTTCCGTTGGAAATTCCCGTGCCGCCGTATTTCACGTCGTCAGAGGTGAATACCTCCTCGTAGTCTGCATAATACGGCACGCCTATATCATATATCTCGTGCCTTACCGGCTGGAAATTGCACACGCATATCAGCTCGTCCTTGTTTCTCGCGATCCTGCGGAAAGCGATGACGGAATTAGCGTTGTCCTCGCTGGATATCCAGTGGAAGCCCTCCCAGCTGGTGTCGCACTCCCACAGGGGAGCGTTTTCGGCGTAGAACCTGTTGAGGTCCCTGACGTATTCGTGCAGCTTTCTGTGCGGCTCGAACTCCAGCACCTCCCAGTCGAGCTGGGTCTGGAAGTTCCACTCCTTGTACTGCGCGAATTCCTGCCCCATGAACATCAGCTTCTTGCCGGGGTGAGCCATCATATAGCCCAGGAACGTGCGCATGGAGTTGAACCTGAATTCCCTCGGACCACCCATCTTGTCGAGCATGGAGCACTTTCCGTAAACCACCTCGTCGTGTGAGATAGGGAGTATGTAATTCTCCGAGAACGCATAATAGAACGAGAACGTCACCAGATTGTGGTTGTACGGGCGCGACAGCGGGTCCATGGACATATAGCGGAGCATGTCGTTCATCCAGCCCATGTTCCACTTGAAGTTGAAGCCCAGGCCGCCGATATCGGCAGGCTTTGTCACCATCGGCCACGCGGTGGATTCCTCCGCTATCATCATGATGTTCTGGTGCTCGCGGAACAGCGACGCGTTCAGCTTCTGCAGGAACGCCACGGCTTCAAGGTTCTCATGCCCGCCGTAGGCATTGGGGCGCCACTCGCCGTTCTGCCGGTCGTAGTCAAGGTAAAGCATCGAAGCCACCGCGTCAACGCGCAGACCGTCGATGTGGTATTTCTCTATCCAGTAGTTCGCATTGGAAACAAGGAAGCTCTGTACTTCGGGCTTTCCCCAGTCGAAGATGTGGGTGCCCCAGTTCTTGTGCTCTCGCTTTAAAGGGTCAGAGTATTCATAGCAGCTGGTGCCGTCGAACTCATAAAGACCCGCGGCGTCCTTGGGGAAGTGCGCAGGCACCCAGTCCATGATGACGCCTATGCCGGCTGCATGGCACTGGTCCACGAACTCCATGAAATCATGCGGCGTGCCGAAGCGCGACGTGGGCGCAAAGTAGCCTATCTGCTGGTAGCCCCAGCTTCCGTCGTACGGGAACTCCCCTATCGGCATAAGTTCGATGTGGGTGTAGCCCATCTTCTTCACGTAGGGGATAAGTTCACTGGCAAGCTGCTTGTAGCTGAGGAAGTTCTCACCGTCCTTGCGCCAGGAACCCGCGTTCACTTCATAGATATTCGCGGCACTGTCGTAAATATTCTTCGCGTGGAGGTCGTCGAGGTATTTCTGGTCGGTCCACCTGAAGCCGTCGATGTCGTAGAACTTTGTCGCCGTGTTGGGGCGCAGTTCCATATGAAAACCGTAGGGGTCAGCCTTGAGCTTTATCAGCCCGTCCTGGCTCTCTACGCTGTATTTGTAGTTATCGTACTGCTTTATACCGGGCACGAAGAGCTCCCATATGCCGCCGTCGCTTATCTTGTTCATCGGGTGGCACGCCCTGTCCCAGTGGTCGAAGTCGCCGACAACGCTCACGCTCCGGGCATTGGGCGCCCATACTCTGAAAACGGCGCCCGGCTTACCGTCCTGCACTTCTCTGTGAGAGCCGAAGAAATCGTAAGCATGCGAGTTCTCACCCTGGTGGAAAAGATACAGCGGAACAGTGTATTTTTCCGGAACGATGATAGCCATATTGCAAGACCTCCTGTCATCACGCTAATGGTATTCGTCTTTCTTAAAAAAGCACAAAAAGCCGGTTCCGGCTTATCGTACCTTTGTGATTATTGTACCACATCATCTAATTTTTTTCAATAGTTTTGTGGAGTTTTCATGTTTTTAGCTATTTTTAGCCAGGCAGTTTTGTGCACATTGCACACCGCTTTTCAACTTTATGTAAACAAGCAATCACGGAAAAGTTAAAATCTAATTCGGAACTTGGTTCAATTCGGAATGCGGAATTCGGAATTCGGAATTGCGGTGTCCCGCTACGCGGGACGAATTAAAAAAACTTGATATGAAACAACACAGGGCGAAAGTGAGTTGCTGCTTTCGCCCTGTGCATTTTTTTATAAATCTTTTTAGATAACGTCCCGCGTAGCGGGACAACAATAATTCCGAATTCCGAATTCCGAATTACGAATTACCAATTTCAACTTATCCCCAGGTCCTCCAGCAGGCGGTTGACTTCCGCGATGCCCTTTACGCGTATTCCCTCGATGAGCTTTTCAGCGTCCACCGGGTTGATGTCCTCCATGGGCGAGGAATACACCGCGACCGGCTCCTCTTCTCCATCGCGGAAGAGCGCGGGCGCGCCGTTGTATTCCCTGAGAATATAGCAGGAAAGCTCCGCGGACACCTGCCTTGCTTCCTCAAGGACAGACGAGCCGGTCTTTGCGACGTATGCCGCGCTGCCTCCCACGAGCACCAGCGCAGTCAGCCCACCGAGCATTTTTCCATATACAGACATTTTATTCCTCCTTGACCGTTCACACATGCGGGAATGTTCCCGTGGTTATTATTGCCGTTATCCGCGGGGTTATGCGGAATTCTCCCGAACCAGCGAAAAAACAGAAAAAAATCCCCCCGAAACACTTGTATTTTGTGTGAAAAAATGATACAATAGATAGTGTATAACTAGAGACCGTCGAAAAAGTCACTAAAGTGACTT
>HF989409.1 GCA_000432175.1 Eubacterium sp. CAG:786
GAAATGCCCCAACGAACGCGACCTTGTTTTCTTCGGAAACGCAAGTTCCCCGGACGGCGCGGTGCAGTATTCCACCGAGGACGGGCACATAAGCGTGGACCTTGGCAGGCTCTCGCCGTCGGTGAAGCGCATAGTCGTGGCTTACTCGGTGTATTCCGGGGACGCACGGCGTAACTTCTCGCGGGTGAGCGCCCCGGTGCTTTCACTGTACGCCCAGGGCAGGGAACGCGTGAGCTTCCCGATAGACGGACTTACCAATGAAATAACTATAGTCGCGGCAGAACTGTACATATACAAGGGAGAATGGCGTTTATCCGCTGTCGGCTCCGGCTACCGCGACGGCCTGGTGAAGCTTTGCAGCCAGTACGGCATTGAAGCAAGCACCTGATAAAAAAGCAAACATGAGAGGAATGGTCTGGCAGAATGGCTCCTGAAGGATTTACACGATATATCGGCTACGATAACGCCGATGTTTTCAAGAATATGCTGATAGAGAGCTACGCCGCCGCGAAGAAGAACGGTCTTTTCTTCGAGGGCAGACTGCCGATGGCTTCTACCACTGAGATCAGCGCTGCAGCTTCCTACGCTGCGGCAGACCTTAACGACGAACGCTCCGTGAGATCCGGGCTGCAGAGCTGGCTGTCCTCGCAGCGGCTGCCATACAGCGCGGAGGTGATAACTCCCCTGCTGACGGAAGCGATACGCAGCTGCGGACCGAACGGCAAGAACACTTATTTCGTTCTGCTCTGCTGGCTGATGAAGTACCTTTCGATAAGGCCCGCGTCATTCATGTACATCGGCACCGGAACGCTCCGGGAGCTGTATTTCATGCTGATAGTCAGCAGCTGCGGGATAAAGGTGCAGTACGTTTCCTATGGCATGGACGCGGATTTTGAGAAATTCCCGCACAAGGACAAGGTGCGCACTGTCGCCGGTTCCATGAGCGGAATGATACAGATAGATTTCGCGCACATCGACCTTTCAAAGGCAGCGCAGCTGTGCGAGATGCGTGCTTCCGCGCAGCAGGTGGACGGAATTGTACAGCGCCTTGACACCACCGCGGCCGGCGTCTTTGAGGACTTCATGACCGACCGCCGCACCCGCGTGGTGCGCAGCGGCGGAGTATTCCGCGAGGACGGCGTGATACCTGTGTACTGCGCAGCCCTCATCGGGTATGACGACGACGCGGTATACAACAACATGCTGCTTAAATTCAAGGAAGGCTTCGCGGGGAGCCAGAAGCAGCTCATCTTCATAGAAAAACCGCTCGAAAACCCGAATGCCGATGAAATACGTGCATTAGGGAGCGTCAGCCGCAACAATGTTTCTTCCATGATAGACGAACTCGCGCTGCAGATAAAACTGAACGGCGACGCGGTGCGCACGGCGCTGGCGCAGTCAGAACTGCGGAAGCTGCTGAATTCGCTGTACACCGGCAACCCGACGGTGGTGTACAATTACGGCAGCAAGTTCATTTCCTGGCTGTATCGCTGCACGCAGGCGCGTAAATACGCGGTGCAGTACGAGGATATACCGCTGATATTGTACTACGGCGATATTTCGCAGTCGGAGCTGTATTTTCTGCACTTCATGTCGCGGGTAGGCTTCGACGTTATCTACATCACGCCAAACAAGCTGCTGCTTGACATCACCGTTGACAAGAACCTCGACAACCGCATGCAGATATTCCAGCTGCCGCAGACCCGCGACAGCGGAAGCTACCCCACCAAGGCAGTGAAGATGAAAGTCAACACGGTGGCTTATTCTGCCGAGCGGGAGCTCGACACAATGCTGTACGGAGGCGACGCGGGGATATTCCGCGACTTCCAGTTCCCGAACAGCCAGACGGTGACGCTGCGCACCACGCTTGAAGAAATAGGCATTCTGTGGAAGCAGGAAGCAAGGTTCCGGCAGGGATTTGCCACTTCCGGCAATCTCGTCACGGTGCCGAACATCTTCGCAAAGATAAGCGGCGTAAAAAACGGCGACGTCAACGCCTACTGGGAGGAAATACGCGACCGGCTCACCCCCGAAACAATCCTCAGGGTAAAGGGGACGCAGCCCGCGCAGCAGCCCAGCGTTGACCTGTCAGTCTACCGCAGTTTCTACCGCAACGGGCAGATAGACACTGAAAGGCTGAAAGCCTCCTACCTCAACCGGTACAACTACCTGCCGGACAGGATACAGGATATGCTGCTCTACAAGCTGCAGGAAGCAGTGGACAGCAAGTTCCTCAAACTGACCGGCGACGACCTGATGTGCACGGTTCTGCACTTCGGTCTTAACCTTGACAAGGAATTCATGAAGCTGCTGCAGAGCTTTGACTTCACGAAACAGCTGCCGAAGCTGATATGGATAGACGCGGTGGAGCAGACATTCTCGCTTGAAGAATGCATTCAGCTCGTGCTGTGCAACCTCATCGGCTTTGACATACTGATATACACCCCGACGGGGTACAAGAACCTTGAAACGTTCGTTTCACCGGATGCATTCGAGGAGCACACACTGAACGAGTTTCAGTACAACCTGGAGGTGCCGAAATTCAGGATACCCACAGAAACGAAGAACAGCGGATTTTTCGGCAAGCTGTTCAGGAAAGGATAACGAATTATGGGATTACAGTTCACACCCGGTTCACAGTTACAGCCCCAGGCTCAGCCTCAGGAACAGGTAATTCAGGCGACCACACTCGCCAAGACCCCTGAAGAGGCAGCGCTCGACGTACAGATCGAAGAAGCAAAGAACTACAACATAGTTGTTGAAACCGACAAGATAAAGCAGGAACTCGCGACCAGCGCGGATATCGACAGACTGGTGAGCACCATCAACCTCAACGACTCCAACACCATCGTCAAGTTCGGTGCTGACGCCGCAGAGGAGATCTCCAAGGCTTCCGACCAGGTGCTGAAATCCATGACCATCGACCAGGTGAACGACACCGGCGTTATGCTCAGGGAGCTCAGCGCTATCATGGATAAGTTCGATATCAAGGAGATCCAGGACGAAAAGCCCGGTTTCTTCGGCAACCTCAAGAAGAAGCTGGAAAAGATAATCGGCAAGTACGAGACCATGGGCAGCGAGGTAGACAAGATCTACGTCCAGCTGAAGCAGTACGAGCGCGAGATAGGCGACGCAAACACCAAGCTCGACAACATGTATGAAGCGAACCTCGGTTACTACCAGGAACTCGTGAAGTATATCATGGCAGGCGAGCAGGCTGTAAAGGAACTCGACCAGTATATCGAGGAATACACAAAGAAGTGCGAAGCCAACCCCGACGACGGCACTATCCGCATGGACCTCTCCAACCTGACCCAGATGCGCGAGATACTCGACCAGCGCGTAATGGACCTCAAGGTGGCTGAAAACGTTGCTATCCAGACGGTGCCGATGCTCAAGACCATGGAGTATTCCAACCTCAACCTGGTAAGAAAGATAAACTCCGCATTCATCATCACCATGCCGGTATTCAAGCAGGCTCTGGCGCAGGCGATCATGCTCAAGCGCCAGAAGATAATCGCTGACTCCATGCAGGCGCTCGACGAAAAGACCAACGAAATGCTCAAGAAGAACGCACAGAACACCGTCGCGCAGAGCAAGCAGATAGCAGCGATGGCTTCCGGCTCTTCCATCAAGGTGGAGACCCTGCAGGAAACATGGTCCACTATCGTCAACGGTATCGACGAGGTTCAGGCTATCCAGAACCAGGCACGCGAAAAGCGCAAGCAGGACGCCGTTGTTCTTGAGAACATCAAGGCAGACTACAAGAAGCGCATGAAGGCTTGATCAATTAACCACGACCCGGTGTGTTTAGGCGCGCCGGGTATTTTGTTATAATTTTTTGATTTACTGTAGAAATTTACGGACATTTGTGATATAATTAACTTAAAGACGCGCTGCGCTTTATTCAGCGTTTTATTAACCGATATCAAAGGAGGGATAATATTATGAATGAGTGGCTGGATATTACCCGGGTAAGCTTCAGGGTGCAGGCGCTGGCTCTTGCGGTAGTAGTGCTGCTTATACTAGATTATCTGAAAAGCAAGAAGCTGCCGCTCCGGTCAACGCTGGTATTCGGGTGCTTCCTTTTCGTGGGAGCGTTCAACCTTGTCATGGATATGGTGACTTATTACACCCTGTTAAATTACCAGATAGTTCCATCAGCACTGAACAGATTTCTGCATATTCTGTTCATAGGCAGCGTGGAACTAATGGCGATGTTGATTTTCATTTATGTGTTCTATCTGTATGGCGCGCAGAAACGCTTTTCAGTCTGCCAGATAATTCTCTGCGTCGTACCATTTTTGCTGGCTGCGATAGGGTCTGCAGTCATGCCGATAGAATATGTCGTCGATGAACGCGGGTGCTATTCCACGGGTATGGCCGTGTACCTGCTTTACGCGTCCATAATCATCTACATAATGCTCACCTGCGTGCTTCTGTTCAGGAAGAACAACGACAGGCTGCACGGCGACGCCCTGGCAGACTATAACAAGGCAAGGGTGACTATCGCGATAGGTCTTGCGATATGGGTGGTAGTAGCAGGAATTCAGTTCATAACCAGATATGTTCTCATTTCAAGCATCGGAAATGCGCTCATGCTGCTGTACATCTACCTCAACTTCGAAAACCCCAAGCGATTTGCCGATGATGAGACCGATACCCTCAACCGGCAGGCGTTCCACATAATGGTGCCGGAAATGCTCGCGCGCAAAAAGACATTCTGGCTGCTCAGCTTAACGGTGGACGACATCGAACAGATAAGCAAGAGCATGGGCTACGACCAGATGAAGCTTATTCTGCGCACGGCTGCAGACAGAATGACGACGGTGCTGCCTAAATCACGGTTCTTCCACTCGCGCAGCAACACGCTTTCTGTGTTCCTCTCTGACAGGGAGCTGGTGGACGCATTGCTGAAAAGAGCGGGCAGCGCGGATTTTGCAGTGCCATTCGGCAACGGAACATTCAAGCCGCAGTATCACATAACCGTCATTGAGTGCCCGAAATTCGGCAGCACCCCCGATGAAATATACGATACCCTCGACTATGTTCTCAGACACCATCATCACCATGAAAACGGCAAGGTGTTCTGGATAAACGAGGACACGATAAAGGACAGGAACTACCGCAAGGAAGTGCTCGCATTGCTGACAAGAGCAGTGCACACAAAGGCATTCAACGTGGTATATCAGCCGATATGGTCCACCAAGGAGCACTGCTTTGCCTCCGCTGAGGCGCTCGTGCGTCTGCAGGACTGCGGGGACCTCGGCTTCATTTCCCCTGAGATATTCATTCCCATGGCTGAGGAACAGGGAATGATAGACGAGATAGGCAGCATCGTGTTTGAAAAGGTGTGCAGCTTCGCGGCAGAAAACAAACTCTGGGAAAAGGGTATCCACTATATCGAGGTTAACCTCTCGGGAATGCAGAGTGTGGATCCGTCGCTCCCAGCGCAGCTTTCGTCGGTCATGGAGCATTACGGCATCGAGCCGAAGTTCATCAACCTCGAAATAACCGAAACAGCCTCCATAGACGGTGGAGAACTTCTTGACGCAAATATGAGACGCCTCCGCAGCCTTGGCTGCCACTTCTCAATGGACGATTTCGGCACGGGATATTCCAACCTCTCGCAGATGGCAAAGGTCCACTTTGAGCTGGTGAAGCTTGACAAGAGCCTTATATGGCCGGCTTTCGGTGAAAGTCCCGAAGAAGCGATGGTGATACTGAACAGCTGTATCGCCATGATACTCCAGCTGGGTGCGAACATCGTCGCAGAGGGCGTAGAGACCGAGGAGCAGGCAAAATTCCTGGCAGAACACGGCGTAAGGTATCTGCAGGGGTATTTCTACAGCAAGCCCGTCCCCGGGGAAGCATTCCTCGAGAAGATAAACGCTGGCGCATAAACCGCATTACAACGCCGCTCACAATTTGTTAAGTAAAAAATGTGCGAAAAATTAGGTAAATGTGCACATGGAAACTCTAAAAGATTTAGTCAAAAATACTATTGAAATCCGTACTTCTTTTTGCTATACTATACTTAAAGAAGTGCGGAACACCGCACCGGTAATTAAAAAACAGAGAGGTATTCACATGAGCTTAGAAATCTTTGGTCAGAGCATTCCTAACATGCCCTGGCAGGACAGACCCGAGGGCTGCAAGGACGTTATCTGGCGCTACAACGCTAACCCCATCATTCCCCGCGACCTGCTCCCCACCAGCAACTCCATCTTCAACTCCGCTGTTGTTCCGTTTGAGAGCGACAAGGGTCACTTCGCAGGCGTATTCCGCGTAGACGACAAGGAAAGAAACATGGCTATCCACGCCGGTTTCTCCAAGGACGGCATTCACTGGGACATCAACCCTGAGAAGGTTGAATGGATCAACGACGATCCCGAGACTGCTGAGGCTAATCCCTGGCAGTATGGCTACGACCCCCGCTGCGTATGGATCGAGGACAGATTCTGGATCACATGGTGCAACGCATACGGCTGGAAGCCTACCATCGGCGTGGGCTGGACCAAGGACTTCAAGGAATTCCACCAGATGGAGAACGCATACCTGCCCTTCAACAGAAACGGCGTTCTGTTCCCGAGAAAGATCAACGGCGAGTATGTAATGTTCTCCCGTCCTTCCGACTCCGGTCACACTCCTTTCGGTGATATGTACCTGTCCCACTCCAAGGATATGACTTACTGGGGCAAGCACAGACACGTTATGGCTCCTGACAGAGGCTGGGAGTCCAAGAAGATCGGCGCAGGTCCTATCCCGATCGAAACAAGCGAAGGCTGGCTGGTATTCTACCACGGCGTTCTCGAGAGCTGCAACGGCTTCGTTTACAGCTTCGGTGCCTGCATTCTCGACAAGGATCAGCCCTGGAAGGTCAAGTATCGCTGCCGTGAATACCTCATCAACCCGCGCGAGATCTACGAGACCGTCGGCGACGTTCAGAACGTTACATTCCCCTGCGCAGCTCTCTGCGACAAGGACACCGGACGTATCGCTATCTACTACGGCTGCGCTGATACCTGCGTAAGCATGGCATTCTGCTACGCTGAGGAAGTTGTTGAGTACGTAAAGGCTCACTCCAACAAGTATTGATAATACATCTTATATCGGGCAAACCAGACTGCTTCTGCGGTCTGGTTTTGTTTTTTGCGGAATAAAAACCCCTCCATATGCAAAGACTATTCCCACAAGGGGGAATGCATATGCCGATAAAAGCAGTTGATCTGCGTAAATACTACCAGGTAGGAGGTACCACGGTAAGGGCGCTCGACGGAGTGAGCCTGGACATTGCCGACGGTGAATATGTGACGATATGCGGCGCCAGCGGCAGCGGGAAATCCACGCTGATGAACATACTCGGCTGCCTCGACACGCCCACGTCGGGGAGCTACATGCTCGACGGTGAGAGCGTACCCGAAATGGACGACGACCAGCTGAGCCGGATACGCGGCAGACGTATCGGGTTCGTGTTCCAGAGTTTCAACCTGATACCCACGCTGACCGCGCGTGAAAACGTGGAACTGCCGCTGCTGTATCGCGGAGTGCCCAGAAAACAGCGCCGCGAAGCAGCAACAGAGGCTCTGGAGCAGGTAGGTCTGCTGGAACGCGCAAACCACCGTCCCGGGGAAATGAGCGGAGGGCAGCAGCAGCGCACCGCGATAGCACGTGCAATTGCCGCGCGACCCTCGCTGATACTCGCGGACGAACCCTGTGGAAATCTCGACAGCCGTTCCGGACGTGTTATCTGCGAGATTCTCGAAGCGTTGCACATGTGCGGAAAAACGATAGTCATGATAACCCACGACGAAAATGCCGCCCGCAACGCCGAGCGACTTATCCGCATTTCCGACGGGAAGATAGCTAAATGCTGACAAAGGCACGACCGCAATGGTCGTGCCTTTTGATGTTATTCAGCGTTTTTCGGGAACACGCTGAATATAGCGCAGCGTAACAAAATCAGACACGTGAGTGCCCTCGTTTGAACGGGTCGATTTTGTTTTATTCAGCGTTTTTCTAACTTATTTGCTCTCGGTGTTTTCCGCATTTTCTTCTGCGGGGGCTGCCGGAGCCTCAGCCGCCTTTGCAGCCTTTTTAGCGGCGCGCCTGTGCTTTATCAGGATAGTCCAGAGGACTATGTTTATCAGCGCTATCAGCACGCAGCCGCCAATGATAATGATGGGTATGATATCCATTGCCTGCAGCTGTACGCAGTAGTAACCAACACCGTCCTCCAGCGCAGGGGCGTCCACTATCAGGTAGTGCCCGTTCTCGGTGAACGGAACGTTCTTCCAGGAACCGTTCACGAACTGCATCACGTTAAGGCTTCCCCTGCCCTCGGGCGCCAGGAAGCGCAGCGCGGTGATCTCACCGTCGGCTATCGCGCAATCCACGGTAACTAAGCGCAGCTCGCTGTTGTTGTCAGGAGCGAACACACTGCTGCTTTCAGTCTTGACTGAAATACTGCCGCTGTCGCCGAAAAGACCGTCCGCAAGCACCAGCCCGAAGCCGCTTTCGGACTTCTCTGGGCTCTCTATCACCGTAACGTAAGGCGTGTATATAGCCTCCACAGTCACGGGGAATGTAATGCAATTACTGTCGAAATCGCTCCACTTTGCAAAGCAGCCCGATTTTGCGGGTATCTCGGGGAAGTCGCTATCCCGGAGCGCACCGCCGTATTCCACAGCCACCGTGCTGACAGTTTCACCGTCAACCACGAATGTTACGTCGATGACTGCGGTGCTGCCCGCGAGTTCACGGTATTTCTCGAACGAAACCGGCTCAGCCTTGCCAGCGTAGCTTATTCCATCGATGCCGGCAATACCGCGGTCAACGAAGCTGTTGCGCAGTATTTCCGCATTCTCATCAGAGAAATCCACATAACCCGCTATCGAGCCGGAACGCTCCGTGCAGTCGTATGCGTCAAGTATCGCAGCGTTATCCGTGAGTATCAGACCCTGCCCTGCAATACCGCCGACATAGCCAGCCGACGAAATAGTCACCTTGGCAATGCACTTTCTTATCGCCGAAACCGAATAGCCTGCAATGCCGCCCGCATAGTTGCCGGAGGAACTGGTCACCTTACCATTTTCGTTGGAACTGAGCACAACGCCCATATCCTGCTTGCCGACGATACCACCGCAGTAGTTCTTCTTTGCGGTTATTTCGCCGGTATTGGTGCAGCTGTCGATAACGTCGCGCACCTTATAGCTGAAGCTGAACGAACGCTGCCCCTCGGAAGCGATATCGTCCTCCGGGTCGAAATCAAAGTCGATCGCCATGGAACCGGTGATACCACCTACATTCAGGTCGCCCTGAACTCCACCGTAATTCACGCATGCAAGCGCCTTGCCCTGCCTGCTGCTGGAACCGTCCTCGGATACGTCAGTGGTAATTCCGCTGTCGTCGTCCTTTTCAAGCACCTTGTCTTTCAGTTCCTGTAGAATGTCGGTTATCTTCGAGAATTCATCGCTTATAGCCTGAAAGTCGTCAAGCAGGACGTCTCCCTGGGCTTCCGCGGTGCTGCTTATTGAAGAAACCGCGCTGGTGATTCCGGAGAAGTCATTCGAAAAGCTGTTGAGAGCTGCGGTGAAATCCGCGTCGGCTGCCGGGAATTCAACAGTCGGCTTGTCGCTCAGGTTCTTAACCGTCCTGGAAAGCTGGTCGAATGCGTCCGCGAACGTATCGCACGCCTTTTCAAGATACACGGAAGCGTCAGAAGCCGACTGCGAAGCGCCCTGCAGCTTGTCTATAGCAGCGTTGATCTTATCCGCTGCCGCGTCGAAACTCTCGCCGGAGGAAGATATCGTTTCTGCCGCGCCGGAAAGCTTGTCGGCAGCGTCCGCGATAGCCTGCACGCCGTCCTTCAGCTTGCCGGAATCTATCTGCGTCGTTATCTCGTCGATTGCCTTGTTGATATCGTCCGCAGAGGTCGTGATATTGCTGATAGCCTGGTTGATATTCTCAAGCTGCTTGGAGATCTCGTCATAAACATCGCCAGGAACGCTTGAATTGCTTATATTCTTGAATGCGTCCGTGATATCGTCGATGGCTTTCTGCGCCTCGTCAAGAGCATCGCTGAGTTCCTCGGCGGCTCTCTCCATTTCTTTGAGCCCCTTGTTAAGCTCGTCGGTATCGACAGCATTCTGAATGTGCTCCGCTGCCTTTGCAACATGCTCGCCAGCCGCCTGGATATTATCGGCAGCCGCGCTCAGTTCTTTCTTTACCTTGTCGGTATCAGGCACCTCTGAGGAAGCCGCTTTCAGCGCTGCGGCAGCGTGTACTGCAGCCTTACCGAGTTCCTCAGAAGCGGAAACGTACTCGTCAAGCCCCTTCTGAAGTTCGTCCGCGTCAACTGCGCCGACTATCTTCTGCAGCGCGCTGCTCATCTTGCTCAGCGCCTTTGTGATGTCCTGCATGCTCTCGCCAAGCGCTACAAGCCCGTCTGAAAGCTGCTGGAAATCCTTTCCGTTCACCCATTCTTTCAGCTTGTCGCACGCGTCGCCTATCTTTGACAGCGCCGTGGAAATGTTCCTTACCTCGCCGTTGGCGTTGTTCAGCGCCTTGATAATGTCCTTCACCGCTGCTTCAACGCGGTCGGTGTCGCCCATTCCCTCTGCTAAATTATCGGCTGCCGCGCTGATGTCGTCCAGCGCTGCGGATATCTGGTCAATGGCTCCGTTAAGGGTGTCAAGCCCCTCCTTGCCCTCGTCTACCGCAGCCTTCATATCGTCGCCGGAAGCGTTTATCTGGTCGAACACCTCTTCAAGCGAATTACTGAACTGGCTCAGCAGGTCAAGTCCGTCGCGGAAGCCGTCCAGCGCCGGACCAACGCCGTCAAGCGCCTCGTCCACGCGGGAAGATATCTCGTTTATTCCGTCTGTCCAGCCGTTGTAAAGCTCCGTTGTCCTGTCGGAAATATCGTCAGCGGACTTACGCAGATTATCCATCTGCCATGTCAGTCCCTGGACCTTGCCGTTTATCGCGTCACCGGCGCCCTTTGCGTCGTCGATAAGGTCGTCCACAAGTCCACCCAGCACGTCCAGCTCATCAAGCAGCTTCTGTACCGTGTCCTTGTCGAAATCTATGCTCTGGTAAGGCTCCATCTGCCCGACAATGCCGCCTACGTCCTTCCTGCCGAATATTTCACCATGGTTGGTGCAGGAATTCACAAAGCCGCTCTGTCTGCCGATAATTCCACCGACGTTGTAGCCGATGTGCTGATAACCCACCGTGCCGAAGTTCTCGCACCCCTGCACGATACCGTCGGAATAACCCGCGATGCCGCCTGCGTCAGTCATTGAAGACGGCTCCTCAGAGGACATTATGCTGTCCCAGTCGATATCCTGGATAGACAGCTTGGCGTCGCTTGCCGTGGTATTTACACTGCACCTGCTGGTGCTGTTGAGTATCGTGCCGGAACTTGTTCCCGCAATGCCGCCTGTGGAATGCGAACCCGTGATGGCTCCGGAAGCGCTGCTGCCGGAAATAAAACCGGTCTTTTCGTTCACGCCGGCAATTCCGCCGACATTCGTTGTACCCTTTACGGTCCCCTCAAAGCTGCAGTTTGTGATATTGCCGGAGTTGCTGCCCGCGATACCGCCGACATTCTCACCGCTGCCGCTGGGGGTAATGGTTCCCTTTACTTTCAGTTCCTTGACTATCGCGCCGCGCTGTACATACCTGAAAAGCCCCGCATAGGAACCGTCGTCATTTATCCCTACGCCGGAAATGGTATGCCCCGCGCCGTCGAAAATACCGCCGAACACCGGTATCGGTGTGTATTCCCCGGAAAGCTCGATATCAGTGCCCAGCGTAACGTAAAGGTTCTTGCTGTAGGTATCGAGCCTGCAATCCTGCGCGAATTTCAGAAATCCCTCTGTGTCCGAGATGGTGAGCTGCTCTCTGTCCGACTGCACCGTGGAACTCCCCGCAGCGACTGCCTGCATGGGCACTGTCATCGCAAGAGTGAGCGCAGCAAAAACGGAGATGATCTTCTTCATGTATTTCATTGCCTTAATCCTCCGTTTCGTCTAATATGTCGTCTACGTCGTCCGCAGTGTCAAGACCTTGCTCCGGTGGAGCGTTCTTGTCTGACGGACTTTCAACATCCGCTATGCGGTTTCCGTCAGCGTCGATGTGGTTGATTATCTGACGGTCTACCTTTTCCTTCATCGAATCAGCCGCGTCGGAATCCAGCTGTGCGCTTATCTCGCCGTGTATCATACCGGAGATGTTGGCGTCAACGATACCGCATACATAGCCGCGTACGCGTCCGTTAACGCGCATGTAGCCGGAGCGCTTCTGTATGAGTTCCCTGTGCTTGAGCGTGAACGACGTCTTTTCGATGATGACATCGCCGAGCAGGAGTATCTGCGGCAGCACGAACATAACAAGTCCGATGGAGATGAGGGTACCGCGCCCGAGGCAGATACCAACGGAGGATATCGCAACATCAGATGAAAGGAAGCCGATGAGAAGTCCCGCGATAGCGAGTATCGCACCGGAAGTGATTATCGTCGGGAACGCCTGGTTCAGCGTTTCCACCATAGCGTCCTTTATGGACATGGATTTTTTCAGCTCAGTGTAACGGCTGGAAATAACGATAGCGTAGTCGATGTTTGCACCCATCTGAATGGAGCTTACGATGAGGTAACTCAGGAAGAATATGTTTGTATCCATGAGCACCGGCACTGAGAAGTTTATCCAGATAGAGCCCTGGATTATTGCCAGAAGCAGCACGGGCAGTCCCGCAGACTTGAACGTGAACACCAGGATAACCAGCACGAACAGGAATGACAGGATGCTTACCATCAGGTTATCAGTCGAGAACACGCTGGACAGGTCGTAGTCTGATGTCGAGTCGCCGACGATGTAGGAGTTTTCAGGGTAGAACTCCTGCACCACTGCATGCAGTTCATCGAGGAACTTGAATGTTTCCTCGCCCTCTTCAGGGACGTTTGCATAAACCAGCATACGGCTGTAATCATCGGTTTTCAGCTGCTTTTTTGCGTCGTCGAGCTGGTCGTGCAGATCGTCGATTTTGTCGTTGAGGTCGTCGTCGAGATTTACATAACCCGCTTCCTTTTCATCATAGATGAACGTGAACATGTCGATAAGCGGCACGGAATAATTGCTCACCGTGGAACTCGTTATCGAGCCGACTATCTGTCCGTAATCCTCCTGGTCCGCTGCATAAGCCGCATAGGCAAGCTGTACGACTTCGATATCCATGTCGGTCAGTTCCGCGAACTGGCGCGGCGTGAGGGAATCGGTCAGAACATAACCGTCCATGGCTTCGATGTTCGCAAGTCCCATGGTGGATTCCACCTGGGGCATTTCCTCAATGCGTTTCAGCAGCTGGTGTTCCTTGTCATAGCTGCCTGCCGGGACTATTATTGCCATCATGTTGTTGGAGCCAAAGGTTTCGTCTATCTTTTCTTCGGCTATCTGGGTGGCATTCTTGGTGTATGTGGAAAGCGTGGAATAACCGTAAACGTAATTGGTCTGGTTGGAGAGAATAAAGCCTGCAACCAGTATAACCGCGAATATCGGAGGCACAATGAACCTGGTCTTTACGTCGAACTTACCCACAGCCGTGATGTTCGGTACGAAGTTGCGGTGGTGCGTCTTGTCGATAAGCGGCGAGAAGGACATCAGCAGTCCGGGCATCAGCGTGAAAACGACGAAGATACTGAAGAAAATCGCCTTGCACAGCACGATACCAAGGTCAAAGCCAAGCTTGAACTGCATCAGCATCATAGCCACCATACCGGAAAGCGTGGTAAGGCAGCTGGAGGATATCTCCGGGATAGCCTTGCTGAGCGCAGTCACGACCGCGTCGCGGGCGTCCATATTGACGCGCTCCTCGGTGTAGCGGTTGCAGAGGATTATCGCGTAGTCGATGGCGAGAGCGAGCTGCAGAACTACCGCGATGGAGTTGGAAACGAAGGATATCTCGCCAAATATGAAGTTAGTACCCATATTCAGCAGCGCTGCCATGCCGAAAGTCATCAGCAGCACCGGTATCTCCATGTATGTGTGCGATGTAAAGAACAGCACTCCGATGATGATCACCAGCACTATAACGACAACGGTCTGCATTTCTGCCGCGATGGTCTCTGAGGAACTGTTGCCGACGGCGCTGTTTATGTACTCGTCATAAGGCTCCAGCTTTTCCTTGATGGCTACCATGGCGTCCTTGGAGATCTGGTCGTCCTCCTCTCCGTCGAATGTGACTGTGAGCAGCGCGGAACCGTTCTTGTAGCTGTCCTCGTCGTTTTCCACCTTTACAGTGGTGACGCCATCGATTTTTTCAAGCTCCGCAGCTATCTCTTCCGCTTTTTCGAACGTGACATTCTCCAGCATTATGCTGCCGGAGCCATATGTGATGAACTGGTCGTTCATCAGGTCAAGTCCGACGCGGGTCTCAGAGGTATCCGGCAGATAACTGGTGATATCGTTATTTACCTGCGTCCAGCCGGTGGCTATCGCACAGAATATGCCGGCAATAATGTAGAACAGATAAAAAGCCTTGCGCTTGTCAACGATAAGCGCAGCGATCTTTTCTATCGGCGTCTGCTTTTTCTTTTGCGTACTCATCTGCATTCTCCTGTCTTTATTCAGCGGTGTTCGCTGTTTTTACAAATAGATACAATAATACAGATTAATTATAGCACGCTTCCCTACTTATTTCAATAAACAAATGCGCCTTTTTGTCCTAAAAACAACAAAAAGGCGCATGGAGTGAAACAATGATGTTATCCCTGTGCGGCAGTAATAAGAGCATTCGGTATGGCAGCGGAAAGGGTACCGGTGATATAACGCGCCAGCCGCTGGCGGTCGTCCAGGACGTCGCGCTCGATGCAGTCCAGCAGGATACCAGCCACCGCTTCCGTCAGGAACTTGCTCAGGAACGCCTTGTAGCCCTCCTCGACGTTAAGCCCGCGGAGCTGCTCCACCTCGCATACCAGCTTGTACACCGGCTGGTAGATGTCCTTGAAAAAGAACCTGCCCAGTTCCGAGCGCCCGATGGAACGCACGATATTCTGCAGCATCGCGAGGTTTTCGCCGACGTAATCCAGCACGAATTCCAGCGCCTTTGAGTTGTCGTGCACAAGGTCGTATTTGTCAAAAAGCAACAGCGCCTCCTGCTCAAGCGTCCATTTCAGCAGAGCATAGATGTCCTCAAAATGATAATAGAACGTCTTGCGGTTGACCCCGCAGGATTCAACCAGTTCGCGTATCGTTATGCGGTTTATGGGTTTGCTCTCCATCAGCCTTTTGAGCGCCGCAGAAAGCTCCTGCTTTGTCTGCAGGGATTGTTCAGTGTGCTTCATATATTATCTCCGTCGGGGTGACCTCAATTAAAGTTTTCCGGACATTTCGCACGATTTGTCCGGCTATTTTATTATAGCCGAAATTGCCTGCTTTGTCAAGCGTATATACATTTAAGAAATATGCCTTTCTGCCCTTGATTTTTTTGTGATAATGTGGTATCATATATTTTATAGATACAATACCGTACAAGGGAACGGTGAACTTTCACACGAAAGGAAACATTGAACAATGAGCGAAGAGAAAAAGGAATTCGTAAAACACGAAATACCGCGCCCGGAATTCCCGAAGCGCGCGATAATAACCGGCGGCATGCCCTATGGCAACAAGAAGCTGCATTTCGGTCATATAGGCGGCGTGTTCGTTTTTGCGGACGTGTATGCAAGGTTTCTCCGTGACAGGCTGGGCGACGAGAACGTGATTTTCGTTTCCGGCACCGACTGCTACGGCTCCCCTATCGCAGAGAGCTACCGCAAACTGTGCGCTGAGCAGGGCTTCAAGGGCACTATCCACGATTTCGTTGAAGAGAACCACAAAGCTCAGAAAGAGACACTAGACAACTACGAGATAAGCCTGAATATATTCGGTGCCTCCGGTCTTGGCAGGACTGCCGAAATACACAACAAGGTGTCAGACTGGTTCATACGCACACTTTATAAGAACGGGCATCTCCGCAAGATAAGCACAAAGCAGTTCTATGATGAAAAGGCAGGCTGCTTCCTCAACGGCAGACAGGTAATAGGCAAGTGCCCCGTAGACGGCTGCCAGAGCGAAAAGGCATACGCCGACGAGTGCGACCTCGGTCACCAGTACATGCCCGAAAACCTCATCGACCCCAAGAGCACCCTCACCGGCGACACACCCATCATGAGGGACGTCGAGAACTGGTATTTCGACCTGCCCTCCTACAACAAGCTGCTCAAGGAATATGTCGCAAAGATATCCAGGCAGAAGAATGTGCGCCAGCTGGTTTCCAGCACTATTTCAGAGTTCCTGGCAGACCCGGTGGTACACATCAAGAACGAGCTCATCGACAGCTACAACAAGGTCAGGGACCAGCTGCCGGAGCATGAATTCATCGAAGAAAAGAAGAAGCCCAGCTTCACCATCAAGTTCAATGAACTCGACGAGATGAACAAGGCTACCGAGATACTTTCCGCGAACGGTATTCGCTACCGCACGGGCAAGACGCTGGTTCCGTTCAGGCTCACCGGCAACATCGAGTGGGGAGTTCCCGCACCGGTGCTTGAGGGCGAAGATCCTCTCACCATCTGGGTATGGCCGGAGTCCCTCTGGGCGCCTATATCATTCACCCAGGCCGCTCTCGAAAAGCAGGGCAGGAACCCCGACGAGTGGAAGGATTTCTGGTGCAGCAAGGACGCGACCGTTTATCAGTTCATCGGCGCCGACAACATTTACTTCTACGGCGTTGCGGAAATGGCAATGTTCATGGGACTTAAAGAGGGCGAAAACACTATCGACCCTCCCGAGGGCGAAATGCAGCTGCCTATCCTCTGCGCCAATAACCATATTCTGTTCCTGGACAAGAAGGCTTCCAGCTCCGGCGCGATAAAGCCTCCGATGGCTGCCGACCTGCTGGATTACTACACCGCCGAGCAGCTCAGAATGCACTTCCTCGGTCTTGGTCTCGGACAGCGCAGCGTAAGCTTCATGCCCAAGCCCTACAACCCCAACGCAAAGCCGGAAGACCCCGATCCCGTTGTTAAGGACGGCTTCCTTCTCTCAAACGTGTTCAACAGAATTATCCGCACCTGCATTTATTCCACCCAGAAGTACTTCGGCGGAGTTATGCCGGTGGGCGACATCGACGAGCAGGTGCTCGCGGACGCAAAGAAAGCTATCCTGGATTACGAGCGCTTTATGTACCGCTTTGAGTTCCACCAGGCTACCTACGTCCTCGACAGCTACATCAGGAAAGCAAGCAAGTACATGGCAAAGAACCTGGGCGACGCCGACAAGGCAGACGACAACGAAGCACGCCGTCACGCGCTCATTCAGGTGTTCCACATGATAAGGACCGCTGCCGTTCTGCTGCACCCGATGGCTCCAAAGGGCACCGAGATGATACTTGAGTACCTCCAGCTGGACAAGAACTTCTGGAGCTGGGACAAGATCTTCGACACTATTTCGGATTTCACCGGCGGCAAGGATCATCAGCTAAAGTTCCTCGAACCGAGAGTGGATTTCTTCACCAAGCACCCGAGCCAGTTAGCCGCTTCCGCAGAAGAATAAAAAACGAGGCGCTGTAAAATAACTCAACACCCAAGC
>HF989410.1 GCA_000432175.1 Eubacterium sp. CAG:786
ATTCCGAATTCCGAATATAGTTTTGCGCAGTCCGTTACTTTATCCATTTGCATTATGCAGACAAGTGCGCAAAACTCCGAATTGAACCTATCACTTGTGCAGTCTTTTTATCATCTTAAACACGACGGTGTTTTCCATGACCAGGGGGCTTTCGTGCGCGAAGAACAGGATCCCATCTGCGGGGGCGCGCACCTCGCTGATGACTGTGCCCTCGTACGGGTGGACCACCTGCGCCAGGAGGTCGCCCTTTTCCACCTCGTCGCCGCACTTCTTCATGGCGCGGTAAATACCGGCGGCGCTGCACTTCACGTTCATCATGTCGTCCTCGTCGATGATGGTACCCATGTACCCGCCATGGCAGCGGTACTTGATTATCCCCATGCGCGAAAGGAACCGCAGCACCGCTGAAACTCCCTGCTCAGCCGACTGCTCGTCGATGCTCTCGGTGGCGTTGGTGTAGACCGAAAACGCAGCCGTGCCCCCGACCTGCCAGTTGTAATTCAGCGTGGACTGATCCATTGCACTGGGCGTGCGGAGCACAACGTAAGGCAGCCCGAACAGATTTGCAAGGCTGGTGTTCTCCTTGCATGTCTTCATCATTCTCACATGGGGAATGAACATGCCCGGTATATAGAAGCTCGCAAACTGCACGCCGTACTGATACTTGCATATCTCGCCGAATACCCCCGCGGCAATGCGCTCGGTGGTCTCGCCGTCGGGGTTCCCCGGGAACATGCGGTTGATATCCGTGTTGTCCAGGCACCAGAAGCGCTTGCTGATGTTGGTGCCGTAGCTGTTCAGCGACGGAATGATGAGTATTTCCCGGTCGTAGGAGATGCAGCCCTTTTTCTCCAGGCCGTCAAGCGCCCTGACAAGCTGGCTGCACATATAAAGCTGCTGTATCTCGTTGCCCCTGATGGAACCGATTATGCAGCAGGACTTCCCACCCTTTCCGAAGCGGTAGCCAGTCACCCTGAAATCATCTCTGTACGGTGACGAAAGACTGTAGATGATGTCCTTTTTCATGCCTGTTCCCCTGTGTTATCTGTCATTCTGCCGGGCTGACGTGGTATCTGTCCGCCATTACGCCGTCGATGGCGTTGATGAAATCCGTGAACTTCACGAAGCCGTAATTGCGGAAGTCAAAGCCCTCGAAACGCTCTCTCAGCTTTATTCCCAGCGCGCGAATGCTGTGGCTGCCCTCGCTGCGCGCGAACTCATTGACGAACTGCTCTATCTCCTCGGTCTGCCTTGCGAAATCATCGCTGATACGCAGGCGGTTGTTCTTTATCACAACGCCGCTTATTTCCGCAGTCAGCTTTCGCATGGACGAGAAGCCCAGTTCCTGCAGGAAGTCCTTGCCGTATTTCTCAGCGAGATCCCTGCCCAGCCCGGAGATGGTGCCGCCCTTTTCAGAGGAAGCCACGTACTGCAGCACCTCGCGCTTGACTGCGTTCAGTTCCGGCTTTTCGAACGTCCGCTCCGGCTCGGTGGAATTCACCTCCGTGATGACTTCTGCAACTTCGGCTGCGGTCTGGCTGACGGGGGGTTCTTCTGCAGGGAGCTCGGTGGTCTGCGGCTCTGCGGGGGCTTCTGTCTGCTCAGGCTCTGCGGTGACTGCGGGCTGTTCCTGCGGCACCGCGGGCACATTCAGCGAGAATGCGCGGTTCTTGCTTATGCGGATATCCGGCACTGCGGAAAGCAGCGCCCTGAAATCACCGTAGCCCATATCATCGATGTAGCTCTTGCCGTAAGCGCCCATCAGTTCGTTGTTCAGCTGACCGAGATTGCCGCCGTCGGGCATGTTCTCGGCAGCGTACTGCTGAATTCTCGCGAAAACCGCCTTTTCGTCCGGTCCGGGAATTCCCGCGGGCTTGGCAGCGGGAATGGTCTGCACCGGCGCAGCGGAAAGGAACACGCGGTTGCCGTCCACATGCACCTCGCTGACCGAACCAAGGGCAGCCTTGAAATCGCCGAAACCAAGCGCCCTGAAGTAATCCTTGCCGAAAGCGCCCATGAGGTGGTTGTTCAGCTGACCGATGTTGCCGCCGTCGGGCATGTTGTCGCTGGCGTAAGTCATTACCTCCCTGCGATAGCTGTCGGTGTCAAGCTTTACTTCCGGGGCTGCCTCCGCGGGCTTTATGAGCGTGCCGGCGCGGGTGAACTGCGGCAGCTTGTCGATGAAGCGCGCAAATCTGCTGCTGCCGAACTTCGCGTAGTCTATCTTGCCGAAGCGGCTGTTGAGGTAGCTTTCCAGCTTGAGCATGTTGTCGTTTTCAGGCTCGTGCTCGCTGAGGTACTCGGATATAGCGGCAGAAATGGACTGCTCGGTGGCTTCCTCCAGCTTCTTTGCAGGCTCGGGCTGCTCCAGCTTTTTCTTTCTGACGGTGACGAAAGTGTTGTTCCTGCGGAGTTCCTTGAAGCTGTCGATGAAGCTGGAAAATCTCTTGTAGCCCAGCTCGTCGAAGTTGATATTGCCGAATTTCGATGTGAGCACCGCGCTTATTCTCGCGAGGTCGAGCCGCTCGTCCTGGTTTTCTGTGACGAAGTTCATGACCGCCTTTCGTATAGCCGCTTCGTCGTATTCGTTCTCCATCTCGCCTATCTGGTTGAGATAGCAGAAATGGTGGCAGCTAACCGTGAACGGGCGCGGGGTCTTGAGTTCGCCTATGCCCACGACGAGCTTGCCCGCTTCTCTCAGACGGATAGCGAGCCGCGTGAAATCGCTGTCGCTGGTGACTAACACGAAGCCGTCAACATTTCCGGTGTAGAGAATATCCATCGCGTCGATTATCATTGAGAAATCCGTGGCGTTCTTGCCTGCGACGTAGCTTGTCTGCTGCACCGGCATTATGGAGTAGTTCACCGCGGGGGTGTGCCAGCCGTTGCCGCCCTTTTCCCAGTCGCCGTAAACTCTCTTGTAGGTCGGCACGCCGTACTTCTGCACCTCGTTCATCACGAACTGCGCATATTTCGCGGATACGTTATCGCTGTCGATAAGCACCGCAAGCTTCTTTTCTTCTGACATTGTTACCTCTGTTCTGCATCAGCCCCGCAAAGCCGACCGGGGCAGGTTGTTATATTACTCGCGTATGCTGCCATACTGGTCAGCCGTGTGGAATATCGTCGAGATGTACCCCTTGAAATACGGAATGAACTCGCCCTTGTCCATCATTTCAAAGATCTCGTCCTCAGTCGCCCATTCAACTGCCTCGACTTCCTCGTACTGCAGCTTAAGCCCGGTGATATCGGGGTCTGCCTTTACGACGTACCAGTCGTCGAAGCCCTCGTCATAGGACACTGAATAATGCGGACGGACGCCGTTCAAATCAAGCTTCACGCCTATCTCCTCGAAAGCCTCGCGCATTGCCGCGTCGGAACTTGTTTCCCCCGCGACTGCCGAACCCCCCGCGCTGACGTCCCACATGCCGGAAAACCCGTGTTTGAACGGCTGCCGCTTCTGAATGAGCATTCTGCCGTCGCTGCCGAGAATGCACACGTGCACCACCAGGTGAAATCCCCCCTCGGGCAGCCCCTCGCCGCGTACCGCGGTTTTTCCGGTCTTATTGCGGTTTATGTCGTAAACGTCCCAGAGTTCCATGCGTTCTCCTTAAGGCAATGGGTATCAAATAGCAACGGGTATCTTGTCGGTGAATTCGTGGTACCTGTAGTCTACCGCGGTAAAGCTGTTCTTCGTGAACTTGTAGAAGTCCGTGATGTCCTCCACCTGCATTTCGGGGGCGGGGTAAGGCTTCTTTTCGATGAGCCGCTTTACTATGTCAACGTGACGGTCGTAGATGTGCGCGTCCGCGATGACGTGCACCAGTTCCCCCGGCACAAGCCCGGAAGCCTTTGCGAACATAGTCAGCAGCGCCGCATACTGGCAGACGTTCCAGTTGTTTGCCGTGAGCATATCCTGGCTGCGCTGGTTGAGTATCGCGTTAAGACGGTCGCCGGTGACGTTGTAGGTCATGGAATACGCGCAGGGCGCAAGCTGCATTTCGCTGAGGTCCGCGTGGTTGTAGGTGTTCGTCATGATACGGCGGCTGTGAGGATCGTGCTTCAGGTCATAGAGCACCTTGTCCACCTGGTCGAATTCCCCCTGGGGATAGTGGTGCTTCACGCCCATCTGGTAGCCGTAAGCCTTGCCGATGGTGCCGTTCTCGTCAGCCCAGGCGTCCCATATGTGGGAACCAAGTTCCGCGACGCGGTTGGACTTCTTCTGGTATATCCACAGCACCTCGTCGATGGCGCTGCGATAATACACCCTGCGCAGCGTCATCAGCGGGAATTCCTTCTGCAGGTCGTAGCGGTTGACGATACAGAATTTCTTTATCGTGTGCGCGGGCGTACCGTCCTCCCAGCGGGGGCGTACTTCGCACCCCTCGTCGGAAACGCCGTTTTCGAGGATATCACGGCAGTTCTGTATAAAAAGGTCGTCTGCAAGGCTCATAATGCCCCTCCTTGAACAATGGGCAGAAAAGCCCTGAAATCACATCAAATCCTGCCGAAAATGGAAGAAGCGGAAAGGTCGATATCCGCGAATTCCACATGGCCGAACATGGAAAGTCCCTTTGTCGCGCACATGCTGAACAGCTTCGAGCCGCTGCCCTCCGCGTACTTCTTCACCTGCTCCAGCAGCGCCACTGCACCGGCAGGGAAGCCGGCTGCTTCGCCCTCAGCGGGCTTTCTTGCAGCGCCGTCGCCGTCGATATCCAGCGGGAACAGACCGTCCCAGCCGTAGAGATATATCTCGCTGAAGCCCATGTAAAGCGCCAGCTGTATCATCACATACATCGGGAACATCTTCGCGGTATCGAACGCGCTCTCTGCCTGCTGGAACGTGGGCAGACCGCTGATAAGTCCCGCGCCGAGGCCGTTGAAGTAGGTGGGCTTCTTCTTGAACTTATCCTCGAACACCTTTATTCTGCCGTCGATGAAGCTTTCCATACCTTCGATGTACTTTCCGTTGCCGAGATATGACGAAGCCTCTGTCAGCAGGAAGAATTCCGGGCGCTGGGGGGTTCTCGTGAAGAAATCGCAGAACTCGTTGCCGGCGAACGCATGCTCGTTCATCAGCCCGTTGAGTTCGTCCAGCTTCGCGCCGGGGGTGCCGAGAATGAAGCAGCGCTGTCCCTTCATTTTGTCCTTGTATGCCGCAAGCTGCTGCGCGGTGGAATTCTCCATGCCGCCTGCGCGCTTTCCGTCGGAAGAAAGCGCCTTGTTCAGCTTCATGTTTGCCATGGACATACCAAAACCGGCAGGCTCGTTCATCTCGCAGTAGCCGTTGTCGGTGAAGCCGCACTGGTTCCTGAGCACTTTCGCTATCTCAGCGGAAGTACCCTGCACGCCTGCCATGCCCGCAAGCTGTATCTCCAGCGGAGTGAACGGCGCAACGATCAGCACATAGAACGACGCGGATTTTCCCTTAAGCTCGCTGATGAACCTGATGTCGTCAGCCTCGGAAACATCGCCCTCGGAAGCGGTCGCACGGAACGCGATATCCGGCACCTTGACGTTCTTCATGCGCAGCTGACTGAGCGCCTGCATGAGCACGTCGTATTCCTCGCCGCTGCCGATGATGACAAGCTTCTTCTGACCTATCTTCTCGATGTTCTTGATAATATGGGTCTTGTAGGCGCCAAGCTTGCCCTTTTTCATTCCGTCGTTAGACAGGTATTCAGTGTAATCCATATCCTTATCCCCCTCATTCTATAGTATAGCTGATTATATTGCTGATAGGCATATACTGCCCGTCTACCCACGCCTGCAGATACACCTTATAAGTACCCGGGTAGGAATGCATGCACTGGTAGGTGCTGCTGCCCCATGCGCTGTTGCAGTACATCTCCCTGCCGTCCAGCTCGATGACCCAGGAATACACATCGTAGCCCGTCACCTCCGGACGGTGGGCGACGTAATCCTCGTCAAGGGTTATCTCTACCTTATTTTCAACGGTTATCCTGCTCTTTTCGCTCTCGTTCCACGAAAGCTGCTCCGCTTTCTCGCCGTTGACCGTGACGTCGGCGCTGCAGTTTTCCATTATGGTATGTGCGTCCCAGCCGACCAGCGCGCCGGCGCGGCTTCCTTTGACAGAGCCGTTGACGGCTGTGACGTTACTCATGGCTCCGCAGATGGAATCCCCGATTACAATGCCGGAATTGTAGCCCTCGACCTCCGCGCCGTCAAAGCAGATGTTGAACACCGAACAGCTCAGACCATACCCGATGAACCCGATGTCCACAACACCATTGCCGCAGCTCATCTTCATGTTCTTTATGGTATGTCCGCCACCGTCAACATATCCCCTGAACGCATAACTGCTATGCTGTTTGCTCCAGCCCATGGGCGCCCATTCGTACCCTGAAAGGTCGATGTCCCCGGCGATAGTCACCATAAGTCCCAGGGAATCGTTCGTGTTCATATACCAGCAGCAGCTTGCCAGCTCCTCCGGGGTGCTGACCACAAAGCCGTCGCGCAGCATTCTGTCGATAATATCCGGGTCTGCCAGGAACGGAATATCCCCGGTGTACAGTCTCTCTATCCAGCCGTCGTTGTCCGGATATCTGCTGAAAAGCTCGGCGCATTCCTCGGTGAGCCGTTTGCTGCGCTCATCTTCCGCACGCTGCTTCATATATTCAAGATACTGTTCGCTGTCGGTGGTATAAAGGACATATACCGGACCTGCGTCGTACTTGTATATATACAGCGCGTCATCAACCCTTGAATATAGATAGCGCTTGCCGTCGATATAGATTTTCTCCCCTCCAAGAAGCGGTTTTACGACTTTCCATTCCCGCTCCTCGTCCCCGGCAATGAGAACACCGTTGCTGCGGAATTCCCACTTCTGCGGCTCGCTGTTGCCGGAAAAATCCAAGAGATACCACTCGCCGGAAAACTCCTCGGGAACTTCCGCAGATTTCTCAGAAACCTCTGAACTGCCGGAATCCGCAGGGCTGCCAGCCGGGGGGTGTCCCCCGGTGTAGCGGCAGCCGCTCAGTACTACCACAAATGCCAGAACAAGTGCCGATAAGCCTTTCATGACAATCTCCTCTCACAGTTGACACCACGGGGCGCAGGAAAAGGGAAGCAGAAAAACCGGAACTAACGCGAAATCACTCGCTCAGAATGAACATATCATAGATGACCTTGATAGCCTTCTCGAAATCGGAAGCGTTGATGCCAACGATGATGTTAAGCTCGCTGGAACCCTGGTCGATCATTCTGATGTTGATGTTTGCGTGGGAAAGCGCAGCGAATACGCGGGTAGCTGTACCCTTGACGGATCTCATTCCGCGGCCAACGACTGCGATGAGCGCCAGACCGTCGATTATCTCATAGTGGTCGGGCTTTACGACTTCAACAAGGCGCTCGGTGAGCTTCTCGCGCTGACCGTCAAGCTCGCTGGAATTCACAACAACGCTGACCGTATCGATACCGGTGGGCATGTGCTCCGGGAAGATATCGTGGTTCTCAAGTACCTGCAGCAGCTTGCGCAGGAAGCCCTTGTTGCTGTTCATTCTGTCCTTCTCGATGGAGATTACGGAGAAGTTCTTCTTGCCTGCGATGCCGGTGATGATATGCTCGCTTGCGGGCGCGGTGCTGGTGGGCACGATGAGCGTCCCTGCGTCCTGCGGGGCGTTGGTGTTCTTGATGTTTATCGGGATATTAGCGCTTCTTACCGGGAAGATAGCGTCCTCGTGGAGCACGCCCGCGCCCATGTAGGAAAGCTCGCGAAGCTCGGAATAGGTGATAACGCTGATACCCTCGGGGTTCTCAACTATTCTGGGGTCAGCCACCAGGAAGCCGCTTACGTCGGTCCAGTTCTCGTAGAGGTCTACCTTTGCCGCCTTTGCCACAACGGAACCCGTGAAATCCGAACCGCCGCGGGAGAAAGTCTTGATGGAGCCGTCGGGCATTGCGCCGTAGAAGCCCGGAATAACAGCCCTGGGGGTCTTGTCGAGGAGCGCGCCCAGGCATGCGTCCGTGATGTCGGCGTCGAAGTTGCCCTTGTTGTCGAAGAAAATAGCGCGCGCGGCGTCGATGAACTCAAAACCGAGGTAATTCGCAAGCACGATACCGTTGAGGTACTCACCGCGGCTTGCGGCGTAGTCACTGCCTGCGGCTGCCCTGAAGTTCTCACCTATCTTCTCAAACTCCTCGTCGAGGCTGAGAGAAAGCCCCAGGTCGGAGATAATGCCGTTGTAGCGCTCCCTGATGGGCGCGAAAGCCTCTGCGAAATCCTTGCCCTGAACTGCTACCTCGTCATAGCAGCGGTACAGCATATCCGTTACCTTGGTGTCCTCCTTGAAGCGCTTGCCCGGCGCAGAGGGAACGACGTACTTTCTTTCGGGGTCTGCGTGAATTATATCAGCGACCTTCTTAAACTGCTTTGCGTCGGCGAGAGAACTTCCACCGAACTTAACTACCTTGCTCATTGTGTTGACCCTTTCTTGATTTGGTTTAATTATATAATTGTATTCAGTATACACATATATATTTTATCATACCACATTTTACGCCAAATTGCAATATGTTATCAGTGAAAAAGTCAAAAAAGACGTCGCGGGGAACTCCGGGGCGCAGGCGGTATAAAAAAATATCCCCCGCCTTTCGGCGGGGGATACGTTGGTTCAGTTTATGCCGCTTCACGCAGCTTCGTCATATCCTTGCGGATTAGCCGAGGAGCTGGAGAATGGACTGCGGCTGCTGATTTGCCTGAGCGAGCATGGACTGAGCTGCCTGCTGAAGTACGTTGAACTTTGTGTAGTTGAGCATCTCAGAAGCCATATCGGTATCACGGATAGTGGACTCAGCTTCGGTCAGGTTCTCAGTGTTGGTGGTCAGGTTCTCGATCTTGTGCTCGAGTCTGTTCTGTGTAGCACCGAATGTTGCACGAACCATGGAAACCTTGTTGATAGCGTTGTCGATCTTGTCGATAGCGGTATTAGCGTCTTCCTGTGTTGCAAGGGACAGGTTCTTGGTGTTCAGACCGTTAGCTCTGGAGGAGAGGTCGAGGTTGGACTTGAGGTCGCCCATGCCGTCGGTTGTGTACTTGAATGTGAAGTCAACGGAGTCCTTAGTTCTGGAACCAGTCTGGAGAACCATGTGGTCAGAATAGGTCAGAGGAGCGGTTGCTGTCTTGTTGGAGTTAGCTTCGGAAACCTTAGCCTTGGGCTCAACAACAGAAACAGAATTGGACTTAGCAGGTGTATAAGAAGCATCTGCAAGGTTAACTGTTACAGTAACAGTTCCATCCTTTGCAGCAGCCTTGGCAGCAGCAACAGTCTGCAGCTCGCCAATCTTAACAGCTGTGCTACCCTTCTTAATATAATTAAGAGTTGTTCCATCCTTATCAAGAACAATGGACTCGTTCTCACCAAGCTTAGCAATTTCAACATCCTGTGCACCATTAGGCGTCTTACCATTAACTGTTGCGAGTGTTAATGCGGTATCACCCTTGGTAGCTGTATAAGTAAGGGTTAAACCATTAAGTGCATTTGCAGCTTCGGCAATCTTTTCAGATGTGATAACGTCGTCCTCCGCAGCTGCCGCAAGAGGGTTTTTGTCAAGCTTAACAACACCTGTATCGGAGCCGTCAATATTGTATCCAGTTGTAACAGGTCCCTTTCCTACTGCTGCAGAAGCCTTTTCGAAGTCAACAACGATTGTATCGCCGTTTACAAGCTTGCTTGTATCAACAGCAAATACTGCACCGTCATAAGTGAAGCCGCCGTTAGCATTAGAAGTAATGGTTGAAAGGGAATCAGCTGAAGCCTTCCACTCAAATGTTCCATCGTCCTTCTGAGTGTAAGTGAAAGTTACGGATTCCTTGTTTGTACCTGCATACGCACCAACGTCAACACCCTTGATGTAGCCGCCGGCAGTGCCGATCTGCTGTGCATCACGGGTAGCGTTTACATAGTCAAACTTGCCGTTTGTAGCCTTAACGCCGTCAGCCATCTCGCCGCCGTTGAGCATTACAACGCCGTTGAAGTCGGTATCAGCGATCTGGTCGAGCTCGTCGTTGAGCTGGTTGAACTCGAGCTGGATAGCGTCACGGTCAACCTCGTCCTGGTATGTACCGTTAGCGGACTCAGAAGCGAGCTCCTTCATTCTCTGAAGAATGGAGTGGGATTCGTTTGTTGCACCCTCGAAAGTCTGGATCATGGAGATACCATCCTGAGAGTTTCTCTTAGCCTGTGTAAGGCCGCGGATCTGGGATCTCATCTTCTCGGAAATTGCCAGACCAGCAGCGTCGTCGCCAGCGCGGTTGATTCTGTAACCAGAAGAAAGCTTCTCAGAAGACTTCTTCAGACCTGCAACGTTTGTGTTCAGCTTGTTGTACGCGTTGAGCGCGTTCATGTTGTGCTGTACTACCATTCCCATAGTAATATCCTCCTTGAATTTACGCGCCTCTATATTCGGAATCATTCCTGAGAGGCGGTTGGTTAAAGTAATTTTTCCGTCTGCCCTTATGTACACTTGAGCTTCGGGATTTTAGCTTTTCAGCTATCACGATTATTATATCGGCTGGTTTTCTCTGAACTTTAGCGTTTTTAAAAAAATTTAAATTTTTTTATATTTTTTTGTGTATTTTTTCTTTCCGGAAATCTCATGTATATATATAATGTATATATAATAATGAAACTGTTGATTGACAATCCGGGGCGACTGTGATATAATCAAATATATTTATTCTTGGGCAACACCGCACAAAGACCATTT
>HF989411.1:0-4046 GCA_000432175.1 Eubacterium sp. CAG:786
ACGCACAATCTTTGTGCGGTATTGCCTTAACATCACCCTTGACAACATCGGTTACGAGTGATATAATACAATAAACAAATAATTTGAGAGGGAAGTAATTATATGAAAAAAATCAGGTTGATAGCGGTATTGGCGGCTGTTGCAATGCTTTCGGGCTGTTCGGGCTCCGGGGAAAATCCGTTTAGAGGCAAGACCGAATCACAGTCAGACAGCGACGACTGGTCTTCAGCTGATAACGGTTATTCGTCATTGGGTGATACGTATTCTTCGGACAACACGTCGTCTGAGTGGAATGATACATCGTCCTCTTCGAACGACACGTCATATGAGTGGTACGACGACACAACGGAATGGGGCGACGATTTCTCTTACACCTGGGAAGCCACATGGGACAGTCCCACGGCAGAGCCGGATTCCGGAATATCCTCACCGGGTATCAGAACAGATGGCACGGGGGAAGAATACTACACCGGAGAAGCCGAAAGCGGGGCGCCCGTGGAATTCAGCAAGCAGAAAAACACGGCGATAGGCGAACTGCAGCCCGCTGAGTGGATAGGAAAAACGGTGGGAACGTTCGAATATGCCTATGGAACGGAACTCGCCAGGGGCGATTATTTTGCCGGTTCAACAAAGCTGGTTTATCCGAGAGGATTTGACACGGGATTTACGCTGATGACCTATCCGTCGCTCAACGATGACTTATCCGAAGATACCATCACAGGGATCATATGCTATTCTGACGTGCGGCCGGGTCTGGAGCTTTACAACGGTATCCGCAGCGCGGCAAGCTGGAATGAGCTGAGTGCCGTGCTCCCTTCTGACGCGAGAATATATGAACCCCAGCAGGACGATGCTGAGGGCACGTACAACTACGGCGCGTCAGCCTATTTCAACGGGTTTAAACTCATCGCTATGTGGGGCACTGAATATACCGACGATACCCCGTGTAACTGGCTGGTTATCTGCCAGGAATAAAACGAAAGACTGCCGATAAAGGCACATCTGCGTCGTCAGAGGCATCTGTATCTTTCTCAGCAGTCTGGACAGGATACTTTTTTATAAACTGGTGTGGGCTGTACGTTTTGTACAGCCCGCGTTTTTATTCTTCTGTGATTTCGGTCTGCTTCTTCTTTTCTTCCTTGCGGGCGCGGCGTTTCGCTATGCTGCGGGTGTTGCTTTCCCTTATCGCAGATACTGCGGGAATGCTCCTGAAACGCTGCACAGCGTCAGTCATGCGGCTGATGCCGGTGAAGAAATCCTGCTGGAGTTCGGTTTCGTGGTTGCAGGTGGCGCCGTTTCTGCAGTTCTCGATTATCTCGCCGTAACGGTGGTACGCGTTCTCAATGGAGGTTTCCCAGGACATGTACACCTCGTTCATCGCGTGGTCGCCCATCTGGTGCACTTCGTCGAGGTGCCCGGCAGCAAACTGCATTTCCTCTGCGATGGCTTCGGGGGTGTCGTCCACGAGTATTCCTGTGCGGTGGTGGGTTATGCCCTCGGCAGCGCAGCTTCCCTTGATGAGTATTGACGGAACTCCACAGGCAGCCGCTTCACGCACTACTATTCCGTTGGTGTCATACAGCGACGGGAATATGAACAGGTCGCCTGCGGTGTAATATATGCGCAGTTCCTCGCGGTCGTAGACAGCGCCGGTGAATATCACCTTTTCCGTCAGACCGAGTTCCGCGGTGTAAGCCTCTATTTCCCCGCGGTCAAGCCCGTCGCCGACTATCATCATGCGGAAGTCGGTGCCGCGCTGGTCGAGTATTTTCAACGCGTCGAGAATATGACGGATACCCTTGTACCAGAGCAGCCTTCCCACAAATATGAACACCGGGCCGTGTCCCTCAAGCCCCAGGTCTGAGCGCAGGAACTCCACGTCCTCTTTGTCCGCGCGTCCCCTGGGGAAATCCACGCCGTTCTCCATTACGCGGATACGTCTGCCCTCGGTTTCCTCATAGCCGAGTTCGAGGAGGTTCTGGCGCGCGCCCTCGCTGACTGTCCACACCTCGTCGGCTGCGGAGATGTTCGCGATGAGCATTTTTATTGCCTGATCCTGCATGAGTTTGGTCGGGAGAGCGCGACGGATATCGATATCGAATTTGGTGTGGTATGTGAACACCATCGGCGCCCCGGTCTTTATCCGCAGCACCCTTGCCATTATCATGGAGGCAAACGGACAGTGGGTGTGGATTATATCAAACCCGCTGCTCGTGAGGGAATCCAGCTTGCTGGCAGAAAAGGGGTAGCCCATACGGTAGTTGCACAGCTTTTCCGTCACGGAAAGGCTCGGGTATCTCACCACAGGGAACGGAAAATCGTCCTGCACGTCGGGGTATTCCGGTGTGACGACGGTTGCCTTGCCGAGTTTGGCGTTGATTATTTCAGCATAGTTGAGTATCGTGTTTGCCACGCCGTCGATAACGGGTGGGAATGAATCGTTCATCAGGCAGACATTCAGTCCGTCATTATTGTCTGGCATGAATATTCTCCTTTGCATTCGTCGGGAAAGCCCCGTCGGCACAGCCAGCGGAGCTTTTGTAATTCATAATAGATATTATAACTCAGACGAGGCAGAAAATCAAGTATTTTTTGCCGGATAATACGTTACAATTATGTAATGTTTGTGGAATAAACGGATATCAGTCGTGGCAGCAGGGGTCGTCGGGAATACCGTCGCCGTCGAGGTCCTCCATGTGCGCGGAGGCTCCCATCATATCGCGGCCGCGAACGCTGTATCTGTCGCGCTGTTCCTGAACGGCTGCGTCAAGCAGCTTCTTGACCTCGCGCGGGCGCTTGACTGACTGCAGCACCTTTGTGGGGGTGTCGTTGTCCTTTGAAAGCAGCGTGATAGTGCCGCAGCCGACTATCCTCTGCCCCAGCGGGAGCTTCATCGACTTGTCATAAACGCGGTAAAGCTCTATCTCGTCCTCCCTGAGATTGAGCAGCCCCACGCGGGTTATCAGCTTGCTGTCGGTGAGAATGTACCGCGTGAACGATATGGGCATGCCGAGAATGCACTTTTTGCCTGTCCAGATGACTTCCCCGTAATCCCGGGTGAGCTTTTTCATGTTCGCCATAATTTATCCTTTCTGTTCAGTGAGTTCGTCTATTTTGCGGCGTATACGCCGGTATTCAGCGGTGAGGGGCGTTGCGCCCTTTTGCTCAAGGTAAATGTCAAGGTACAGCCGGTTGAAGAAAACGCTTCCGCTGAAGTATTTCTCCATTCGCTGCATCTGCTTCCAGGAATACACCCCGGTCAGGAAGCGCAGCTTCTCGCGCTCGGTGGAAGCGGGCTCCAGCGTGCGCATCAGCAGCAGGTCGCAGGCGCAGTCCAGCGCGGCTTTGCGGTCGGCGGTGGAATAGTCCCCGGAGAACATGCCGTCGAGGAAGTCAAGCACGTCGTTTATTCGCTGCTCGTCGCGGTTCCTGAGCCAGCCGGCTCGGTCGTAGACGTACACTGCCCTTATCAGCAGGTGCTTCTGGCGCTCGTCGGGGTGGTACTTCATTATTAAGAGCAGTTTCGGCGAAAGCTCCCTGTCCGCTTCACGGGGGTAATTCCCGACGGCAAAGCGGGTGGTTTCGTGGTCGAGCCGCGCGGCGTCGGTGAACGGCGCGTTGTCGATATTCACGCAGTGCGCGAGAATTACCGCGGCTTTCCCGCGCAGCGCGGGGAACTTCTCCGTCACAGCCCTGAAAAAACCGAACGTGTACGCCGGCGAAACGAACCTGCCGCCTTTCGACAGGAATTTCTGCAGTATATCCAGCGCGTATTCAAGGGCTTTCTGCGCGGTGTTCCAGTCGTTCTGGCTGCGGATAAGTGAAACGCAGTCCGCAAGGTACTGCTGCCAGTTCTCGACGTCGTTCAGCCGCAGTATCCCGGAGGTCATTCTCCCACAGAATGCCTCGAAGTCTTTGGGGCGCCATTCCACCGCATTCGCGTAATGTCTGAACGCGCCCGAAAAATCCCACTTGCCGAGACACTCATTGGCAAGCGCACATTCGTTACGGCACTCGTCGGAGCCGTAGTTGTCCTCGCGCGCGTC
>HF989411.1:4134-6203 GCA_000432175.1 Eubacterium sp. CAG:786
AGCCCCTCCAGCGGGAATGCCCGCGACTCTTCATAGGCAATGTGCGTCCCGCAGTAAAGGCAGAAGCCTGTTGTGAATTCCGGGTCGAGCATTATCATTCTCTCGCATTTCGGGCACATGCAGTATTCCAGCATCCGACGCACCACCTTTATTAATATATTATCAAAATCATTATATCACATGTTTCAGGAAATTGCAATAAAAAATACTATCCCTCTTGACAAGATTTATTCCTTGTGATATAATATGAAACTGAAAGTGAAAATCAAAATCAAATTCAGCGGAGGTGAGCGGCATGGACCGCAATAATTACAACACAAAGCAGCGGGACGAGATAGTTGAGTTTTTCAGCCGGCACAAGGGCAGCTGCTTCACCGCAAAGGACATAATAATCAGCGGGGAAGTCACGGTGGGAGAAGCCACGGTTTACCGCACGCTGACGAAGCTTGCAAACCAGGGCGTGCTGAAGCGCTTCACCGGGGACGGCTCCGGCGCGTGTTATCAGCTGATGGACGAGCAGAAATGCAGCTCGCATTTCCATCTCAAATGCGACCGCTGCCAGCGCCTGATACATATGGACTGCGGCTTTATGAAAGAGATGCAGCAGCATATAGAGAAAGAGCACGGGTTTTCCGTGGACGTCGGCAGGACTGTGATATACGGTCTGTGCGACCGCTGCCAGAAAGAACTAGAGAAACCTGAACAGAAGGAAAAGGAGCAGAAATGACCATAAAGAAGATACTCGCGGCAGTCACGGCGCTGGCAATGGGCGCTGCTATGTGCGGCTGCTCCGGGAATGCACCCGCGGCCGGCAAAGACAAGCCGCTTATAATCACGACGATATTCCCGGCGTATGACTTTGCGCGGCAGGTATTCGGCGACGAGGCAGAAGTCAGAATGCTGCTCAGACCCGGGCAGGAAAGCCACAGCTACGACCCCTCCGCAAAGGACATCGTGGAGATAACGGGCTGCGACCTGTTCGTTTACAACGGCGGGGAATCCGACCAGTGGGTGGAGAGCGTGCTGCAGGCGGCGCCGGATATAGAAACGTTCCGCATGACGGACGCGGTTTCGCTGCTGGACGAGGAGGTCTCCGAGGGAATGCAGGCGGACGACCACGACCATGACGACCATGACCACGACGAGGAAGAAGAGGAATACGACGAACACGTGTGGACTTCCCCGGACAATGCCTCAGCGATAGTCAGGGCGCTGGGAAAGCGCGCGGTGGAACTGTTCCCGCAGATATCCGAAAGCCTTTCCGCGAACGCCGATGGCTACGCAGCGCAGATAGACGCGCTCGACGCGGAATTCCAGGAGCTTCTCAGCGGGGAGGCGCGTTATTTCATTTTCGGCGACAGGTTCCCGCTGCTGTATTTCTTCAGGCATTACGGGCTGAATTACTACGCGGCATTCCCGGGGTGCGGCAGCGAAACGGAGCCCTCGGCGCAGACGGTGACGTTCCTGCTGGATAAGCTGGGGCAGCCGGAAGCGGTGAAAGCGGTGTTCTGCATAGAGCTTTCCGGCAGGAAGCTGGCGGACGTTCTCGCGGAGGACAGCGGGCTGAATGTGGAGGAATTCCACACATGCCACAACATCTCTGCCGACGACCTTGCCGCGGGTGAAACTTACCTCTCGCTGATGCAGAGGAACAAACAGATGCTTGAGAGAGTGCTGGTGAACTGACATGGAGCAGGAAGAACTCATAAAAGTGGACAGTCTGGCGCTGTCCTATGAAAATATGACGGTCATAAAGGACCTGAGCTTCGCGGTGAACAGCGGGGATTACCTCTGCATCGTGGGTGAAAACGGTTCCGGCAAGAGCACGCTGGTGAAGTCGCTGCTGTCGCTGAAAAAGCCGGTGGGCGGCACGATAAGCTTCGGTGGCGGGCTGCGCAGGAGCGAGATAGGCTACCTGCCGCAGCAGACCGGCGCCCAGCAGGATTTCCCCGCAAGCGTGTGGGAAGTGGTGCTCTCCGGGTGCCTTAATTCCATGGGGCTGCGCCCGTTCTACACCGACCGCGAACGTAAACTCGCTGCGGAGAACATGGAGCGCCTGGGTATAACGA
>HF989412.1:0-5758 GCA_000432175.1 Eubacterium sp. CAG:786
CGGCGCTTCACTACGCGGCGCGTCTTATGGAAGCCGGGGACATTATTTCGCTTTCGCGCAGGCTTCTGGTCATCGCAAGCGAGGATATCGGGCTTGCTTATCCGCAGGCGGTGCCTATAGTCAAGGCGTGCGTTGACAGCGCTATGCAGCTTGGCCTGCCGGAAGCGCGCATTCCCCTTGCAGAAGCTGTAATTCTGCTTGCGACTGCGCCGAAGTCCAACAGCGCATATAAGGCCATAGCGGCTGCGTTTGAGGATATCAGCAATGGCGCTGCATATGAATTCCCGCGGCAGCTTCAGAATGTCCACTGCGACGGCGAGGGCGCGGCAGTCAGGGGGCAGCACTATCTGTACCCGCATGATTATCCTAATCATTGGGTGAAGCAGCAGTATCTGCCCGACCCGATAAAGGATCATGTATATTACGAATACGGCGATAACAAGCTTGAAAACGCTGCAAGAGAGTACTGGAGCCGTATTAAAAAGTAGTCTGTATCACTTTTGCCGTGTTATCTCCGGAATACACCCAGCTGTCGATGTGACCGCTCGTCTTGAAATATTTCAGCTCATTATCGTGGAATGCGTTTTCCGATGTGTTCACGATGATGAGCTTTATTTTCATCTTTTCCGGGATTATAGCCTTTATGTAGACGCTGGCGCAGCTGTTCACCGTGACGTCGGGGCGTAATTCCGCAAGACCCGCGAGGTTTGGCGTGAGCTCCACAAATACGCCGTAGTCCTCTATGGAACGCACGATGCCCGTGACGGTTTCGCCGGCTTCAAACATGGAAGCGTTTTCTTCCCAGGTGCCGAGAAGTTCCTTGTGCGTAAGGCATATCCTGCCGTTATCCAGGGATTTCACCACAGCGTATATGTTCTGCCCGACGTGGAAACGGTCCTGCGGGTGTGTGATGCGCGACACTGATATCATGTCAATAGGGATAAGCGACGGAATTCCGCAGCCGATGTCAACAAAGCAGCCGAACGGTTCAAGGTGCGTTACCCTTGCGGGAATGATATCACCGGGGGTAAGCCGGCTCAGATAGTTTTCCATGCACTTGACCTGCGCGGCACGGCGCGAAAGCACGGCGTAAAGTTCCCCGCGCTCGTCCCTGCGGAAGTCAGTCACGATGAACGACACCGGCTTGTTCACCCGTGAGATGAGCGCGATATCCTTGGTGGTTCCCTCGACGATACCGATCGCGCCCTCTTCCCGCGGGATTATGCCGCGCATGCAGCCAAGGTCAACGATGAGGTCGTGGCGGCTGTTGCAGATCATGCACGGCGCTTCGATTATCCTGCCGGTGGACATGCATTCGCTGAGCGAATAGAATGTCGCGAGGCAGGAGCGGTTTTCAGCGGTTGTGAATAAGTAGCCCTCAGGCAGATACTCTGTCATTTTGTACCTCCAGAATAGTTTTTTCTGTACATAGTATGAGGACAGATGTTGGATTATGATTTGATTTGAGAAATCGAACAAAAAAAGACCGGGTGGAAAACCACCCGGTCAAGATTTTATAAGGAATTATGCTTCGGGAGCCATAAGCCGTACCATAACAGCCTTCTGCGCATGAAGTCTGTTCTCGGCCTCGTCGAATATCTCATTTGCATGCTGTTCGAATACCTTTGCGGTAATCTCTTCCTCGCGGTGTGCGGGCAGGCAGTGCATTACCATTGCATCGGACTTTGCAGAAGCCATTACAGCGTCGTTGATCTGGTAGCCCTTGAATATCTGCTTGCGCTTCTCGGCTTCGCCCTCCTGACCCATGGAAGCCCATACGTCGGTGTAAAGCACGTCAGCGTCTGCCGCAGCCTGAACAGGGTCGTTCACGATCTGGAACTTTCCGGGGTACTGCTTAGCGAAGTCAATGATAGTCTGGTCGGGGTAGTAGCCCTCGGGGCAGCCCAGGGATACGCTCATGCCAACTTTGAGTGCGCCTACAGTCAGGGAGTTTGCCATGTTGTTGCCGTCGCCGATGTAGCAGAACTTCAGTCCGTCGAGCTTGTTCTTGTATTCGCGTACGGTCTGGAGATCAGCGAGAACCTGGCAGGGGTGGCAGTAGTCAGTCAGACCGTTGATTATCGGAATGGAACCGTATTCAGCGAGGTCCTCGACTTCTTTCTGCTCAAATGTACGTATCATGATGCCGCTGAGGTAGCGGGACAGAACGCGTGCGGTATCCTGAACCGGCTCACCGCGTCCTATCTGGAGATCGCGGGAGGAGAGGAACAGCGCCTGACCGCCCAGCTGATACATACCGGTTTCAAAGGAAACACGTGTCCTTGTGGAGGACTTCTGGAATATCATACCCAGCGTCTGACCCTTGAGCAGCGGGTGGGGAATGCCGTGCTTCTGCTCGTACTTGAGCTGGTCTGCGAGGTTAAGAATGTCGATGATCTCTTCAGTGCTGAGATCCATCAGCTTTAATAAATGCTTCATAGTTTTATCCTTTCGTCAGATGTTATTTTCGTCAAGTGACATGTTGTAGTAAGTAAGATCGGTACGCAGTTCCCACTGTTTCGACTGCCAGAATTTGTTCCCGAGATCATTTGAGGAATAGCACACAAGAGCACATTTCTTTATTCCCTCGGCTTTCAGCGCTTCACAGCAAAGCCGCACCAGCTCAGAGCCTACGCCCTGCCCACGGTATTCCGGAAGTACGCAGGCGTGGTAGATATATCCTCGTCTGCCATCGTTTCCGCAGAGTATGCACCCTATTATCTTTCCGTCAACCGCAGCAAAGCAGGTGTCTGGATTGCGCCGCAGGAACTTTGTTATACCCTCGCAGCTATCGTCAAGGCTGCGCATGCCCATGCCGGGAATGCTGTTCCACAGTGCGAAGAGCTCATCGTAATCCCTGGGGGTTATCAGCCGGAATGCAGCGCTCATGCGTTGAGAATAGAAAGCAGGATATCAAGCCCCTTGTCTATCTCCTCGTAAGTAATGGTGAGGGGAGGGAGCAGACGAACCTTTGTCTTTGCGGTGAGCAGGAGCAGTCCCTTATCGAGCGCTGCCTTGCAGACGTCGCCTGCTTTCTTGGTTTTCAGCTCAATGCCTATCATCATGCCGATGCCGGAAACGGAAGCGACTTCCGGTGAGGTCATGAGTTTCTTGCGGAAATAGTCGCCTTTCTTAGCGACTTCGTCCAGGAAGCCGGGCTTGTTCACGGTGTTCAGCACTGCAAGACCGCCTGCGCAGGAAATCGGATTTCCACCGAATGTGGAACCGTGGGTCCCAGGGGTGAGGACTTTCGCGCACTTCTCGCCGGAAAGGCACACGCCTATCGGTATGCCGCCTGCAAGTCCCTTTGCGAGAGTGGTGAGGTCGGCTTTCTTGCCGAAATTGTCGCCTGCAAGGAACTTACCAGTTCTGCCGACGCCGGTCTGAACCTCGTCCGCAATGGTGAGAACGTCCTTTTCTGCGCAGAGTCTGAAAATCTCGTCCACGAAATCCTGCTGGAGAGCCATAACGCCGCCCTCGCCCTGGATGTACTCGAACATTACAGCGCATACGGTGTCGTCAAGCTTAGCGCGGAGATCCTCGATGTTGTTGGCTTCAACATTGATGAAACCTTCAACGAACGGGAAGAAATAATTGTGGAAAACTTCCTGCCCGGTCGCGGACAGAGTGCAGAGCGTCCTGCCGTGGAAGCTGTTCACCAGAGTAATGATGTTGTGGCGCCCTTTGCCGTACTTATCAAAGCTGTACTTACGCGCGATTTTGATGGCGCATTCGTTCGCTTCCGCGCCGGAGTTACCGAAGAACATATCGGTGTAGCCTGCGGTCTCGCAGAGAGCCTTTGCGAAGTCAGCCTGAACCTTTGTGTAGTAGTAATTGGACGTATGCTGTATCTTGTGCGCCTGGTCGCATACTGCCTTTACCCAGTCCTCGTTGCAGTAGCCGAGGGAATTGGTGCCGATGCCGCTGCCGAAATCTATGTATTCCTTGCCGTTTTCATCGACTGCCTGACGTCCCTCGCCCTTGTCGAGAACCAGGTCGTATCTGCCGTAGGAGGGCATTACGTATTTGTTGAATTGTTCAATCGTGCTCATTTAAAATCACCTCTTACGGAATGATCATCGTACCTGCGCCGATATCGGTCAGCAGTTCGATAAGGATAGAATGCGGAATACGTCCGTCGATGATGTTGGTCTTTTTAACTCCGCGGCGCACTGCTTCAACGCAGCAGTCGATTTTCGGTATCATGCCGCCGGAAATTATACCCTGGTTCTTAAGATAGGGAACTTCGCTGACGCCAACGACCCTGATAAGGGTATTGTCGTCGTCCTTGTCCTCAAGAAGTCCCTTGATATCTGTCAGCAGAATGAGGTTAGCAGCTCCCATCTCAGCTGCAATGCGTGCAGCTGCGGTATCTGCGTTAATGTTGTATACCTCGCCGTTTTCTCCGGACGCCACAGTGGAAACCACCGGAATATATCCGTTGTTGAGAGCGGTGTTGATAACGTCCGGGTGAATTTCCGTGATATCGCCGACGTAACCGAGATCGGGGTTGAGCTGCTTTGCCTTGATGAGGTTTCCGTCAAGACCGCAGAGCCCCATTGCCTTGCCGCCTGCGCGCTCCAGCAGCTGTACAAGATCCTTGTTGACCTTGCCGGCAAGCACCATCTGAACGATGTCGATGGTTTCCTCGTCGGTGTAGCGCAGACCGTTTACGAACTCGCTTGCCTTGTTGATCTTCTTGAGCATGGCGTTGATCTCAGGACCGCCGCCGTGCACCAGGACAACCTTTATTCCCACCAGCGACAGCAGCACGATATCCTGCATGACTGCCTGCTTGAGTGTTTCGTTGGTCATGGCGTTACCGCCATATTTAACGACGACTACCTTGTCGTTGTATTCCTGTAAGTAGGGGAGCGCCTCAACAAGCGCGTTCGCCCGTATGTCGTAGTCTATCTGCATTTCCTTTGCTCCTTTTTTATGTACGGTATTCCGCGTTTATCTTTACATATTCAAACGTAAGGTCGCAGCCCCATGCAATGGCTTCTCCCTCGCCGCAGTGCAGGTCAACGAGCACCTTGATTTCTTCCTCTGAGAGTATCTTCTTTGCATCTTCCTCAGAGAAGCTGATGCCCGCGCCGTTGGTGCATACCGTTATCTTGCCCTTTTCGCTCGCGAGTTCCACAGAAACCTTGGAGATGTCGAAATCAGCCTTTGCGTAACCGATAGCGCAGAGAATTCTGCCCCAGTTTGCGTCAGCAGCGAACATCGCAGCCTTTACCAGGCTGGAAGAAATAACGGACTTGGCAACGACCTTTGCGGTGTTCTCGTCCGGTGCTCCCTTAACGATGCATTCAAGCAGTTTTGTGGCGCCCTCGCCGTCGCGCGCGGTCTCGCGTGCGAGGTTCATCATAACGGCGTACAGCGCGTTTTCGAACTTCTCGTAGTTCTTGTCCTCAGCGGTGATTTCGGGGTTCTTTGCAAGACCGCTGCTCATGAGTATCAGCGTGTCGTTTGTGGAGGTGTCTCCGTCAACGCTCACCATGCTGTAGGTCAGCTGGTTCACCTTGCGCAGCGCCTTTTCCAGCAGTTCGTGGCAGATAGCAACGTCAGTTGTGATGAAGCCCAGCATTGTAGCCATGTTGGGCGCGATCATTCCGCTGCCCTTGGAGATACCGCCGACATGGCACTTCCTGCCTTCGATCTCGAATTCCACTGCAAGTTCTTTCTTGCGGGTATCGGTGGTCATGATAGCTTCGCATGCGTCACCGCTTTTTTTGGGGGGAAGATCCTTTTCGAG
>HF989412.1:5771-20920 GCA_000432175.1 Eubacterium sp. CAG:786
TCCTTTGCGAGGGTGGGAATGCGCGCCTTTATCGGCTTGATGGAAAGAGGCTGACCGATAACGCCGGTGGAGCCTACAAGCACATCGTTCGCGTCGATATCCAGGGCTTCTGCGGTGAGTTCGCACATCTGCTCTGCGATCTCAATGCCGTTTTCGTTGCACGTATTCGCGTTGCCGGAGTTAACGATGACTGCCTGCGCGTAACCGTCCTCAAGGTGCTTTTTTGTTACGTATATCGGCGCGCCCTTTACCTTGTTGGTGGTATAGAGCGCGGCTGCCCTGCATCGCTCAGCGCAATAGATCATCGCAAGGTCGCGCTTGGTGGTGTTGCCAGCCTTTATTCCTGCGATAACGCCTGCGGCAGTGAAGCCCTCGGCAGCGCAAACGCCGCCGTCTACGAATTCGTATCCTTCAAATTTAACCATTTTATTTCACCTCAGAGAAGCCCGGTGGTCTCGTCAATGCCCATCATGATGTTGAGGCACTGTACTGCCGCGCCGCTTGCTCCCTTTCCTAAGTTATCAAGTCTTGAACAGAGGATAAGTCTGTCGTCGTTTCCGTTTACGAAAAGCTGCATCATATTGGTGCCGCTGAGGTCGTTTGCGCTGATGAAGCCGTCCTGCGGGTCGCCTTCGGGCATAACCTTTACGAAGTTCGCACCTGCGTAGTATTCAGCGAGCGCCTTGCGGATATCGTCCGCGTTGTACTTCTTTATGAGGAGCCTTGTGTGCAGCGGCAGCGAAACCACCATTCCGCTGAAATAGTCGCAGACCAGCGGGTTGAACGCGGGCGCGTAGTCAAGACCGCATATCTTCTGCATTTCGGGGAGGTGCTTGTGCTGCTGCGTCAGAGCGTACTGACGCGGGCTGTCGAAACCAGCGGGACGGTCGTCGCTCTCATAGACCGCGATTGCCTTCTTGCCTGCGCCGCTGTAGCCCGAAACAGCGTGAACGCTTACGGGGTAGTCTTTCGGGAGGATTCCCAGCTTGACCAGCGGATAAACCATGGAAACAAATCCGCTCGCATAGCAGCCGGGGACTGCAGTCCTTGCGGAATTTGCTATCTTCTCGCGGAAATCAGCGCCAAGCTCCGGGAAGCCGTATGCCCAGTCGGGATTTGTTCTGTGCGCGGTGGAAGCGTCTATGATGCGGGTGCTGCTTCCCTCGGCGAGCGCGACTGCTTCCTTAGCGGCGGCGTCCGGCAGGCAGAGAAACGTGAAATCCGCGCTGTGAATGAGCTTCCTGCGCTCCTCGGGGTCTTTGCGCTTGTCCTCGTCGATGCGAAGTAATTCTATGTCGTTCCGGTTCTTGAAGCGCTCCAGTATCTTTAATCCGGTGGTGCCCTCCTGACCGTCGATGTAAACCTTAACCATTGCAAAGTTCCTCCAGTTTCTTTCTGGTGAGTTCTATCTGCGTCTTTACGCTTTCGGGCGCGGGTCCACCGAAGGATTTGCGCTCCTTTACGCAGGTGTCAAGGCTGATAGCCTCATAAACGTCCTCGGTGAACAGCTCGCTCTGCTTCTGATAATCGGCGAGCGGGAGTTCCTCAAGGGTGGTGCCGAGTTCGATACAATGTGCGACCAGACCGCCTGTTATCTTGTATGCGGTGCGGAACGGCATTCCCTTTTTAACAAGGTAGTCTGCGCAGTCCGTTGCGTTGATGAAGCCCTTTGCGGCTGCACGGCGCATGTTGTCCTTGTAGAGCGTCATTGTTTCGAGCATGGGGATAAATGTTGTAAGGCACAGTTTGAGATTGTCAACTGCGTCGAAAATGGCTTCCTTGTCCTCCTGCATGTCTTTGTTGTATGCAAGGGGAAGTCCCTTCATCATTGCAAGGAGAGTCATGTTGTCACCGATAACGCGGGCTGTCTTTCCGCGGATAAGTTCGGTGACGTCGGGGTTCTTCTTCTGCGGCATGATGCTTGAACCGGTGGAAAAACGGTCGGAAAGTTCAATGAACTTGAATTCCCAGCTGCACCACATGATTATTTCCTCAGAGAAGCGGGAAAGATGCATCATGCAGATGGATATCGCGCTCGCGAGCTCAATGCAGAAATCACGGTCGGAAACGCCGTCAAGCGAATTCACCATCGGCGCGGACATTCCGAGGAGTTCTGCGGTGCGGTCGCGGTTTATGTGGTAGGTAGTTCCGGCAAGCGCGCAGCTGCCGAGAGGGGAAACATTCATGCGGCGCAGGGTGTCGTCAAATCTCTCGATATCGCGGAGAAGCATCTGAGCGTACGCCATCATGTGATGACCGAATGTGATGGGCTGGGCGCGCTGGAGATGCGTATAACCCGGCATGATGGTTTCGGTGTTTTCGTCTGCGATATTGCAGAGGACCTTTACCAGCGAAACCACCAGTCCGCGGAGTTCCTTTATTGCGTCGCGCAGGTACAGCCTGATATCAAGAGCCACCTGGTCGTTCCTGGAACGGGAAGTGTGCAGGCGCTTGCCTACGTCGCCAAGGCGCTTCGTGAGTTCCGCTTCGATGAACATGTGGATATCTTCTGCAGTCATGTCGAACTGCAGCTTGCCGCTTTCGATATCTGCGAGGATCTCTTTCAGACCACCGATAAGCTCCAGGCTGTCGCTCATGCTGATTATGCCCTGTTCGCCGAGCATTGTGGCATGCGCGATGCTGCCCTGGATATCCTGTTTGTACATTCTTCCGTCAAACGCGATAGATGAATTGAACGCGTTCACTCTGCTGTCTACACCCTGGGAGGAACGTCCTGCCCACATCATTTCTGCCATAAAACTACCTCTTTTTTCTATTTGTGATCCTTGTAAAATAAAAGATCAAAGAGCGGAAAGTCGAGCTTCCCGCTCCTGATCTTATTCCAGATATATTACTTCTTGTTTCTTTCAGCGTCGAGGAGTGCCTTTACGTGGATAGGCAGACCGAACAGGTTGATGAAGCCTGCGGCATCCTTCTGGTCGTAAACGTCGTCCTCGTCGAAGGAAGCGAAGTCCTTGCTGTAAAGTGTGAACGGAGAGGTTACGCCAGCGTTGATGATGTTGCCCTTATAGAGCTTCAGCTTAACGTCGCCGGTGCAGGTCTCCTGGGTCTTGTCAACGAAAGCGTCCATAGCCTCGCGCAGGGGAGTGTACCACTGACCGTTGTATACGATGTCTGCGTACTTCTGAGCCAGACCAGCCTTGTAGTGCTGGGTCTCCTTATCGAGGCAGATTGTCTCCAGAACCTCGTGTGCGTGGTAGAGGATAGTTCCGCCAGGAGTTTCGTATACGCCTCTGGACTTCATACCTACCAGACGGTTCTCAACAACATCGTACAGACCGATGCCGTTTTCGCCGCCGAGCTTGTTAAGAGCCTTGATGAGCTTTACGCCGTCCATCTTCTCGCCGTTGAGCGCGGTAGGAATACCCTTTTCGAAGTGGATAGTAACATATGTAGCCTTGTCGGGAGCCTGCTCGGGAGATACGCCGAGTTCCAGGAAGCCGGGCTTGTTGTACTGCGGCTCGTTAGCCGGATTCTCAAGGTCAAGACCCTCGTGGGACAGGTGCCACAGGTTCATATCCTTGGAGTAGTTGGTCTCACGTGTGATCTTTATCGGAACGTTGTGAGCCTCTGCATATTCGATCTCCTGCTCACGGGACTTGATGTTCCAGATTCTCCAGGGAGCGATGATCTGCATCTCAGGTGCGAGTGCCTTGATAGTCAGCTCGAAACGTACCTGGTCGTTGCCCTTACCGGTGCAGCCGTGGCAGATAGCGTCAGCGCCTTCCTTGCGTGCGATCTCAACGATGCGCTTTGCGATAGGAGGACGTGCGAAGGAAGTGCCGAGCAGATAGCCCTCGTACTTGGCGCCAGCCTTCAGAGTCGGGAAGATGAAGTCGTTTACGAATTCATCCTGGATATCCTCGATGTAAAGCTTGGAAGCGCCGGTCTTCTTTGCTCTCTCTTCAAGACCTACGATCTCGGAATCCTGACCAACGTTGCCTGCAACGCAGATAACTTCGCAGCCGGGATAATTCTCGTGCAGCCAGGGAATGATGATAGATGTGTCCAGACCGCCGGAATATGCCAGAACGATCTTCTTGATTTCTTTAGCCATGATTTTTTATCTCCTTTTCATGGGTGATTTATTTTTTACAATCTTTATTATACTCTTTTTCTGTCTTTTGTCAAGTAGTAAAATACCAACGGATGAATAATATGCATATTTTTCAAAATTTTTTGAATATTTTGACGCTGATATATATAATAAATACGGATTAAAGCGGAATTCTGGCTGTAACGCGTGAATTTGCGTTGAATAATATACAATGGCGTGAATATTAATATATTGAAAATACCTCTTGACAAAACCTGCGTTCATGTTTATAATATTATTATGAACATGTTACGGATAAGCCTGGCATGAAATATGGAGGTATACACCATGAAAATGAATGAAAAGATCGAGATAATGCTCAGCAGAAAGCGTATCCGCAAGACCGACTTTGCGCACAGCGTCGGCGTGACTTACCGTGCTTTTGCAAACTATATGAACGGCACCCGCAAGCCGCGCGCCGATACACTTAACAAAATTGCGGAGCAGCTCCAGCTTACGCCGGAATTCCTCAAAGACGATAAGCAGGAACTTGAACTGACCATCGAGGAGCGCTTTATTAAAAAGGTATGCGCGAGCGACGCGGACAAGGCGCAGGCGGCGCAGTTCCTGGCGCAGTCCCGGGGGCTTTTTGCGGGCAACGCGCTGAACGAGGACGACAAGGAAGCGCTTTTCCGCTGCCTGTGGGATATCTATGAGGATTCCCGCAGGAACCACGGCAAATCGGACAAGTGACGATACATGAACAGGATAAAGCAGAAAGCGGACCAGCTGCGAAAAAAGTACGGCGGCAGGGATATTTTTGAGACCGCTGCCAACTCCGGCGCCAACGTGTGGTTCCGGGAACTGGGTTCGCTGAAAGGTTTTTACCTGTGCGAGAACGGCAGCAGGTACATTATAGTGAACCAGTCATTGGACGATATCGTTGCAAGGACGGTCTGCGCTCACGAGTTCGGACACGATATGCTTCACCGTGAGCTTTCTGCCGGTGGTATACGGGAGAACAGCCTGTTCCTTGCCAACAACAAGACCGAGCGCGAGGCAAATCTTTTCGCGGCCGAGATACTGATAACCGACCGTGAGGCGCTTTCCGTGCTGGAATACGCTGTGGATATCAATCAGGCTGCGTATGAACTTGGCGTAATGCCCGAGATAGTTGAATACAAGCTGGAACTGCTGAACTCCGCGGGTTACAGCTTCAATGTAAGCGGGGCTGCCAGCGATTTTCTTAAGTAAAGGAATGATACGGATTGGATATACTTGAAACTTTAAAGGGACTTACAGACGCAACTGGCGTTTCCGGGCTGGAAAGGAATGCGGCTGAGATCGCGCTTTCAGGGCTTAAAAAGTACGCTCCAGACGCCCATATCGACCATTCCGGCAATGTTGTCGGCGTGATCAGGTGCGGCGTTCCCGGGGCGAAAACGCTCATGCTGGACGCGCACATCGACCAGATAGGGTTTATAGTCACCTGTATAAACAGCGACGGTTCGCTGAAAATCGGCAGCTGCGGTGGTCCTGACATGAAGATAATGCTTGCGCAGAGCGTGACAGTACACGGCAACGAGGAAATCCGGGGCGTGATATCCACGCTCCCTCCGCACGTATCCAGCGACCATACCAAAGTGGCTGAGGTCGGGGAACTCTCAGTGGATATCGGAATGTCAAAGGAACAGGCTGAAAAAGCCGTGCTCCCAGGCGACCGCGTGACTGTGAATTCCGCATTCCGCACGCTTTCCGACGGGACTGTTTCAGCGCCCTCCATTGACGACAGGAGCGGCGTGTGCGCTATTCTCGCAGCGCTGGAAATGATGGACATGTCCAGGCTCAAATACGATATCGCGGTGTGCTTTTCCGCGCAGGAAGAAACCGGCGAGCGCGGCGTAAAGCCGGCTGCATTCAGCATTCAGCCGGACGAGGCGCTTGTTGTCGACGTTTCGTTCGGCAGGACCCCGGACAGCAATGAATACGACACGGCGCTGCTTGGCAGCGGCGTTATGATAGGCGTTTCGGCAGCGCTTGACCGTGGCATGACGAACGTCCTCAGAGAAACTGCGGAGCGCTGCGGCATCCCCTTTACAATAGAAGTTATGCCGTCTTCCACCGGTACGAATGCCGACAGCATCGCAGTAAGCGGAAAGGGCGTGAAGTGCTGCACGCTTTCAATACCGATAAGGTACATGCACACGCCCGTTGAAACGGTGAAACTCTGCGATATCGATAGCACCGCGAGACTTATCGCTGCATATGCCGGAGGTGACACAAATGACTGACAGACTGCTTGAAATATGCGCGCTCGACGGAACTTCCGGAGATGAAAGCGCAGTCCGCGAATACATCATGTCGCATATCGCGGCAGATGAAATGACTGTTGACCCGCTCGGAAACCTGCTTGTATTCAAGAAGGGCAGAAAGACGCCTAAGAACCGCATTATGATCGCTGCGCACATGGACGAAGTCGGTTTTATGGTGACTGACGTTACCGATGACGGATTTCTGCGGTTTGGCGCTGTCGGCGGCATCGACCCGAGAGTTGTGCTTGGCAGGGCGCTGCGTTTCAAAAACGGGACCCTCGGAGTTGTGGGCACAAAGGCAGTCCACCAGCAGAGCGCTGATGAACGCAAGAAAGCGCCCGATTTCTCCGACATGCTGATAGATATCGGCGCTTCTACGCGTGAAGAAGCTGAAAAGCGCGTGAATCGCGGCGACTGCGCAGTTTTCGACAGCGACGCATTCCGCTTCGGAGATGGGTTCGTCAAGAGCAAGGCAATCGACGACCGCGCAAGACCAAGGCAATCGACGACCGCGCCGGCTGCCTGATAATGATGGATATGATAAACGGCGACCCTGAATACGAAGCATGGTATGCATTCACGGTGCAGGAGGAAATAGGCACCCGCGGCGCAAAGGCTGCTGCGTTCACGATAGAGCCTGACATCGCGATAGTTCTTGAAACCACGACAGCGTGCGATATTTCCGGCTCTTCCGGGGATAAGCGGGTGTGCGAGCTTGGAAAGGGCTGCGTTGTGTCGTTCATGGACCGCGCAACAATATATGACCGCGAACTTTATCAGCTGGCACGAAACACCGCTGATGAACTTGGTATCGCGAACCAGACCAAAACGCTCATCGCGGGAGGAAACGACAGCGGCGCTATCCACGTCAGCCGCGGTGGAGTGCGCACCTGCGCGCTTTCTGTGCCTACAAGATATCTGCACTCACCGGCGTGCGTTGCAAAGGAGAGCGACATTGAAGCGACTGCGAAGCTTGCAGCTGCTGCCCTTGCCGCATTCGCAGAGCTTTGATAGAGTGCATTCATTCTCCGGAGCAGCTTGAGCTGCTGCTGCAAAGCGGGACGGAAGCGCAGAAGATACGCGCGTTGTTCAATGCTTACGGCTGCGGGTATGATTTCTGCCGCTTTTTCCGGCACGGGGGGACTTACCTTGCGGCGCTGGACGGTTCATTCGTCATAGCGGAGCAGCCCGGCGCGGACGCTGAGGAAATCGCGGAATTTCTGCGGATGCATGGCTTCACCGACCTGTTCTGCTCTGAAAAAATGGGCGAACTGCTCAGACCGCTGCTACCTGCGGAATTCACGCAGGTACAGCTGATGGTCTACGACGGCGCGAAGCAGAGTGAATTACCGCAGGAGTGCTCCCCGTCGGAAGCCTGGAGCATCATCGGCAGCAGGTTCGATATTCCCTTTGAGCCGTGGTATCTGGACATGTCGCACAGGGTGAGGCACGGAGTTGCAAGGTGCTTTTCCGATGGCAGGGCGGCGCTGGTTGTTCAGCATGACATCAACGGTGAAGCGCTGATATCGCAGGTCAGCGTCCTGCGGGAATTCGAACGGCAGGGCATTGCAGGCGCGCTGGTGCGGCAGGTGAGCGCGGCGCTCCCGGGTGAGGTGCAGATAGTCTGCGAGGAACCATTATGCGGGTTTTACGAGAAATGCGGCTATTTTCGCAAGTCCAAAAAGTATGTTGCGGCAGCGCGCTAGTTTTGGCAGAATGCATATAGAATTACCTTCGTTTTTGTGTTATAATACCAATGTGTTATGCAAAAAAGGAGGTTTTTTATGAGCACAGCAAGTGATTTTACCGAGGGACGGATATTCCCAAAACTGATAAAATTCATGCTGCCGATACTTGGCGCACTGGTACTTCAGGCAATGTACGGCGCAGTGGATATCCTGGTCGTTGGTCAGTTCGGAACTAACGAGGGTATTTCGGCAGTTTCCACAGGAAGCAACCTTGTTAACATGGTGACATTCACGGCGGCGGGCTTTACAATGGGCGTGACGATACTCATGGGCAGGTATCTTGGCGAGAAGAAGCCGGAGCGCCTGGGCAAAGTTATCGGAGGCGCAATATGCTTTTTTGTCGTACTTAGCCTTGTTATAACCGCAGTCATGCTGATTTTCGCGCGGCAGCTGGCGCAGCTCATGCAGGCGCCCGTGGAAGCGCTTGACTCCACCGTGACGTATGTCATGATATGCGGTGGCGGAATTCTGTTCATCATGGCGTACAACTTCATCAGCAGTGTTTTCAGGGGGCTTGGCAATTCCAAACTTCCGCTGATATTCGTTGGCATCGCGTGCGTGGTGAATATTATCGGCGACCTGCTTTTTGTGGCAGTGTTCAAGATGAATGTAGCCGGCGCGGCGCTTGCTACGGTGCTTGCGCAGGCAGTCAGCGTGGCTCTTTCGATCGTCATAATAAGAAAGCAGAAGCTGCCGTTTACGCTGAAAAAGGAAGATATCCGCTTTAACGAGGAAGTTCCGAGGATAATCAGGGTAGGCGCCCCTATCGCTGTTCAGGAACTTCTTACGCAGCTTTCGTTCCTGGCGCTGTGCGCGTTCATCAACAAGCTGGGTATCGCGCAGTCCTCTGGATATGGCGTTGCGTGCAAGCTGGTGGCGTTCATAATGCTGGTTCCGTCGTCGCTGATGCAGTCGCTGGCAAGCTTTGTCGCGCAGAATTTCGGCGCCGGCAAGGAAAAACGCGCACGCCGCACAATGCTCTGCGGAATGGCGATAGGCTGTTCCGTCGGCGTTGTCATTTCTCTTGCGACTGTGTTTGCGGGGAATTACATGTCCATGATATTTACCCCGGAGCCTGCTTACATAGAGCAGTCCGCGGCGTATCTGCTGGGATTTTCGCTGGAGCCGATAGTCACCAGTGTGCTTTTCAGCTTCATCGGTTATTTCAACGGGCACAGCCAGACACTTTTCGTTATGATACAGGGACTTTCACAGACATTTCTTGTACGTCTGCCGATGTCATATTACATGAGTATACAGCCGGACGCCAGCCTTACGATGATAGGGCTTGCGGCGCCGTCTGCGACTATATTCGGCATAATACTGAACCTTGTATATTTCATCTGGTACACCAAGAAGCTGCGCCGCACGCAGCCGGAACTGGAGCATTGATATGGAAAACGGAAACACAAACTGGAGCCAGTCGGTAACGGCTGTTGTGATAAAGGACGGAAAGGTGCTTCTTGCCCGGCACACCTACGGCGCGGGCAGGGGAATGCTGATAGTCCCCGGTGGGTACCTTAATCACGGTGAGATGCCCCGTGAAGCGCTTGTGCGTGAATACCTTGAAGAAACCGGGGTGCTTATAGAACCGAAAGAACTCATCGGAATGCGGTTCAACACCAAAGACTGGTACGCGGCTTTCCGCGCGGAGTATGTTTCCGGGGAGGCGCAGTCTGACCATGACGAGAACAGCGAGGCAATTTGGCTTGACGTGAACGAAGCGCTTGCCCGCGAAGATGTGCCGGACCTCACCAAGAAGCTTATTCAGTGCGCCATGGGGAATGGTTTTGCTGAGATACCGTATTCTGGAAAAAATCCACCGCATGAACTTTTTGGAGCATAAAAACTGCAGCCATTCGTAAGAGTGGCTGTTTCTTATAATCTTCATCTATAACCGCGCTTATTGATATAAAACCGGTTGACATGCAAGCGGTAATTGTAGTATAATACTATCATACAGAAAAACGAAATGAGGTTTGCTGTCATGACGCTCCAACAGATGAAATACGTCCTTGCAATAGCCGAAGAAGGCTCTATGAACAAGGCTGCGGAACAGCTTTTTATTTCCCAGCCGTCGCTCACCAGTTCCATGCGGGAACTCGAAAAGGAGATAGGCATTCAGGTGTTTGCACGCAGCAGCCGCGGCGTTACCGTCACCCCCGAGGGCGCTGATTTCCTGATGTATGTGCGTCAGGTCTATCAGCAGTACGAGCTGCTGACGCAGAAATACGGGGCAGGCGGCAGCGCAAAGCGGAGGTTCGGCGTTTCAACGCAGCATTATTCCTTTGCGGTAAAGGCGTTCGTTGAGATGGTGAAGAACTTCGGTACGCTGAATTTCGAGTTCGCTATAAGGGAAACACGCACCATGGACGTACTTAGGGACGTTGGTGGATTTCGCAGCGAGGTGGGCATAATATATCAGTGCGACTACAACCGCAAGGTGATAGGGAAAATGCTGCACGACCTGGAACTTGAATTCGTTCCGCTTATCGACTGCCGCGCTTACGTTTACCTCTGGAAGAACCACCCGCTTGCAGGCGAGAAGTCCATAGGGCTGGAGCAGCTTGCGGATTACCCCTGCCTTGTGTTTGAGCAGGGAGAGGGCGCGACCGGCTTCCTGGCGGAAGAGATACTCACCGACAACGACTACCCTAGGATAATCAGGAGCACCGACCGCGCTACCCAGCTTAATCTTATGGTGGGTCTGAACGGCTACACGCTCTGTTCAGGAATAATCTGCGAGGAACTTAACGGCAGTGAATACCGCGCAGTGCCGTTCCGCGAGGACGAGCACAACCGCAACACCATCATGCAGATAGGTTATGTCGTCAAGAAGCACAGCATTCTGAGCGACATTGCCGACGTATATATAACCGAGGTGCGGCGTTACCTCAGCGCCTGTGGTGAACTCAGGGAGGATATCAGATGAAACACATCTTCGAATACAGCGAGGTGCTGGAATTAAAGGCGGCATGCGCCGGGCATTACCCGGATCATGTGCATTTTCACGATGGCTGTGGTGGGCAGTACTTCAACCTTGATGAGAAAAACGAAGGATTGCGGCAGTTCATCTGCGATTATTTTGAAAAGCGCGGCATGACGGCGTTCTTCTTTGACGATGAAATGACTTTTACGGTATCCGGCAGCTGAAATTTCTTTTGCAAGGTTATTCATTTTTCCATGGTTCTGCCGATATTATATAAAACGCTTTTTTGCCGTTTTACTATTGACTTATAGAAGAAAATGGGATATAATTATAATATATACTTGATACATTCGGAGGTATAGGTATGAAGATCAGAAAAAAGATCGCGGCTGTAGTCACTGCTGCTGCGTTGATGTTCTCACTGACTGACCCGTCTGCGCTCGGCGGCATGCTAAATGCAGCCAGCACTGCGTTTGCCGCGACAGATATAACACAGATCGTGCTCAGACCGGATAAACAGCTCAAAAGTCCGGTTGCTGCCACCAATCTCTGGCTTTCAGGCGCTGTAGGCGTAACTGACGAGTTCCAGGTGGATCTCAGCCAGACCGTGGTAGAATGGTATAATGCGGATACCAATCAGAAGGTCACTTCCGGTGAGGCTGACTATGACACTACATATTATGTAAAGATAAAGTTCATCCCGGGAAAGGGATATGTCGCTGCCAGCAGCGTTACTTTCAAGTATTACACCGAGGCGACCGGTTCCAGTGTTCAGACGGCCGTAGCGACATTCGAGGGCGATTACATCGTTCTTACCGTAAAGCTGCCCAAAACCGGGCTTCCGGAGGCTGAGCAGGCTGTGTTCCCGGCTTCCGCTATTTCAGACGGAACCTCAAACCGCGTTGCAATCGACCTGCCGGTATATCAGAACAAGAATTCCGTTATCGCGGCGCTGCCGAAATTTGCGACTATTCTTACCGGTACAGCAGCCCACCGCGGAAAAAGCATTGAAAACGTACCGATAACCTGGGTCAACTCAGCAGGAAATTTCACGTACGAAGATCCTAAAAAGACCTTTAACGAAAACGACATAAACGGTCATGATTTTACCGTAGTTGGTACTGTTAAGGCTGAGAACTATGGCAGCTATGTCACCAATACCAATGCGGTGTTCAATGTTTACTGCAAGGTGACTATAGGCGCGGCCGACCAGCTTGAAGCCCCTGAGCCGAGAGACGATACCCCCGCAGGAAGCTATGATCACAACCTGATGGTATATTTCACTGCGCCTGAGGGTGACATTTATTATACCGTCAGCGAAAGCAGGACCGGACCTGACCCGATAGGCGGAAACGCAAGCCAGAAGTACCTTAACGGCGTACCGCTTTCTGTTGACGAGGGCGACACCAGGACGTTCTATATCAAGGTGCTGGCTTATTCAGCAAAAAAACGTACAAGCACGATCGCGGTCTATGAATATACCATTACCGTTGAGCCTACGTCGCTTACCAATATTCCCGAGGTTTATCTTGAAGTAACGCCTCCTGTCGGCGGCGGGATGCTGGATACTATTGCCAAGTACAAGGGCGGCACTCCGCCAAAGGGAGTTGCCATCACTTCCGCAGTCGCGTGGCTGGGAAATGTGGTCAACGGCAGGGCAGATTACAATGCTGCATATTCCGTCAGCATTCAGATAACGCCGAAGAGCATGTATGCCTTCAATAAGACTACAGCGTATGTCAATGATATCCTCGCAAAGTGCACCACGAATGAGTCAGGAACGCTTACGGTAACGTATACATTCCCTGGCAGAACTGATAAGCTGCCGCTTTACCGCATAATTCCCCCTGCGGATACAGTGGTTGTTGAGAACGGCACGGACATTCAGGATATCGGCGACCAGCTTCCGAAAATGGTCGAGGTAGAGGCTCCCAAGGGCGCCGTGCTCGCAAATCAGTACCCCGTCAAGTGGGATCTGAACACGTCTGATCCGCTTTATGACCCCAAGCTCGCAAAGAGCCAGGAGTTCACGATAACGGGTAAGGTTACGCTTCCGGATTTCATCACATATAACGAGGGAGAGAACGAAGTCAAGGTGAATGTGTTCGTCGGAACTGCAGGTTCGCTCGCATGGCCGACTGCGTCTCCGTCTGACTCCACCCAGGGACACATGTTCTATGACGCCGTTGAGGTGAAGCTTTCCGCTTCCGAGGGCGCAACGATATATTACACAATAGGAGAAAACAAGCAGGCTGATGTGCCGACTGTAACAGGAGGAAAGGCGTACAACGCTCCTATAATCCTGATGGGTGAACCCGGCGAGATAACGACGTACTACATCAAGGCGATAGCTGTTGCCCCGGGTAAAAATGACAGCCCGGTGAATTCCTTTGTGTACACGATAACGCTTCCCAAGCGTTCCGTTGACGCACCGACGGCAAATTACAAATCCGGCGAGTATCAGCAGGCGCTTGACATTGCGCTGAATTCCACTACAGTCGGCGCTGAGATACGCTATACACTCGACCCCACGGCAAAGCTTGCCGAGTTCAAGAAGTACGACGGCGTATTCAGGCTTTCCGGAGAAGCGAACACTACCAAGATATACAACCTGAGGTTCTATGCGCTTGACCCCACCGGAAAGATGATACAGTCCGCTATCATCACACGCAATTATACTATCACTATTCCCAAGAACAAGGCGCTTGCGCCTTACCCCGACAAGACTGCGGGAATAACCTACGACAAGGCAATATCCGTTACGCTGAAAACCGATACTTCCGGCGCAACGATATACTACACCCTTGACGGAAGCGACCCCAAGGAAGCGGGCAGGGGAATACTGTATAAATCACCGATAACTCTTGCGAAGAAAGTTAATACCGTAACCACTTACACAATTAAAACTTACGCCAAGTCCTCTGACCTTAACATGGACGACAGCGTAACTGTTACATACACCTACTACATTGGTGAGTACTATGGCGTGAAGTCGATCGAGATAACTAAGGTCCCCACCAAGACTTCATATTACCTGGGTGAACGGCTGAATGTTTCCGGCGGTAAGATCAAGGTAACTTATGATGACGGCAAGACTGAGACCATCGATATGGACGAGGACATGATCGACGATTTCGACAATTGGGCGATAGGTCAGCAGACGCTTGTAGTATACTACAAGGGCTGCACTGACAGCTATAATGTCGTTGTAAGAAGGCGCCCGACGGCTTCTTCCGATGACCCCGTTGATCCTCCGAAGGACGACCCGAAAGACGATCCCAAAGACGATCCCAAAGACGATCCGATAAACGACGATCCTGATCAGCCGGCGTCAGACCCTGTGGTTCCCAACACGACAATAAAGGGGTGGACGGCTATTAAGAAGAGAATTGCTTCTGCGGGAAAGAGTTCCCGCGTAAAAATCAAGCTCAATGGCACTACTTCCGTGCCTGCCGATATCATCAATTCTGCGATAAAGAGAAAGCTGACGCTGGAATTCATCGTGAACGACAGCATCAGCTGGGTTATCGACACCGGCAGCCTGAAAAAGACAGTAGCAAGCTTCAGCGCAGGCGTAAAGATCAAGGACGTGTATATTCCTTCAGTGCTGGTAGACAATGCCGGAGGCAGCGAGGTAATGCGTATACACACCTACGGCGCAAACAAGATAGGCGCAGTGCTGTATGTGAATACCGGCAGCAAGACAAAGAACCGCTTCGCAAATCTGTTCTGGTATAATGAGGACACTTCCCAGCTTGATTTTGAGTCAACATCGAAGGTATCCACAAGCACCGGAATTGCAACGCTGGTTCCCACTTCCGGCGGGGAGCACGTTATCATGCTGGACACTCAGACAAGGCTTCCCGGCGACGCCAACAACAGCACAAAGGTAGACGCAAAGGACGCTTCTGTGATACTCCAGGCGCTCGCACGCCGCTCAGACGAACTCGATGAAACATGGGATTTCAACAACGACGGTCTTGTGAACGCACTTGACTGCGCAGATATCCTGAGATCTGTCGTAGGTCTGAAAAAGAAATAAAACAACAACGGGGCTGTAAAATCTACAGCCCCGTTGAGGCCGTCGAAAAAGTCACTAAAGT
>HF989412.1:21072-25788 GCA_000432175.1 Eubacterium sp. CAG:786
CGCTTCGCGGGCAAAAACGACTTTTTCAACAAACTGAACGGGGCTGTAAAATCTACAGCCCCGTTTGAATTTGTATGATACATTCAGGTGGAATGTTTCCTGTTGTTATAGCGGAACATGATGAATGCAGCAGCAATAATTATGATATACCCGACAAAACTGAGGATATCAGGTATCTGGTCAAACACTATGAAACCGAGAAGAGCAGCGAAGATTATCTGCGAATAATCGTAAATGGAAACTTCCTTTGCAGGCGCGTAGGAATACGCAGTGGTTATGCAGAACTGCGCAATGGCAGCGCTTACGCCGGCGCCTATCAGCATGAGCAGCTGGAACCACGTCATAGGCTTGAACCCTGCGATAGTCAGCGGTAGTGCAGCCAGCGTCGAGAATGCCGAGAAAAAGAACACGACATAGTACCCCCTGACGCCTTTTCCGGTCGCTCTTCTTACGAAAGTGTATGCGGCGCCTGCGCACATTCCACCGCAGAAACCGGCTATCGAAGCGCCGAGGTCGGCATTCTGGAACGACGGTTTGATAACGAACAGCGCGCCGATGAACGCCATGATTATTATCGACCACTGGATCTTGTTTGCACGTTCTTTCAACAGAAACGTTGAAAAAACTATCGCGAAGAACGGCGACATCTTGTTCAGCAGAGATGCGTCGGAAAGCGGCAGCCGGTCAATTGCATAGAAGTTGCATATTACCCCGGTGTAACCGAACACCGAACGCAGCAGCACGTCTAATCTTGCGCCTTTTGGTGGGATTATTGAGCAGCGGTTCTTTATCATGGCGCCGCTTGCGATGAGCAGCGCGAAAAAGTTCCGGAAGAATGTCTTCTGTATCGTAGGAATGTCCCCGGAAAGCCGCACGAACATGTTCATCAGCGCAAAGAAGAATGCGGAAGCGATGAGGAATATCACCGCTTTGTGAAGCTTGGGGTTATTCGCCATTGCTGTTCCTCTTTTCAATGCCGTCCAGCATGGAGATGTATTCCCCGAGCACCGGCTGGAAGTGTATTCCGTAGAAGCGGCGGTCGGGGGCGTCGGCTGTGTATTCCACCGCGCGGTAAGTGAATTTTGTGGCGATTTCGAGAGCAGCCGCATTGTCAGCCCCGCGGAGCACTGCGCCAAACAGTGCTGAAGCGAACACATCGCCGGTTCCGGAGCATGCAACGTCCTTTTTGGGTGTAAGGCATTCCGCAAACTTGCCGTCGTAGCAGCCGACGGCGCCCAGCTGTCCCTTTTCCGAGAAACCGGTTATCACCGCAAATTTCACTCCCATGTCGCAGAGTTCCAGCAGCATTTCCCTGGTTTCGTGCAGGGTGGGGCAGGGGTTGAAGCTTCTGCCGGTGAGGAGGCAGGCTTCGGTGATATTTGGGGTTATCATGTCTGCACCGGCTATGAATTTCCGCATTCTGGCAGGGTAATCGTCGGTCAGTGCCGCGTACATTCTGCCGTTGTCACCCATAACGGGGTCGATGAAAAGCGGCGTTCCGGGCTTCCTGAACTGGCGTATGAACTCTTCAATGTGGTCTACCTGTTCAACGGAAGCAATGTACCCGGTATAGATGCCGTCAAAATCGATGTGTTCCTTTTTGAGCTGCGCTCCGATGGGCGCAAGTTCGTCAGTGAGGTCTATGCTGTAGAATGTGGGGAAGCCGGTGTGATTAGAAAGCAGCGCAGTGGGAATGCCGCAGCATTCCACGCCTGCGGCAGACAATACGGGGATAGCGGCAGTCAGCGAACAGTTACCCACGCAGGAAAAATCTTGTATAGTGACAATTCTCTTCATAATGATCAGTTCTGTTTTTCTTTCTGTGGGAGCCAGCGGCACAGCGCTGCGGTGAGCGCCTGAATGTCGAGCGGTTTGGAAACATGCCCGTTCATGCCGTGCTCCTTTGATTTCTTGACATCTTCGATGAACGCATTCGCGGTCATCGCGATGATAGGTACGGTTTTAGCGTCGCTCCTGTCCAGGGCGCGTATCTGTTCAGCCGCATGATATCCGTCAAGCACAGGCATCTGGATATCCATAAATATAAGACTGTAATACCCTGCGGGAGACTCGCTGAATTTCTTCACCGCTTCGGCGCCGTCGGAAGCAACATCGGTGATTATGTTCGCTTCCGCGAGAAATTCAGACGCGATCTCGGCGTTGAAATCAAGGTCCTCGGCAAGCAGCACCCTTACCCCACCGAAGTCAAAATCGGACATGCGGACTTTCTTGTTTTCTTCCATTGAAATGCCGCCGATGTATTCACCGGTGCTTTCGCCTTTCTTGAGGCAAATGGTGATGTCAAACTGCGAGCCTTTCCCGGGGGCGCTGTTTATGGAAATGTCGCCGTTCATCATTCTTGCGATGTTCAGCGCTATCGGCATTCCGAGACCGGTGCCCTGAATTCCGCTTATGCGACGGTCATCAGCACGCACGAACGGGTCAAAGATGTGTTCGATAAATTCCGGCTTCATACCTATGCCGTTGTCCTTTATTGAGAAAAGGAACCTGCAAATGCCGTGATGGTCGGGTTCCAGTTCAATCGTACGGAATTCTATTGTGCCGCCGTTGGGGGTGTATTTCACCGCATTGCTGAGAATATTCATCAGCAGCTGGCGAAGCTTTGTCTGGTCGCCGATGACGCTGGTGTTTATGCCGGAAGCTATCTTGACGTCGAGCGTATGGTTCTTTTTGTCGGAAAGCGGCTTTATCATGCGTATCGTTTCATCAAGGAATACGCGCAGGTCGAACGGGTCGCTGGCAAGCACGGTTTTCCCGCTTTCTATTGCGGAAAGGTCAAGCACGTTGTTGATTATCTCAAGCAGGTGTTTGCCGGAGGACTCTATCTTTTCAAGGCAGTCGCTGACGCGTGTCATGTCTCCGATATGCTCCTGCGCGATTGCAGACATACCGAGTATTGAATTCAGCGGGGTGCGTATATCATGGCTCATCTGGCTCATGAAAAGCGTTTTCGCGGAGTTTGCATGCTGCGCCTGGTCGAAAGCGTCGCGCAGTGCCTGTTCCACGCGGGTAGCCTGCTCGTGCTCGTCGGTGATATTGCGGACATAGGTCAGTCCCCACAGGTCGCCGGTTTCAAGGTCCTGGGTGAGTATTACTGCCTCGCGGAAATACCCGGTGCGGTTGCCGATAGAGAACTCATATTCGGTATCAAAGCTGCGTCGGTGGCTGTTGAACATATCCGCCAGAGTATCGGTGCAGAATGTCTTTGCAAAGACCTCCGCAGCTGACTTATCAGTGAAGTATTCCTTCTTGCGGCGTATGTACTCGTTGTATGAGCAGGGCAGGGTAAGCCCAATTTGCGGCAGCAGCGGTAATGCGTTCTCCTGCTCGATTATTTCATCGTAAATAGTGTCCCGTGTGATGTTGAATGTATACACGGCGATTGCATTCGACAGTATCGCCTGACGGTACTGGCTCTCTGAACGGAGCGCACGTTCAAGCCGCTGCTGGTAACGCAGTTCCTTCAGCTTTTCAGCGGTTATCGGCAGGACTGCGAGAACAGCCAGCCGCGGCTCTCCGAATTCATCAAGCGCCGAAACGAACGCCTGGATACGCAGCCACTCGGGCTGACCGTTCAGACGGTGGCATACCTCGCATTCGATGTACTTTTCCCCGGAAGCAAACCGCTGGCACATGCTTTCAAGACTAAAGTTATACATGACTGTATTGCAGTCGTCGGTGCTGAATTCATACTGCTTGACAAAGTGCGCCAGGGCCTCGGAATAATCTCCTATCACATCAAAATTCTCGGCAAAAAGCCCCTCCCTGTCGGTGGAGGAATAAAGGCTGCCGTCTTTAAGGTTGATGAGGTCAAGTATCTGATATGGTAAAGCAAGACTGTTTATGAGCTGGTTTCTGAGCTCTTCCAGGAACATTGCGCGGTGGTCGGCGGCAATGCGTCGTGCCACGATGAAAGCAGGGTATTTCCCGGCAAGCTGCTTTTTCATCTTCACGCAGCGGATGTTTATCCAGATGAATTCACCGTTCATCATCATGCGGAATTCACCGTGTACCTCGTCGATAACGGAAAAGCTGTTCTGTATCTCTTTCCGCGATATTATTTCGGAGAACCGCGGGCGGTCGTCGGGGTGTATCCTGTCAATGACGTAGCTGCGCCATTCCTCGTAGGTGCATTCCTTGCCGGCAAAGAAGCTGGTGTTGAACGAGTCGTTCAGGATAAGCATGCGGTTCTTGTCAAAGTCGACAAGGGCGCAGAAACTGAAGCTGTCCAGCAGCTTTTCCGCAAAAAGGCGCGTCAGCAGCTGTATATCCGGGTCATAACGGTACATCGGGGTGCGGTTTGCGGGTATTCCCTTGAAAAAGCCATAGATAACCATTACGCCGCCCTCGGCGGAAGCCAGCATACCTGAGCTGTAAGCCGTGTACATGCCCAGCGTCCTGTGATGCCAGCGGTACTTGGCTTCAGCCTTTATTCCGTGGAGCGTCGCCTGGATAGCTTCTTTCAGAGTGGAAATATCGTCAGGGTGTACGCACTCCAGCCAGCTGCGGTAGTTTTCCTCAGGGTCGGAGTTGTCGCTGATGCCCATAATGTTCAGGAAATCATCGTCGAGAAAAAGCTGATAGGGCGAACCTCCCCTTACTATCATGCGGAAAGTTCCGGAAATGGTTCTGTCCATGAAAACACCTCCATTTTAGTCTTGCCGTATCTGATGCCTGAAAATTCCGGTATGAACA
>HF989413.1:0-14246 GCA_000432175.1 Eubacterium sp. CAG:786
CCGGTGCGCCGCCCCTGCAGTAAAGCAGACCCGCCCCGCGAAGTCCCCCAATCTTGTGCGCCGAAACCGACATCATGTCGCAGCCGATATCGCCCACGCTCAGCGGAACGTACCCCGCAGCCTGCACCGCGTCCGTATGGAAAAGCACGCCGCGTTCCCTGCATATCGCGGAGATCTCACGCACCGGCTGTATCGTGCCGACCTCGTTATTAGCCGCCATCACTGAAACCAGCGCCGTCCGTTCCGTGATGAGTTCCCGCGCCTGTTCCACCGAAACATAACCCTCCGCGTTCACGTCAAGGTACTGTACATCAGCCCCGAAGTGCTCCAGGAACCTGCAGCACTCCAGAATTGCGGGGTGCTCTATTTTCGTTGTGACTATGCGGTTCCTGCCATTCTGACGACCCACCAGGAATGCGGATCTGACCGCCATGTTGTCCGCTTCCGTCCCGCCGGAAGTAAAAACGATCTCCCCGGGACTTGCGCCTATCGCCTTCGCGCACTTTTCCCGCGCTTCTATTACAGCCAGCGACGCGCGCCGTCCCTCTGAGTGTATCGACGACGGATTACCGCAGCATTCCGTCAGGAACGGCATTGCGGCTTTCAGCACGCATTCCAGCGCCGGTGCGCTTGCCGCATTGTCAAGATATATCACCGTGCCGCCTCCTTTATCCTGTCGATGGTCCATTCCCATTCCGGGAAGTCCCTCAGTATTCTCGCGATACAGCGCCAGATGAATTCCTCGCGCAGCACCGGGTGCTCCCGCATCTGCTGCTTTGCACCCCACAAATGGGTGTACTTATCCTGCGGGAAGAACAAGAATTCCTTTTCAAGCAGCGTTTCCACCGGGGTTCCTGTGAATTCCGCGCACATAGCCGCCATTCGCTGTTCCGCGAAAACCATGTATTTCAGCCGGTCATCGCACCTCTCCGCAGATTTCATGAACGCTATCGCCTGCGATGTGTAGAATTCCTTGAGCGAGTTATCCGGCATGTACAGAAACGCCGTATTCAGCGGCAGCACTTCCCTGCTGAAATCAGGAATGCTGTGCCCCGGCGCGCGGAAATACTCAAGCGCCGGATAAATATCAGGGTTCAGGTCCTCGCGGTGTGCGGCGATGAGCGCCCTGCCGAATTCCGGCTTGTGCCACACGATGAGATCGGTGTCTATCATCACGCAGGGGGCTGCCATCTGCCGCAGCGCGAACAGCTTCCCCGCTGCCCAGAACATCTGCGGGTCTATGCCCTCGAGGTCGTCGGGTACTGTATCCCTCACCTCGTCCCAGACCGTTTCCAGCCCGGAATTCCTAACGTAATCCGCAGCAGCCCTGTCGCAGTACAGGAATATCCTGCTGCCGTCCCTGCGCCACTGCAGCGCGGAGATTACGGCGCAGTAAAGGTCGAAATCCTCTAAAGCAAAAGCCCCGTTATTTTTCGCGAAAAACGGAGCCGTAGAAATTATATGAAATGCGTCCAAATAGTTACCTCTGTCAGATTATATGAATACCGTAGCCGAAGCAGTCCAGCGGACATCTGCGCAGGCACTCGTACATTATCCTGTCGTATTCATCAGCGGTGATCGCAAAACTGCCATACCCCATCGGGAAGCTGACGAATGCATACGCCCCCAGACCCGTGAACGAACCGCCAAGCATGAACGAACCGCCCAGGAACGAACCTGCAAAGAAAGACCCACCGCGCCAGGAAGTCCCGCTAAACGAGCCAAACGAACCGTAAGAACGGTGGAAGCTGCTGCCGAAGCGCCATTCCCACTCCCATTCCCACAGGCTGAATTTTGTGAAGCTGCCGACGTAGCTGCCGGAATAACTGCCCGAAAAGCTACCGTAATAGCTCCCCGCATAACTCCCGAAATAGGAGCCTGCAAAACTGCCGGAATTCCACGCCAGACCGGAGCCGAACGCAGTCATTGAGCCATTGTAAGAGCCAGCCGCAGGAACATCTCGAACATTCTCAGCCCCGCTGAACACCTGCAGTGATGCCGGCGCAGTCACGCCGAAAACCTGAGCAAGCCGTAAGTCGAGTTCCGGGTCGGAGGGGTCGATGGTTTCAAGGCACTCTGCCTGTTCCTCACCGCCGTGTTCCCTGAGCCATTCTGCCAGACTTCCCCCCAGAAAATAGCCCCGAAGCGCAGCCATGTCGAAATGTTCTGTTATCTCAGACGCGTTGTTTATCCTGCACCGTCCGAACCATAAGGAACAATCCAACGGAGCCACCTCCTCTGCTATTCCGGGACGCCGTCCCCTTGTATCAATTATAGCATATTTTCAGCAATAATGCAACAACAATTATATATATTGTGGCTGAATTTGATATTATTGCCCGTCAGCCGTGGAAATTCCGCTTTTTGTTGCCCATCATGAGCCGTATCATCACAGATATTGCAGATTTTTTGGCTGCCGCTAAAAGCAGCTTTTCCTCCTCAGTAAAGCCGTTCCAGTTGATGTCGGCGTTTTCAGGCAGCCTCATGTACCTTGCGGGGATTTCCGCAGCGGCAAGCCTTGCGAGTTCCCTGCGGCATACCTCGCAGTCGCACGCATTGAACCGCGCCAGCACACCTGGCGCTTCCGCTGATATCACCATTTCAGTCAGGTCGCGGGTTATGAGCGGAGCGGACTGCTCCTCCTCGCGGAGCTTTTCATTCTCTGCGTCGCGCCGCATGACCCTGGACAGGGGTTCAATTCCCCTTAACTGTCTCGGAATGCGGCTCTTGCCCGCGGCAATCACCTGGTTTTCCGCGCAGGCATCCTGCACCAGCTTCATCACGCTGGGAGTTTTCAGGCTCGGAGTTTCGTCGGTTTTTTTCGGCTCTTCTTGCTGCGGCTTCTGTTTTGGCTTGACTGCAGCTTTTTCCGCCTTCCCCCTGGGAGCTGTCTTTTTCACCTGCGGTTTAGCGTCCGTCGCGCTTTTCCCCTTTTTGCGGGAATTTTCGCTGCGCTCCTGCACCAGCACTGCGCCCTCCGGGTCGCTCATGTAGCGCTCGGTGATCATGTTGTCATCTCTCATGTTCACTTTGTATTATCGCACTTTACGCCCGTAAGTTCCTCTATAAACTTGAGGTATTCCCTTGCAACCTTCGACTTGGGCAAATATGTGATCACGCTCTTGCCGTGCGCGGGCGCTTCTGCAATGCTAACGCTGGCGCTTATGCGGTTCTTGTATATTTTGGTGTTGAGCTGATCCGCGATGACGTTTGCCAGGTCCTCGACATCCCTCGTGAGCGTGAGCCTCGGGTTGTACTTATTCAGCAGAATTCCACCGACTTTAAGGTCCTTATTGTAATACCGCTGTACCGCGAATATCGTCTGCTTCAGCTGGGCAATTCCCTGCAGGCTGAGTATCTCGCACAGCATTGGGATTATCAGTTCGTCCGACGCGGTGTAAGCGTTTATGGTGAGCACAGAAAGCGCCGGCGGAGTATCCAGTATGATATAGTCATATTCGTCCCTTATGCTATCAAGCTGCTCGCGCAGGATGTATTCGCGTCCCACGCCGGTAAGTTCCAGCTCCACGCCGGAAAGCAGAATATTCGAAGAGATCACGTCGCATACTTCACCATGCTGTATCGCGTCGGTGATGTCGCAGTTTTCCTTGAACACATCGTAGATCGTGTATGTGTCCTCTGCCTCCCCGCCCAGGGAAAAACTGAGATTTCCCTGCGGGTCGAGATCTATCGCCAGGACTTTTTTTCCAGCCCCGGCAAGTCCATCGCAGATGGAGCAGCATGTCGTAGTCTTTCCAACGCCGCCCTTCTGGTTTGTCAGTGCGATTATTTTTGCCAAAATATTACCCCCGTAACGGCCGAAGCCGCGTATTTCTCAGACATCACAAGGGCGCACAGTTACTGTCCGCCCTCGGTCGTTATTTGTTGCCGTATCAGAAGCCCTCAGGATCCTTGTACTCGTCGGTAGCGCTGTCCTCGGGTATGTAGATATGGTAATTCGTCTTACCGTTCTTCTTAACGAAGTACATCGCGGTATCAGCAAAGGAGAGCAGCTCGTTGACGTCCTCTGTATGCTCAGGGCAGAACGCAACGCCGATACTTGCCTTGACGTCGATGTGCATTCCACCGTCTGCGGTATCATAACCCGCATACAGTTCGTTGATGATATCCATGGAGATATTCTCGATGTTCTCGATATCCTCCTGATTGGTGAAGCAGAGCACGAACTCATCGCCGCCGAAACGACCAGCAAAGCCGCCTCTGTCGTCCACCTTCTTGCGAATGGTGTCAGCCACGAACCTAATGACCTCATCACCGATGGTGTGACCATAACGGTCGTTGATGAACTTGAAGTCGTCCACGTCGATGAACAGGGCAGCAACGCGCTTAGTACCGCGGCGCTCGATCTCAGATGTGAGGTTCCTGATGAATGTGTTTCTGTTATACAGCTGAGAGAGGAAGTCGTAGCTTGCACGCTCAGAAAGCTGAAGTTCAAGCTTCTTCTCGTTATCGATATCCGTCATGACGCCGATAACTCTCAGCGGTTCACCCAGACGGTCGGTGATGCATACAGCGCGGAGGGATACCCAGATAAGTGCGCCGTTCTTGTTCTTCAGCTGATATTCACCGCTGTAACCGTTCTTGTTCTTGAGCAGCTGGTTAATGTCGCGCTTGTACTTTTCAGCGTCCTCCTGGCTCATCAGGGAATCGATGAACTTACCGTTGGACAGCGTGGACTGCTCGGTGTCGATATCAAACTTAGCCAGCATATTGGGGGAGCAGTACATTCTTTCCTTGTGGAAGTCCCACTCGAACAGCATGTTATCGGACAGTTCCGCGATGGTGCGGTGACGTTCCTCGCTGAGGAATACCTCGTCGAGCAGGTCGTTGAAGGAAGTCTGTATCTCGCCAAGCTCGCTCTTTCTGTTTGTTACCTTGAAGCGGATGTCCGTAGCGCCCTCTGCGTCGGAGATCTCGGTCATGGTCTTGAGCATTCCGCTCATGTTGCCAAGGAACCTGCCTATAACTATGAGCGAACCAACGGAGAATACCACTGCAGAAGCCGCGATAACCACCCAGCCCAGCAGGTTTGTGGTGAGTGAGAAGCTGCTGAAGCTGCCTGCGTCAGCGATCGCTACCCATCTCCACTCGGTGATGTTCTTATCTACAAGACCTACGCAGTAAACGCTGCCGCCTGCCTTACCCTTGATAGACTTTGTATCGGAAGCATTCTTGAGAGCCGCGTAACCTGTGTTTGCGAAATCATAATACTGCTTTAAGCCGTCATTCCAGAGAACGGAATTGGAGAAATCCTTGCTGACTGCGCCGTCTGTCTGGTTGAGTGCGACGCCGTTGGAGTCAACGATCATAAATCTGCCGTTTGAACCGAGAGAACCGGAAATAGCCTTCATAACGCCACTGTCGCTGCCCACGGAAATGATCTCCACGAGGGAACCTGCAACATTGGAGCTGTCGTCCTTTATCGGTGCGGAAACATAGATAGCGTCTGTCTGCTGCTCTGCGTAGCCGGTCCATGAAAGCACGCCGGAAACATTCTGCATATCGGCAACGCCGTTCTCAGGGAGGTTTTCAAAGATGCCGCCGGTGGCGCCGTTCACGGAAGCAACAACTGTGCCGTTGCTGTCGAGTATAAGCACATCGAGCACATCGCTGTCGGCAGCTACGATAGCCTTCATCAGACTGTCTGCGTCGCCGCTGTTGTCAACAGCCAAGCGGACAGCCTCAGTTTCTGCAGAAGCGTTAAGATTAGTCGTATAGTAGCTGAACAGCTGAGTGATGCCGGCAGATTTTGACTCAGCGACCTGAGCCAGTGTATTCAGCTTTGCAGCATTCTCATATCCCATTACCGAGAATGTGCCTATCGCGCCCACAATAACTGCCGGTAGTATTGAGAATACTAGCATAATTACCGTCAGAACTATTTTTAGCCTGAAATTGCCCATACCACTTATCCCCCTGAATATGTAATTTATTTTTCGCCCTATGGAACTCCGACACCCCCGCCGCAGCCCCGCACAAATTAAATGTTAGGCTTCTTCTTCGCCGCTTTGTCTTGCCCTGAGCAGAAGCTGCTCACGGTTGATGTACTTGCCGATAGCGTCCTCCTGTGCGGCAGTGAGGCTCTCAAATGCGCAGCCGTAGCCGATCACCTGGTTATCCTGACCTGTCTGCACCCTGAGCACTCTCGCCATGGTGTTGAGCCTGTATCCGTCGTTTAACTCGATATCAACGCACGCGCAGTCGTCCTTCAGAAACTCGAACCCGCTCGACGACATGAAAATACCGCCGACATTGATATCCTGGATATCAATAGCGACCGGTTCCTCAAAGCGTAGCGTGTCGTCGTCCCTCACCAGGAACAGCACCCTGCCCGAAAGGCTGACTTTTATCTTGAAGTATCTCCTGCGTTCCTCAAGCACCTGTGTATCGCGGTTTTTCAGGATAGAAACATTCATCTGACGGCTGTGCGCCATGGATATCTCACCGGGGTACCTTATCCTGTCGCCCGCCTTTGAATACGCAATGACAGTGACCTTTATGCCGCGTTCAAGATCCGGCAGATCCTTGCCCTTGATTATAAGAATGCTCTCCTCATCAGAATCGATATTCCGCGGGAACACAAAGTTCTTTTCAGTGGAAGCGAGCAGCGACCCTCTCTGGTCTAGCACCTCCACCTTTACTATCTTATATCCGAAAAGCAATAGCATCAATCCTCTTGTCCATATAATATATAGTAAATACCACCCGTAACCGGGACAATGACGCAGCCGGAATGTCTGCCGGCGGTCACTGCAAAAAGCAGAAATCTTCTGACCGCACACAGCGCAGATGTCGTATGCTTATCGAAAATCGTCCATGCAGTCAAAAGAACAGCATTTGTCAGAATACTCTTGTTTATATTATACAATAAACCACTACTATAAATCAAGGCATAATAGTGATTTTCTAAGAATTAGACAAAAATATTTTATTTTTTTTGGGTAACATAACAACAACGATAACCCACCGGCAAAAAATTAAAGCGATCCGATGGGATTATCCTGTTTTTACCTGTTTTTAAAAGTAACCTGCGGTTATTTATGCCTTTTTAGTCTTAATTTTGAAATGCTTGCCACAGGCGCGCATAAGACGGTCGCGGAGCTGCATAGGGGTTCCGCAGATGAAGCAGGTTTTATCGCAGATGATCGTATCAGCCTTTTTTCCGTCGCGGGACTGTGGGAAAATATAGAAGCTGTGGCTGCACTCAAACGCCTGCGCTATCTCGCTGTAAGGGAGTTCCACGACCTCCGCGTTTTCATCGTGGAGCGCGGTTGAAGCCCCGGCTGAGGACTCTTCGTCCTCGTCTCTTTCCTCGTCGGGGAGGGTGCTTATCGTCAGCACCGCTTTCTGGTCGTCGGTGAAATCCGCGCTGACGACCCTGCCGAAGCTGTCCTCCAGCTTGTCTGCGCGCTTGTTGAAATATTGTATGCGCATATTATGCGGAGCAGTCGCCAGCACAAGGAATATAGCTGCGAAAATCGCCATAAGCAGCCATTCAGTGCACCACGCAGCCGCAAGCGTCAGCAGAAAGAACACCGCAGCGCCGTAGTAGCACGCAGTCTGCAGGGGTCTGACCCTGAGCAGGTACATAAAGTCCGAAAAAGCGCGTATTCTCGCCATCGTGCAGCGAGTTTCGCAAGCCAGCCTGCCGGTATCCTCGGGGTGGTTTTCCGCGTTGAATTCCTCAAACATCTTCGCGAGCTTCGCTTCTGTGGACTGTACTATCTCCTGCTGCCTCTTAGTTTTTGCCATATCTTTATTCCTTTCCGGATATTATGTTGTCTGATATGATATAATTTGCCGATATGCACGGAGTTCACCGGAGGTGAACGGATGTGCAAGGCATTTTGATTTATGGATTATACACCTTTTTACGGCAAATTGCAAGAGGGAGCCTCTAAAAACCGATTTGAAAAGGGAAAATGGGTAGAGTGCAGCGAATGCGATGAAAGCCTCCTCGTAAGGCTGTATGCCTTACGAGGAGGTTTGAAGAAGCAGTCGGTGTGCTATACACATTTTCACTCAAACAAGGTTTTTAGAGGTGACCTTAATAAACGCCCTGCGTTTATTATATCACGCAATACAAAAAAATGCAACGAAAACCGCACAGATGCACAAAAAATCTTTCGGTCGTGGCGAGGTCAGGGTAATTTTGACGGGCAATTATTACAATTTGGATACAATTTGAATAAACAGCGCCCACGGAACGTCAAAACAGTTGACAATCCGGCCGATTTGGAGTATATTATTATAGTGGTGTTTTGTGTATTTATCAAAACACGGATCTTATACAGAAACAATTACAGGAGAACACTAGATGATAAAAGAAACTTCCCTGTGCATGGGCTGCATGAACGACAAGACTTACGACGGTCCCTGCAAGCTCTGCGGATACAGCGACGACGCTCCCTGCATACCGACATACATGGCTCCTAAGACATTCCTTGCGGAAAGATACATAGTCGGCAAGGTGATAAGCTACAACGGCGAGGGCGCGATATACATCGGCTACGACACCGCAGCCGGCATTAAGGTTACTATAAAGGAATTCATGCCCGACACGCTGTGCATGCGCAAAAAGGGTGAAACCGAAATAACCGTGGAGCCCTCCTCAGCAGCGCTCTACAAGACCTACCTGTCGGAATTCATCGACCTCAACCGCACGCTGATGAAGCTGCGCGGAATGTCCCACGTGCAGACGGTTCTTGACGTATTCTGCGAAAACAACACCGCATACGTGGTGTTTGAATACATCAATGGCATTTCCCTCAAGACATACCTTGCCAACTCCACCGGAGATATGGCGTGGGAACAGGTCAAGGAACTGTTTTCACCGTTCTTCACGACCCTGAGCCTTATCCATTCCGCGGGAATACTGCACCGCGGCATCTCCCCCTCGACGATATTCGTCACCGACAAAATGGAACTGAAACTCACCGGATTTGCGATATCCGCAGCGCGCACCACCGGCACCGAAGTCGCATGCGAGGTCTTTGCGGGATTTGCAGCCCCCGAGCAGTACACCAACGAAATAAACGGCACCTGGACAGACGTCTATGGAATTGCAGCGGTGCTTTACCGCTGCCTGACGGGGTGCACCCCCACCGAAGCGATAGCGCGCAGCGGCGGCAATCTGCTGGAGCCGATGATGGTCAACCGCAACATTCCCGAGAACATTTCCAATGTCATCATGGACGGACTGCAGCTCTCCCCCGAGGACCGTATCCGCACCATGACTGAGTTCGTTGACAGGCTTTTCAGCCAGCCCAAGCCCGCGGAGCCAGTCCCCGCAGACAAGCAGCACCTCACCCGGCGCGAGATAAAGCAGCGCAAGGAGCGCGCAAAGACCATCGCGGTGCTTGCGATAGCAGGCATGGTGCTGGTCGCATTCGTCGTTGTTTTCGTGCTGACGCTGAACGGCGCATTCCAGGGTGGGAATTCTTCTTCGCAGCCCGAGACCTCAGAGGCCGTTACCACCGAAGAAACCTCCTCCACCCCCGAGGAAACCGAGCCGACCGATCCCCCTGCGACCTCTTCCACCGACCCGGTGGTCACCGGCGACACGCTGCGCCTGCCTGATTTCGACGGCAGAAGCTACGATTATGAAGTCGAACGCTACAAGAACAAGATAACATTCGTGCCGACCTATGTATATTCCGACGAATACGCGAACGGGCAGATGTTCGGTCAGAGCATTCCCGCAGAAACCGACGTTACCACCGGCGTGACCGTCGAGATAACCGTCAGCAAGGGACCCAGCAAAGTCGCGCTGCCGAGTTACACAGGCATGTCCAGCGAAAAATACACTGCCGAGCTGAGCAAGCTGAACATCAAGTATTCTGTCGAGACCGAGCGCTCCAACGACGCCGAAACCGGAAATGTCGCGAGATGCAGCGTTGAGATAGGCGACCTTGTTGACGTAGAGAACAACCAGGAAATAATCGTCTACATCGCCGAGAACTACACGCCCACCGCAGAGCCGACGGAAGAGATTTCTGACGATGGCTCGTATGAGGAAATAATCACAGAAGAGATCGTAACAGGGGAAGGAATAATAGAATAATGGGAACAGAGCTTGATTTAAGCGAGATCAGAAAGAACATCGACAAGATAGACGACCAGCTGCTCGATCTTTTCCGTCAGCGCATGGATCTCACCTGCCAGGTGGCGCAGTATAAGGCTGCGCATAATATGGTGGTGTTCCAGAGCGAGCGTGAAAAAGCGATAATCCAGTCGGTGCGCGACCGTTCCCCCGAGGAGCTCAAGAGTTCCGCGGAGTTCCTGTTCACCAATATCATGGACATCTCCAAATGCCGTCAGAACAACACGATAACCCCCGCTGTGGAAATACCGCATAAGACCGCGATAAAGCCCGGTGCGACAGTCGCAGTGCAGGGTATTGCCGGTGCGTACGGACACGCAGCCGCAGTAAAGCTGTTCCCCAACGGCAAGATGGATTTCCACGGCAGCTTTGCCGAGGTGTTCGAGGCTGTCGAAAACGGCTCCGCTGATTACGGCGTAGTCCCCGTGGAAAACAGCACCGCCGGTGAAGTCACCGCGAACATGGAGCTTCTTGAAAAGCACAGCGTGTACATCAACCGCACGGTAACGGTTCCCTGCACCCACGTTCTTGCCGCAAAGCACGGCGTGAGATCCGGGGATATAAAGATAATTTTCGGGCACGAACAGGCGATAAGACAGTGCGGGGAATACATCTCCAGCCGCCCGTATCTCACGGTAATTCCATACGCCAACAACGCGATGGCGGCGCAGATGGTGGCAGAAAACCGCAGCAGCGAGCTGGGCTGCATATGCTCCCGCGAATGCGCAGAAATGCACGGTCTTGACGTGGTGGAACCAGCGATAGCGGCCGACCCCAACAACGCGACCCGCTTCATCTGCATATCAAAGGAAATAGAAGTTTACGACGGCGCTGACACAGTTGCTGTTTCGGTATCGCTGCCGCATATTTCCGGTTCGCTCTACCGCATGCTGACAAAGTTCGCGGTGAATGAGCTCGACCTCACAAAGATACAGAGCAAACCGCTGCCGCTGGAATACCGCACGGACGAGAACGAATTCATGTTCTATCTGGAGTTCTCGGGCAGCATAGACCAGCCCGTGGTGCTGCGGCTGCTGAACAACTTCGAAACGGAATACAGCTACTTCCGGCTGCACGGCAACTTCAGCGAAGTACGCTAAGGAGGACGAATGTTTTCTGCGATAATACTCGCGGGAGGGAGTTCCACCCGCATGAACGGCGTGAACAAGCAGCTTGCCGCGCTGGAGGGAATACCCGTAGTGGTGCGCAGCGCGCTTGCGTTCGAGCATTCCGCGCTTGTCGATGAGATAATACTCGCTGCGCCGCAGGGAGAAGAAAAGGATTATTATTCGCTCCTGCGGGAACATTTCGTTACAAAGCTGAAGACAGTCACCACCGGCGGCAGGACGCGGGCTCTGTCCGTCATGAACGCCCTCGGGGAATGCACCTGTGAATACATCGCGATACACGACGGCGCAAGACCGCTGATATCCACGGAGGACATTGACCGTGTGCTGAACGACGCGGTGAATTACGGCGCGTCGATAGCGGCAGCCCCGGTGACTGATACTATTAAAAAGTGCTACAACGGAATTATCGAGAACACCCTTGACAGGGACATGCTTTATGCCGCTCAGACTCCGCAGGCATTCCGGCGCGAGCTTTATCTCTCCTGTGTGGAACGGCTGGGCAGCCGCGCCGATGAACTCACCGACGACAGTTCCCTGCTTGAAGCATGCGGCGAGGAAGTGCACATCACCCCGGTCACAGCCTGCAACATGAAAGTGACCCGTCCGCAGGACCTTGCGATAGCTGCGGCAGTTTTACGGAGGTAATTATGTTCAACATTCTGGTAGTGGACGACCAGGCGCACATCAGGCGCCTGTACGAATACACGCTGGAGAAAAACGGCTACCAGCCCTACACTGCCGGCGACGGCGCCGAGGCGCTGAAGCTGATGGACGCTACCCACATCGACCTTGTTATACTCGACCTGATGATGCCGACGATGGACGGCTACACGTTTCTGAAAACGATGCGCGACGGCGGCAGCAACATTCCGGTGCTGATAATCACCGCGCGTGACAGCGCAGAGGACGTGCGGCGCGCGTTCACGCTGGGCACGGACGATTTCATGGTCAAGCCAGTGGACGAAGTTGAGATGATACTGCGCGTGCGCGCCCTGCTTCGTCGTGCGAAGATATCAGAGGAACAGCGCATAGCAGTCGGCGACACCACCCTCATATACGACTCGTTCACCATGATACAGAACGGTGTGGAAGTCCAGATGCCTAAAAAGGAATTCCAGATACTTTTCAAGCTGCTGTCATTCCCGAACAAGACGTTCACCCGCGCCAGCCTCATGGAGGAATTCTGGGACATGGACAGCGAAAGCGAAGCCCGCACGGTCGATGTGCACATCAACCGTCTGCGCGACCGGTTAAAGGACAACAAGGATATACAGATAGTCACCGTGCGCGGATTGGGCTACAAAGCGGTAAAAACCGCAAAACCGCAGGAGCAGCCATGAAAAAACCGAAATTCGTCAGCCTGTCGCTGGTCAGCCGTCTTGGCATAAAGTTCAGCCTGCTGATACTCGTGATAACCGTTGCCGCGGACGTGCTCAGCTTCACCGCGCGTATTGCGATAGACATGGTGTTCTCAAACGGCAGCAGCGACACCGAGAATATCATAGCGTCAGTGGTCAGCAGTATCGTGATAGGTACGCTGCTGTCGTTTGTCGCGGTGAATTTATTCCTTAAACCGCTGGTGGAGCTCATCAAGGCGACTAAGCGCGTTTCCGAGGGAGATTATACAGTGCAGGTGGACATGGGCTGGGCTGAAAAGCACACAGTCCGTGAACTTGCGGACCTCATCAAAGTGTTCAACGAAATGACCCGAGAACTCAACAGCAATGCGATGTTCAACCGCGATTTCATGGCAAGCTTCTCACACGAGTTCAAAACGCCGCTGGTTTCCATCAGGGGATTTGCGCGACAGCTTTACGACGGCAACCTCACCCCGGAGCAGCAGAAAGAATTCTCCAGGATAATCCTTGAGGAGACCGAGTACCTTTCTGAGTTTTCCTCCAACACGCTGCTGCTGACAAGCCTTGAGACCAGCGATATCGTCACCGGTAAGACGGAATTCCAGCTGGACGAGCAGCTGCGCACCTGCATGCTGCGCCTCGAGAGCCAGTGGACTGAAAAGAACATCGACATCGATATGGAGCTTGACGATGTGAAATTCACCTGGAATGAGCAGACCCTTTCGCATGTCTGGAACAATCTGTTCGACAACGCCGTGAAATTCACACCCGCAAACGGACGGATATTCGTCAGCTGCCACCGCGAAGCAGGAGTTATCACGATACGCGTGCGCGACAACGGCTGCGGCATTCCGCAGAAAGCGCTCCCGCACATCTTCGAGAAATTCTACCAGGCAGACGCTTCCCATTCGACCAAGGGCAACGGGCTGGGGCTTCCGCTTGCGAAGAAGATAGTGGAGCAGTGCGGCGGCAGGATAGGCGTGCAGAGCGAACCCGGCAAAGGCACGGAGTTCACCGTGATACTCCCCGACGGGGGCGACCTGCTGGGAAAGAACAGCGGCAGGGACGAGCTTGACCTCAGACCGGAAGAATAAAGGAGGAGCATATGGAATTCATAAGCGAAAGGACAGCGTTCACAATGCTGTCGGAAACCGTGGTGAAAGCGGGGGTCTCCCTGTTCAATGCCATGAAGTACATCTACATGATAGCCGACAAGGACCTGTACAATATTAATATAAAGGACATTTTCAGGCTATCGCTGAACAACATCACCGACACCACCTGCCTCTACAACACCGGCATAAAGCTGGACAAGGAGCGCTGCGCCGAGATGAACACGCCGGAGTATGAGCGCGTCCTGTCGCTGATGGTATATTCCTTTGCGGTAAGACTTCCCACGCTGAAGAATGTAAAGACCGCCGGCGGCTACCTCAACGACAAGCAGATAAAGACGATATACGATATGGTCGTAGCAAAGGGCGCCGGGAACTACGACAACGTTATCCCCGACGATTTTGAGGAAATACGCCGCCTTGTGAAATCCGGCAGACCCGTACCCGCATACGACGCGGAATGGTACAAGGGCTACATCTACACCTATGTTCCCACGCTGGCTGCGATAACCAACCGGAACGT
>HF989413.1:14287-28437 GCA_000432175.1 Eubacterium sp. CAG:786
GCGGATATACTTTTCACGCTGTTCTATTCCTGCCTTGAGGAGGAACTTGTGCGCCAGCTGAATTCACTTGCCGCAAAGGCGTAATCCGCGCCGGTCACGCATATACTGTCCTGAAAGCGAGGTGCAGCATATGCAGCAGACAAACAGATTTTCATACATGGCAGCGGAAACTCCGGCGCTGCGTGGTGAACTCCGCGGCAGCGCGGACCACCCGGACGTGGAAGGGCTCATCTTCGCCTACTGGCTCGACGGAGCATTGTATATCCAGGCAGAATTTGAGGGACTGCCGCCGGATAAGATATTCGGTTTCCACGTCCATAACGGCGTCATCTGCGGAGAAGCCGACGGAAAGGAGCCGTTCATGGACGCGGGAGAACACCTTTCCCTCTGCCCTGAGGGAACATGGTGCGCGCAGCACCCCTACCATGCCGGGGACCTGCCGCCGATTTTCTCTGACAGCAGCGGATACGCGGCAATGGAGATATTTATCGGCAAGGCTAAAGTATCTGATTTCTCGGGGAAGCCCGTGATACTACACTCCATGCACGACGATTTTGCCATGCAGCCTTCCGGCAATTCCGGCAAGCGAATAGCCTGCGGTACATTCGCAGAAGTTCTCTGAAATACATTTGGTAATTATCAAGACAAAAGCCCTCCTTTACGCTATAATGTAATTGTAAGCTTACGGTAACCTCTAAAAACCGGGACACGAGCAGATTCCGTACATGACTTATATCAGATGCAAGGCGTCAAACCGCAGTAATACTGTATGTATTTCAAGGTTTGACAACGACGCAGATGATATAAGTCATAGAAATCTGCCGTGAAGGAGGTTTTTAGAGGTTACCATTTGATTAAAATAAAGGAGCATAAAAATGTCAAACGAAATAAGAAATCCCGAACTCTGGGAAAGCGGCGCCCGCAAGATCGCATGGGTAAAGCGCAACATGCCTCTTCTCAACGGCATTGAAAAGGAATTCGGACAGGAAAAGCCCTTTGCAGGGCTTCGCGTAGCGCTCTCAGTCCACCTTGAGGCAAAGACTGCGTATCTGTGCAAGGTTCTTGCGGCAGGCGGCGCGGAAATGTACGTCACCGGCAGCAATCCGCTTTCCACGCAGGACGACGTTGCAGCGGCGCTGGTTCACGACGGACTGAATGTTTTCGCATGGTACAACGCCACCGATGAGGAATACCACCGTCACATCTCCCAGGTAATAAAGGCGCGCCCCAACGTCATCATCGATGACGGCGGCGACCTGGTAAATCTCATTCACAACGAGTACCCAGAGCTTATCCCCGAAGTACTCGGCGGCTGCGAGGAAACCACCACAGGCATTATCCGTCTGAAGGCAATGGACCGCGACGGCGCGCTGAAATTCCCGATGGTGCTGGTGAACGACGCAGACTGCAAGCATCTGTTCGATAACCGTTACGGCACCGGTCAGTCCGTCTGGGACGGCATAAACCGCACCACCAACCTCATCGTAGCCGGAAAGAACGTAGTCGTCGCTGGCTACGGCTGGTGCGGAAAGGGTGTTGCAATGCGCGCAAAGGGGCTTGGCGCTGACGTCATCGTCACCGAGATAGACCCGATAAAGGCTATGGAAGCGGTCATGGACGGCTTCAAGGTAATGCCCATGCGCGAGGCTGCAAAGGTCGGCGATTTCTTCGTGACAGTAACAGGCTGCGCTGACGTCATCGGCGAGGAAGCATTCCTGAACATGAAGGACGGCGCTATCTGCTGCAACGCGGGCCATTTCGACGTTGAAGTGAACATGGCAAAACTCCGCGAGATAGCGCAGGAAAGCTACCTTGCACGCAACAACATCATGGGTTACAAGCTTGCCAACGGCAACACCGTTTTCGTCATAGCCGAGGGCAGACTTGTGAATCTCGCAGCCGGCGACGGCCACCCCGCAGAAATAATGGACATGAGCTTTGCTATCCAGGCGCTCTCCGCGAAGTACATCGCACAGAACAGCACAGCCGTCAGCAATTCCGACCACATGACCGTCAACGTGCCCAAATCCGTTGACCATGAGGTAGCAGTGCGCAAGCTGCACTACTGGGGAATAGAGATAGACAGGCTCACCCCTGAGCAGGAAAAGTACCTCGGCAGCTGGGAGGTTTAAAATGACCTTTGAGGAACAGTTCAGCCGGATACAGCAGATGTTCGATAACTCCGGCTGCGATATCATAGTGCTCCCCCCCGACGAGGAAAAGGCAAAGAAGCTGCGCGCCCAGAAAGGCGATTTCACCCCGCTTGCGGCTGTGCTTGCGGGCACGGGTGGCGTTTCCGTCAACGGAATGCTTCGCCTGTGCGGCAGCGGTATCATAGATTTCTTTGAGCGCAACCAGCGCCTTGCCGAAACCGGAATGACCATCGTCGGCGAGGACGTATTCGGCGGCATATTCGCGCTGGATAAGCAGGGCATGGTGATGTACCTTGCCCCGGACGAGCTTGCAGTAGAGGAATTCGGGGACGATTACGACGAGCTGCTTGAATTCGCATGCAGCGCCGAAGACGTAACGAACTTCTACCGCGACTACGTCAGGGAATGCCCCGGCGTATTGTTCGACCAGCTGCCCGCGGACAAGGGCGTGAGCCTTTATCCCCCGCTGTGGGAACGCTCCGACGAAAAGCGCTCAGCAGCCGCAGTGCCGATGTCGCAGCTGCAGGAAGTCGAGATAGGCGTGATGAAAAAGCAGTCGGGTGGAGTCCCCGACGAGGACGAAAACGAAAATAACGACGGAGGTGCGGAATGAACGAAAATTACGAAAAGCTCATGAAATGCTACGAGTGCGTGCAGAAAAAGATCAGCTTCAAGCCGGAGCTTGCGCTGATACTCGGCAGCGGTCTTGGCGACTACGCAGACACGATGGAAGTTGTCGAAACGCTGGATTACCACGACATTGAGGGCTTTCCGGTGTCCACGGTGCCCGGGCATAAAGGGCGCTTTGTGTTCGGCTATGCGGGTGGAGTTCCTATTGTTGCCATGCAGGGAAGAGTGCACTTCTACGAGGGCTACAAGCCGCAGGACGTGGTGCTCCCCGTGCGGCTGATGAAGCTGATGGGGGCAAAGGTTCTGTTCCTGACTAACGCGGCAGGCGGCATAAACCGCAGCTTTAATGCAGGCGATCTCATGCTCATCACCGACCACATTTCCATGTCCGTTCCCTCTCCGCTAATCGGCGAGAATATCGATGAACTCGGCGTGCGCTTCCCGGATATGTCCGAGGTGTACAGCCGCAGACTGCAGAAAGTCATCGAGAATGCCGCAGTGACCGCGGGCGTGCCGCTCAGAAAGGGCGTGTATATCCAGACCACCGGTCCGCAGTACGAAACTCCGTCCGAGATACGCGCATACGAGCGCTTAGGCGCTGACGCCGTGGGAATGTCCACCGCGATCGAAGCGATAGCCGCACGTCACGCTGGCATGGAGATATGCGGTATCTCCTGCATAAGCAACCTTGCAGCGGGCATCTCCGTAAATCCGCTCACTCATAAAGAAGTGCAGGAAACAGCCGACCGCGTAGCGCCCCTGTTCAAGAAGCTGGTTACGCAGGCGATAAAGGATATCAGCGCCTCCTAAGGCTGAATAATAGCAAATGGGCTGTGAAAATCACAGCCCATTTGAGACCGTCGAAAAATCCCCTAAAGGGGCTTTTTCGCCGAACATCCCAGCCGCGCGCACTCATTATCAGCTGCGCTGATAATTCGCACACTTGCTGGGATAGAAGTGTTTTTGCCACGGGAAAACCGTGGCAAAAAACGAATTTCAAAAGCCCGTCTCGCGGGCGATTGTCGAAAAGCCACTGACATGAAAATGATAGATTACTTTTCTTCTCCGTCAACATCGATTATGTTCATGTCAGATTTGATGTTCTTGAAGTACTTTGAAGCCGTTATAATGGTGATGAGGTTCAGGATACCGTCGCTCAGCAGGGAGATACCCAGCATTATCATCAGCACCTCGCTGCCCTCTCCTGGCCGGAACATCATAACAAATCCGAGAATTCCGGTGAGCACTGCCATCGCGAGCATGAGCCACCATCTTCTGTAGCCGAGCTGCTTTGCCTGCATCGCGGTCTGTATTCTCGAAACGCCGTCGGCGATCATGTAAATACCAGCGGCAATGCTGATGAACGCCATAACTCCCACCGGGTGCGCAAACAGAATGATACCCAGCGCGACGAGAATAATTCCCCCTGCAAGGTCAGCGCGCAGCGCCACGCGGAACGGGTCCCCGGAGAAATACGCGAATATCTTTGAGCAGCCGAATACTATCACCGCAATGCCGAAGATGACGCCTATCATTTCGGTGAAGAACCCCGGAATGGCAATGAGCAGAATGCCCAGAGCACACATCGCAGCTGAAATTATAAGTCCGCTTGTCTTAGCGGCTTTTGCAAATGAACGCATATGAAAGCCCCCTTCTGTGCTTTTTCTTTAGTATACCACATAATTCCCCGGAATTCCATGGACAAAATCCCGCTGGTGTGTGATAATGACACAATATTCCCGGAAGATGTATAAAAACCCCCGGTTCCTGACCAGGGGTATTATATTTACTCGGGGGATATTATATTTACTTTGTAAGCTGCTCAGCCTTTTCTGCGATGAGTTCAGGCGTAAGCCCGTTTTCACGGAGAACATCGTCGGGATTGTAACGGTCGAGGAATTCCTTTTTAAGACCGAGGTTGGCAACCTTCATGTCGGAATTTCCGTAGAAGCGCGCTATCTTCTCGCCAAAGCCGCCGTCGAGAATTCCGTCCTCCAGCGTGATGACCGCCTTGTGAGTAGCTTTCAGGCTCTCCAGAAGTTCTTCGTCGATACCGGTTATATAAATCGGGTTGATGAGCGTGGGCTTTACTCCGGTGCGCTTTTCAATGACCTCAGCCGCCTGCATGCCAATTCCGAAGAACGTTCCCAGCGCGATTATCGCAACATCACTGCCCTGCTGATAAACCTCGTACTTGTTAAGGTCGCCGTAATCCTTTTTAGGCTTGTTGTAATGCACAACTCCACCGGGCACGCGTATTGCCACCGGGTGCTCGCGCTGCTCAAGGCTCCAGTCCAGCATCGAGATGTATTCCTCATAGGTGGTGGGGGCGAGGTAAACCAGGTTCGGAATATTGGACATCATCGGGATATCGAAAATGCCAAGGTGCGTTACGTCGTTCATTCCCCAGACGGAAGCGGCAAACGTCAGTATCGTAACAGGATTGTTGTTGATGCACAGATCCTGCTGCAGCTGGTCATAGGTGCGCTGGATAAAGCTGCTGTAAACGCCGTAAACCGGCTTTCCACCATTAGCCGCAATGCCGGAAGCCATAGCCACCGCGTGCTCCTCAGCGATACCAACATCGATGAACTGCCCCTTATACTTCTCGCGGCGATTTTTTGTGAATCCCATAACTGTAGGCGTACCGGAGGTTATCGCGCAGACTGACGGGTCCTTGTCCATCTTTTCCATCAGATATTTTGCGGTGAGCTCTCCGTAATCCTCCCCGCCGCCCCGGAACTTCAGTTCGCCTGTTTCGATATCGAAAGGCATGTGCCAGTGCCAGCTTTCCTTGTCCTTAACTGCGGGGGCGTAACCACGTCCCTTTTCGGTGACGATGTGAACCACTACCGGCTTTGTGCAGTCCTTGACGCTGCTGAACGCGGGGATAAGCTGGTCAATATCGTTTCCGTCGCCGACGAATACATAATCCAGCCCCATCGCGCGGAACAGGTTGCATTCAGCCTTGCCGTCAGTGTCGCGCAGAAGCTTCAGGTTCTCGTAAAGTCCGCCGTGGTTCTCTGCAATGGACATTCCGTTGTCGTTCACGACAATGATGAGATTGCTTCCGAGTTCGTGCGCGAAATCAAGTCCCTCCAGCGCCTCGCCGCCAGAAAGTGAACCGTCGCCGATAACTGCGATGATGTTTTCCTTCCCGCCGCACAGGTCGCGTCCCTTTGCAAGTCCGCAGGCAAGGCTGACAGAAGTGGAGGTATGCCCGATGGTGAAGTGGTCGTGCGGGCTTTCGTGCTGGCTGGAATACCCGGTCACATCGTCGTACTTTGCTTCGTCAAGGAATGCGTCCTTTCTGCCGGTGAGCATCTTGTGGCAGTAGCTCTGGTGCGAAACGTCAAAGACGAACTTGTCCACCGGTGAGTTGAAAACATAGTGCAGCGCGATCACAGCTTCTGCCATGCCGAGGTTAGGACCGCAGTGTCCACCGTGGATACTGAGTTTCTTTATGAGCGCGGTGCGCATTTCTCCGGCAAGCGCTCTCATTTCATCGGACGAAAGCTTTTTCACGTCCGCAGGGGAATTGATATTCTCTAAATACATTTTTCTTCCTCCATTTTCCGAGTATCCGGTTATTTTATGATATTGTATCACCTGGAGCGCACTCTAAGTCAAGAGCTGTGAGTTAATTTTCACCTAATTTTCATTTACCGGGAAGTACCCGAAATAGTCGCGGTATTCCAGCCGGGTAACGCGGTGGTCGTGGGCAAGCGCGGTATTGTCCTTGTCGAAGTACTCCAGGTCGCACACGCCGGTGTTGTACTGCCCGTAGCGATAGCTGTTGCCGGAATCCCACACGGTGTCCACCCAGATGTATCGTCCGTCGATAACGACGAGATTCCAGGAGTGCGAGCGCTCGTCCTCAGTCGTGGTCTGCAGGAAGCACCTGCTGCCGGTGACTGCGCTGCCCGAGGCGTTGTAGCACTTTATTCCCTGTGCCTGGCACAGCGCGGAATACAGATTTGACCATCCGAAGCAGACAGAGCGGTGATTTTTCAGCACGAATTTCAGCGATATATCTTCCTCTGTAACGCCGTTATTTGCCGCGTCGTGGTCGTAATACATGTTGACCGACACCCACTGCGCCAGCGCACGCGCCTTGCTGTAGTCGTCGCTGAGCCCCGCGCACACCTGGTCTGAGATCGACTTTATCTCACGGAGTATCTCAGCTGCGGTGGCTTCGCTGCCAGAAACGGTAATATGGTTCAGCACGCCGTCTTTCGGAAGCTCCATCGGTGACGAAAGAAATGCAAGATTATCTTCGGCAGGCAGGTCTTTCGCAGAAATCGGGTGCGCCCCGTCGGAAGCCACATTGAACACATAATACATCGCCGCGCCGGAATGCAGCTTTACTATAATAATATAGTACCCGTTGTCCAGCGTGGATATGTCGATATTCCCCGAAAATTTATCGCCATTCTGCGACAGATTCCAGGAATGCAGCCCCGCTCTGTGGATATAAACATCGTCCACCCCGTCCCCGGAATACACCCCTGTAAAATTTATCGTTCGCCCGTTGAACTCAAAACGCACATGGTGCAGCGGGTCGTGGGAAGTCAGCATCACATTATCCGGTATTATTTCAGGCTCCGGCTGCGATGAAGCGGCAGTCGTGACAGTTGTCGCAGAGGCGGCGCGGCTGGTGGTTTCCGCAGGGGAAGCGGTGGTTTCAGCCGGAGAAGGCACCGTGGTTTTTTCCGCAGTTTCCGCGATGTGAGTTTCCGTTACGGGAGCGGTTTCAGGGCTTGTGGTCATGGTGGATTCCCGCTGCGGAAGCGTTTCATCAGGCTGTGCTGTTGTTCCCTCGGCTGTGGTGAATACAGGCACGTCCGCAGAGGAAATCACGCAACTGGTCGCGGAAGTGGCGGATACGCTTTCCGGCATGATGAATTCCGGCGTGCTGACTGTACTTCCGCCATGTGCGAGCATATTTGCGGTCACCACGACTGCAGCTATCGCCACAACACAGACTGAACCTGCGAGCATCCACGTTTTCTTCAAGAAAATCACCTGCCTTATGATGTAAATATATTATATTGTACATCAAAAGGCAGTTCTTGTCAATCCTGAATGGCTAATGCGCCGGTGATACCCCCCGCTTCTGCCGGGGTGACGTCGGCGCCGATAATGACGCCGTTTTCCACCAGGAGATGCGCCAGCAGCTGCACAGGGTCGTCGTCGGTGCGGCTTATCTTATAGGTGTATTGCTTGACTGAATGCGCACGGTACCTCCGCAGGTCGAACCCCTGGCTCAGTTGCACCGCGTTGTATTCCTCGTAAACCTCGTCAAAATCACCGGGAATGCGTATTTCCTTTACGTCGCTGTGAATGGTGCCGGCATTCCAGCCGAAGCTTTCTATGTACTCTATGCGCTGGCGCTCGCTCTCACCGGGAATTCCCGCGGGGCCGCTCCACAGCAGCCGGAATGCGAGCCAGCCTCCTGCGGCAGCGAGCAGCAACAAGCCCGTGACCATCGGCGCCCGGGACTTTTTCTCCTTATCTTTCATGTTTCCCTCCTTGACTTGCGTGACTGTGTGTTGTATAATAATGTGGTAGTTCTGCACAAAAATCGGGGTGGGTTTCCGTCAGCATTTCACCGCAGCATGTCCCCGAAAACAATATATGTGTATTGTGTGAAAATTATCTCGCAGATTTTGTGGTGTAATGCACAAATTACACGCGCGTGTTTTAGCACAATCTCCAAAAATAAGCAGCCGGAACACCGTTCGCAGGGCAAATAAGCCGTATTTTTGTGCAATACCACTAGCGCCGGCCGGATTTTATTGTCTATGTTTTGTCGGTGTTGGTGAATATACATAAACCAGTCAAAAAATATTTGTTGACTTAGGCTCTTTTATTTTTCGCCGTATTTTGGTATTATATTATTAGCGACAATAGCTAGGGATCCGTGTGGGTTCTGAAATATTTTAAGTAATATCAGGAGGTCATTTCAAATGGCAAGCTTATCACTCAGAGGCATATACAAGCGTTATCCGGGCGGCGTTGTTGCCGTATCCGATTTCACCATGAATATCAAGGACAAGGAGTTTATCGTACTCGTAGGTCCTTCCGGCTGCGGTAAGTCCACGACCCTGCGTATGATCGCAGGCCTTGAGGAAATCTCCGAGGGCGAGATGTTCATCGGCGACCGTCTTGTAAACGACGTTGCTCCTAAGGACAGAGATATCGCAATGGTATTCCAGAACTACGCTCTGTATCCTCACATGACAGTATTCGACAACATGGCTTTCGGTCTGAAGCTCCGTAAGGTTCCTAAGGACGAGATCAAGAAGCTGGTTGAAGAAGCTGCCAAGATCCTCGACATCTCCCACCTGCTCGACAGAAAGCCGAAGGCTCTGTCCGGTGGTCAGAGACAGCGTGTTGCGCTGGGTCGTGCTATCGTACGTGATCCTCAGGTCTTCCTGCTCGACGAGCCGCTGTCCAACCTGGACGCTAAGCTCCGTGCACAGATGAGAACTGAGCTCTCTAAGCTGCACAAGAAGCTGGGTACTACATTCATCTACGTAACACATGACCAGACAGAGGCTATGACCATGGGTGACCGTATCGTTGTTATGAAGGACGGCTACATCCAGCAGATCGACTCTCCTATCAACCTCTATGAGAACCCTGTAAACAAGTTCGTTGCAGGCTTCATCGGCTCTCCGCAGATGAACTTCATTCCTGCCAAGCTCCTGATGCTCAACGGCAAGTACACTGTTGAGTTCGGTTCTGAGGACACCAAGACCTCCAGAGGCCGCAAGTTCTATGTTGAACTTCCTTCCGCCAAGTCTGACAACGAGGCTCTCAAGTACTATGTTGACAAGGAAGTTGTCCTCGGTATCCGTCCTGAGAACATTCACGACGAAGAGATGTTCCTCTCCGCTGCAAAGACCGGTATCATCGAGGCTTCCGTTGATGTAACCGAAATGCTCGGTGCTGAGACATTCCTGTATCTGACCTGCGAGGGTATCCCGCTTACTGCTAGAGTATCTCCGAGATGCACCGCTCGTCCTCAGGACGTTGTTAAGCTCGCTCTTGATCCGAACAAGATCCACCTGTTCGACGCAGCTGACGAGCACTCCCTGCTCAACTAATTGTTGAACAACATACGCTGACTGCGGCGCAGCTTTCGGGCTGCGCCGTTTTTGTATCACGGAGGGACAGATGAACAAATTAAAATATGCGGGGCTTATCATCGCAGGGATACTGGTTAACGTCGCTTCCACCATCGTGTGCAGCTGGTTTTTCCAGCTGTTCTTCACGCAGCTGAAGGACTTCGCGATACTCGGGCTGCTGGCGGTGCTGATAATCTGCGGGGCGTTCGGGTTTGTGCACGCCCTGTTCAAGAAGCTCATCAGAAAGAAGCTGCGCATGAAAACCATGGTTTATTCCCTGCTGGCGCTTCTGCTTCCGTTCATTGCGGGCGTCGCGGGATTTATCGTCGTCAACGTGATGGCAGCCAACGACGTATGGGGAAATCAGTTCCCGGCAGAAGCGGGGGCTGCCTGGCTGCTATGGACGATAATGTTTACGGTTTCCGCGGCGTTGGGGGCGCTCTTTGCAAGGACGTTCGACGTTGTTTTCCTCAGGGACTGACAAATGAAATACTTGAAATACGCGGGGCTATGCGCGGCAGGGTTGGCATTGAACATTGCATTAATACTGATAGACGCTTTTGTTTGTGCCAGATTTGATTCTGTTCTGTTCAGCACAGAAAAAGTATTTGTGTTTATTGCCCTGGGCTTTTGCATTGGCTCTGCTTTTATACACGTGAAATTAATGAACCTTATCAGGAAAAAACTTGTGATGAGGTCAAGGTGTTATTTAATTTCAGTGTTTATAGCGCCGGTTGTGCTGGGTGGTCTTGGAGTAATCCTAGCTTTATTGCTTGGCGAAACCATATGGTCTGGCTGGGCTGGGCTTGGTAATGCGCTTACTATGTTCTTTGGCTCAATAATATGGGGCATTATGACTATGTTCAGCGGTATTTCCACTGTGTGCCTGAATGCACCTTTCGGTGCCCCGGAACCGGAAAAAGCAAATGTAAACAGTCGTGATGATAAAGAGTGACGTGCCGACGCTTCTGCGTAATTCCGGAAATTCGGCAGAATGGTCATGATCTGAGCACACGTAATTTATAAGGAGCATAAAAATGAACAACAAAGTTGAACAGCTCATCGGCAACATCGAGCGCGTGATAATCGGCAAGCGCCCTGTCATCGAAAAGGTAGTCTGCGCGATGCTGGCAGGAGGTCACGTGCTCATTGAAGACGTCCCCGGGGTGGGAAAGACCCTGCTCGCGGAGACCCTCGCGAAGAGCGTTTCCGGCAGCTTTGGCAGAATTCAGTTCACGCCTGACCTCATGCCGTCGGACGTCGTGGGTTACACCGCGGTGGACATGAATTCCGGCAGGAGCGAATACCGGCCGGGCGCCGCAATGTGCAACTTCCTTCTCGCGGACGAGATAAACCGCTCCTCACCCAAGGTGCAGTCCGCGCTGCTGGAAGCCATGGAGGAACTGCAGATAAGCGTTGACGGAAAGACCTACAAGCTCCCCGTGCCGTTCATGACTCTCGCGACCCAGAACCCTATCGAAACCTACGGTACCTATCACCTGCCGGAAGCGCAGCTGGACCGCTTCCTGATGCGTATTTCCGTGGGGTACCCCGACCGCGCGGCAGAAATGAAGATGCTGGATATCATGCCGCAGCGCGTGGAGATTTCCCTGGTGATGTCGCTGGAGGAACTGCTGCAGCTGAGGGGAAAAGCGGCTGAGGTGGCAGTTTCGGACAAGGTGAAAGCGTATATTCTCTCGCTTGTCAGCGCCACAAGGAACATGCCGCAGGTAAAGCTGGGGGTAAGTCCCCGCGGTTCCATCGCGCTGTTCAGGTGCGCGCAGGCAATGGCGCTGATGAACGACCGCGATTACGCCACCCCGGACGACGTGAAGTCGGTGGCAGGCGCAGTGCTTTCGCACAGGCTCATTCTGGCTGCCGGGCAGACTGACTACAGCGCCGCTCTCGACGTTATCGACGGGCTGATTGGCTCCGTACCGGTACCGATGTAAATCACAAAGCCGCTTGCTTTCGGGCAGGCGGCTTTGTGTCGGAAATCACACGCGCCCAGAGCCGTTTTTGCAGCATAATTGACGGGTTTCGGCTGTTTTTCAGGCGCTATTACCGCAGAAATGTGAAAATTTCGAAAAAGGTATTAACATTCACGGAAAAATGTGCTATAATAATAAAGTACATGCATGAAAGCAGTACAGCTATCCATTAGAAACCTGACAGCCATGCCGGAACAGCCGGCGCAAAGGTGAACAAAGTATGGACAAGAAAAAGAAGATAAAATACATCAAAATCAAAGAGGAGCAGCCGAAAAAGCGCTCCGGAAAAAAGACCCGCAGCCGCGCGATGAAAAATTTCGGGCACGCGATGACTATAGTCGGCACGACATTTTCTGCAATGCTGCTGATACTCGTCATCATGGTCTGCATCGTTGTCACGGTGCTGGCGGTGTATGTCCTGGATTTCGCGGACAACAGCTATGACGCAAATCTCCGCAACATCGAGATGAAGTACACAAGCTTCGTTTACGGCTACGACGAGAACAACGAGCTTGTCGAGGTCAAGCGCCTTGCCGCAGAGCAAAACCGCGTCTGGGTGGATTACGAGGATATCTCCCCCTACATCATCGACGCTGTTGTTGCCTCCGAGGACAAGCGTTTCTACACCCACAAGGGCGTTGACTGGTACCGTACCGCGGGTGCGTTCTTCTCGAACGGCGACGGCGGCGGTGGTTCCACGATAACGCAGCAGCTGGTCAAGAACCTAACCGGCGATAACGAGGTCAGCTGGGAGCGTAAGCTGCGCGAGATATTCCGCGCGATGAGCCTTGAAGAGAAATACACCAAGATCGACATTCTGGAGAGTTACCTCAACCAGATCTGGTTCGGTGGAATGGTGTACGGCGTGGGCGCGGCTTCGCAGTACTATTTCGGCAAGGACGCTTCTGAACTGAACATCGGTGAAGCCGCAGTCCTTGCGGGAATGATACGAAACCCCGGCAAGATGTCTCCGTATTTCGACCTTGCGAGAAGCAAGCAGCAGCAGAACTACTCCCTGCGCTGCATGTACGAGCAGGGCATGATATCCACAAAGGAGTACGAGGACTACCGCTACAACCGCATTCAGGTGCACTTTGCAAGGGCGGTTTACGGCGATGATTACGGTTATATCGACGAGCGCACGCTCAACACCGGTGACGACGATGACGATACCAGCGACGACACCCAGCAGGAAGCCGGCTACGAAGCGTACAAGTGGAACGGCGACTACGAAGTCACGCAGGACTGGTACGTTGACGCAGCCATCGACCAGGTGATCACGGACTACGCGGACTTAAAGGGAATAACCTACACCTCCGCAAAGAACGAGCTTTACAACGGCGGCTACAAGATATATATCAACGAGAACATGAAGCTCCAGAAGATACTGGAGGACAAGTACAGGGACCCCTACACGGTGCTTTCACGCTATGACCCCACCGCGCCCGAAAAGGACCTGATACAGTCCGCGTTCATCATCATAGACTACACCGGAACCGTGCAGGCTGTGGTTGGCGGTCTTGGCGAGAAGCCGGGTGACGGTACGTTCAACCGTGCTACACAGGCGACGAGGTCGCCGGGTTCAACGATGAAGCCTATTTCAACGTATTCGCTGGCAGTTCAGAAGAACCTGATAACTTATTCCACGCTCATTCCGGACGCGCAAATAAACATCGGCACCGACGACGAACCGGAATACTGGCCTGAGAACTACGGCGGCGTTATCGGCGACGGAACCCTGCGCCCGGCATGGTACGGCGTACAGCACTCGCTGAACACGCTGGCTGTCAGGGTCGGCAGAATGAACACCACAAAGTCGATGTACACTCAGCTGACGCAGATGCTTGGCTTCACCACACTGGTTGACCAGGATATCGCGCTGTCGCCCCTCTCGCTGGGCGCGCTGACCTACGGCGCAAAGCTGGTGGAAGTTGCGGGCGCTTACCAGATATTCGGCAACGGCGGCGTGTATTACCGCCCGATGTTCTACAGCAAGGTCGAGGACAGCAAGGGCAACGTGATACTCGAGCAGGATTTCTACGGCACTCAGGCGATAGACAGCGACACTGCGTGGGTGACTAACCGAATGATATACAAGGTTGTCAACGGCGACAGCGGCACCGGACGCCTTGCTCAGCTGGAAAACGTCGAGGTCATCGGTAAGACCGGTACCTCCAACGCCGGCACCGACCTCCTCTTCATGGGACTTACGCCGGATTACGTCGGCGGTCTCTGGATAGGCT
>HF989414.1 GCA_000432175.1 Eubacterium sp. CAG:786
GGGCTGGGGCATAGGGGGAACAGGCTGCGGCACGGGAGCCGGAGCTGCCTGCTGAGGCATCGGGGGCACCTGCTGATACTGGGGATTCTGCTGGTACTGCTGCGGCTGCTGATACTGCTGATAAGGCTGCGCAGCGGGCTGAGGTTCTACCTTAGGCTCAGCAGCGGTGTCGCCGTCAGTGTCAAGACCGGCATTCTTGCGGGCTGCAAGGAGCAGCTCATAAACAAAGTGGAGAACAATATTGCCGATGACAGCAACGCCAAAGAAAGCGGGGACGCCGGAAATACCCAGCAGCGGGAACATCGAAATGCCCAGGAAAACCAGGTAAATAGCGCATGCATAGTAGCCTATCCTGATGAAGCTAAGCGGCAGGAAATGCTGACCGTTTGCGACCTTAGCAGCCTTGGAGGCATTCTTGTCCTTTGCCCTGGGGCCGAAAACGAGCTTATCCAGCACGATACTGCCCGCAACGGAAGCAACTACGCCAAGAAGACCGATGATCATATTCGCTATGAAGGAACCATAGATCGCATTGCCAAGATATTCTAACATAGTGATACCTCTCTTTACTTTTCGTGATGCCGGACTATATGTCCGAAAAACCTTTATGCGATATAATTATAACATATGCGCCAGAAAAATGCAATATATTTTCATATTTTTTCGGAAATATCAAACGGCGTGGTCTGATAAACGAAATAGTTCAGCCAGTTGGTGTATATCAGCGTGGAATGCGCCCTCCACCTCAGCACGGGCTGCTTTGACGGGTCGTCATCCGGAAAGTAATGCGCGGGGATTTTAGGGTCCAGCCCCTTGTCGAGGTCGCGCCTGTATTCCAGCGCCAGCGTGTCCGCGTCGTACTCGGAATGCCCGGTTATAAAGAACTGCCTGCTGTCCTCGCTGCACACCGCGTAAACTCCGGCTTCCTCAGACACAGCCATGACTTTGAGCTGCGGTATCTTTTCGATGTCCTCGCGGCGCACCTCGGTGTGGCGTGAATGCGGCGCCCAGAACTCGCTGTCAAAGCCCCTGAAAAGGCGCGATTTCGGCGTGAGCAGTGTGTGCAGGAATACCCCCGAAAGCTTCTCCTCAAGCGGGTACTTCTTTATGCCGTAGTGGTAATACAGAGCCGCCTGCGCAGCCCAGCAGATATGGAACGTGGAATGCACATGCGTTTTTGTCCACTCCATTATCTTACACATTTCCTGCCAGTAGTCCACATCCTCGAACTCCATCTGCTCCACCGGTGCCCCGGTGATGATGAAGCCGTCGAAATTCATGTCCTTTATGTCGTCAAAGGTCTTGTAGAAATTCAGCAGATGCTCGCTGGAGGTGTTGTGGCTCGTGTAAGTGGAAGTCTGCACCAGGGTGACTTCTATCTGCAGCGGGGTATTGGAAAGGCATCTCAGTATCTGCGTTTCGGTGACTACCTTTGTCGGCATGAGGTTGAGAATGCCTATCTTAAGCGGTCTGATATCCTGGTGGAGCGCGCGGTGCTCCGTCATGATGAATATATGCTCGTTTTCAAGTATTGACTGCGCGGGCAGTCCGTCTGATATTTTTACCGGCATGTTTTTTCCCTTTCCCTGTCGTTTTTAATATATATGTGTATTATACCCCAATACGGTGGGAATGTCAAGCCGTACGGATTTTATTGACAGAAACAGTTATTTGTGATACAATATCAATATAGCATATTCAGGAAATGCTGAACAAATCAAATCGACCCGTCCGGACGCGCGCATGGCTGATTTTGTTCAGTGCGTCACAAGCAGGAGGTGAGCGTTTTGGTCTGCGGAAAATGCGGAAGAGTTTTTGACGAGGGCAGCATGACTGCCTGCCCATACTGCAAAACGGTGCATACACCCTCCGGTGAAGCCGTCACCGATATCCGCGGTATGCTGTGTTACATCGCCGGGCGTTTCGGCGAGAATACCCTGCTGGACAGACGGCGCACCGACGCGC
>HF989415.1:0-9936 GCA_000432175.1 Eubacterium sp. CAG:786
GAGCGCGGCGGGATACTTGCGGTCGGCGGTCAGTGCAGCGTTGACATAATCAAGGAGACCGACGAGCTGGCAAAGGTGCCGTCCATTTTCTCGATATGCAGGAGCGCGATGGATTCAGATGAAAGCATGAAAATAGACCTTGACGGGGAAAAAATCGCCATCACGCTGTGCGCGGAAAGCTTCAGCAATTACCGCGTGATGTCCGATTCCCCGGCGTATCTGCCGGTGTTCCATTCGATTCTAATTTTGCCGGCGCTGATATATGTGTTCGAAACGCTTAAGCGCAGCGGCACGGAGGATTTCGAACAGCGGCGCTGGTTCAGGGCGATACGAAGAACGCTCTCCGCGCAGGGGCTGAAGATGGATCAGACCACGCTTGACACCTATGAATCATTCGAGCTGGCGCAGAAGCTGCTGGAGCTTCCGGTAAACAAGGCGATAACTGCTCTGGCACAGCTTGGCGACAGCGTGGAGGACGAACAATGAAGCTGCATTTTCTGAAATACGACGCACTGGCTTCCCTGCGTGCGAACGTCGAGGGCAACCTTGAGAAATATCGCCTGCCGGTCAACGACTGGATATACGAATTTTTCGGCGATGAAGAGCCTTTCGGAGAATTTATGACCACCGTCGGAGATATCAGCCTTGTATGCACCGAAAAGGAACAGGGAAAGGCTGACGTGCAGAATGTCATCACGCTGTATTCAGCCATGATGAACATAACGGATACCCAGGCTTCCGACGAGCGGCTGTGGGCGGGAATGTGCCACGGCGATATGTGGAAGTTCGTGAACAAGCGCTGGGAGGCTTCCTCGTCAAAGAAGATAACCAAAGAGGACGTGCTGTCGAGATATTTTTACGGTCAGGGCAGACGGCGTTCGCTGATAACCAACACGCTGGCTAAGCTGTGGTGGGTAGGTCGGCTGACCTACGACCCGGACCGCAAAGACCCGTTCGAGCTTACTCACTATTTCGAAGATGATTTTTCAAGAAAGACCCTTATCTTATTTTCGAGCAATTACATGAGCAGCAGACCCGTTGCGCTCGGGCTTCTCAGTGCGCTGACCGACCTGGAGCGGAATACCGCCTGCACCGGAAAGGAGCGCAAGCTCATCTACCAGGAGGCTTCAAAGTATCTGAATATCCTCGGTGGTACGATGATACTTGACTACTTCACCATGGAAGAGATAGAAACCCGCGTGAAGAATCACATTCTCAGCATGAAGAAATCAGAAATGACCGTGTGACGCGGCGTACATAATTGCGCATATCCAGTTTGTCGAAAAAATCGATTTTGCCCGCGAAGCGGGCTTTTAAAATCCGTTTTTGGCTCAGGTATGCCGTGGCAAAAACACTTCTATCCAAGCAAGTGTCCAAGCGACGACCTGCGGTCTTACGCAAAGCAACGGCTACGCCCTATGCCTTACGCGCTCAGGGTGGGCTTGGCTAAGCCAAGCCAGGAGATAGTTTCGAAGGTCTCGACGTTCCCCATCAAACGGAAGCGTTTTTGTCCTTTTTGTGCTAGTATTTGTCCGGTAACCTGTTGCATACCGCTGCGTAATGTGATACAATGATAAGTATATAATAAATCAGAAAGGATTACCCCCATGAAATATCAGAACCCCGTCGTATCCGGATTTTACCCCGACCCCAGCGTATGCGAGAGCAACGGTAAATACTACCTCGTGTGCAGCTCGTTTCAGTACTTCCCCGGAGTGCCGCTGTTTGAAAGCGGCGACCTCGTCAACTGGAAGCAGATAGGCTACGTGCTCACCCGAAAGAGCCAGGTCATGCTGGACAAAATAAACAGCTCCGGTGGAGTGTTTGCGCCGACTATCCGCTGCGTCAACGGCAGATTTTACATGGTGACCACCAACGACACCACCCACCAAAATTTCTACGTCTGGACGGACGATATCCACGGTGAGTGGTCCGAGCCGATATACGTGGACCAGGGTGGAATAGACCCGTCGCTGTTTGAAGAGGACGGTCATGTTTACTTCATGAGCAACGGCGCCGATGATAACGGCGTGGGTGGCGTGGTGCAGTGCGAGATAGACATTGCCACCGGAAAGAAGCTTTCCCCCAGCCGCTGCATATGGCAGGGCTCCGGTGGGCGCTACCTTGAAAGCCCGCACCTATACAAGATAAACGGAACATACTACCTCATGGCAGCCGAGGGCGGCACGGAATACGGCCACATGATAACCTGCGCCCGCGCGAATTCCGTGTGGGGTCCGTTTGAGGGAAACCCGCGCAACCCCGTGCTCACCAACCGCAACAAGGCGCCTTTCATAATCCAGGGTATCGGCCACGGCGACCTTATTTGTGATAAGCACGGCGACTGGCACGTGCTGTCGCTGGGCTTCCGTCAGCAGCACATCTGGCGTGCCTATCACCACCTGGGCAGAGAGGTGTTCCTCACGCCGGTGCAGTTCGGCGCGGACGGCTGGTTCACCTGCGGAAACGACGGCACCACCGATGAATTCTACGAGATCAAGGGCGATTTCGAGCAGAAGCCCCAGCGTGAATTCACCTTTGCAAACACCCGCTGGGACGTTGAATGGTGCTTCATGCGCCACCCGCACATGGAAAACTACGAGCTTTCCGACGAAAAGGCAGTCCTGCACGGAACTGCCGTCACCCTCAACAACGTGGACTCCCCCACGTTTGTGGCAATGCGCCAGCGCGAATTCCACATGGAGATGAAGTCGGACGTGCGCGTTGACGGTGGCATTGGCGGACTCACCGTGCTCATCACCGAAAACGAGCACTACGACATTCTTCTTGAACAGAATGAAACCGGCTGCAGCGCAGTGCTCATGCTGAATATCGGCGGCATAAAGCACCGTCAGAATTCCATTGCGATAACCGGAAATTCCGCACAGCTCATCATTCGTGCAGACTGCTTCGGCTACAGCTTCTTCGTCGCGCAGGACGGAAAGGAAACGCAGCTCGGCTACGGCAGCACAAAGTACCTTTCCAGCGAGGTCGCAGAGGGCTTCACCGGCGTCATGACGGGGCTTTTTGCAGTCAACGGCACCGCTGAGTTCACGAATTTCAGCTGCTGCTACAAGAACGCATAAAGAAGTTCCCCTCCGCTCCGGAGGGGAATTCTATTATTCAAGTATGATCGTGAACGGCCCGTCGTTCACCAGGCTTACTTTCATATCCGCGCCGAACTCACCGGTCTGCACGTTAGCTACGGACTTACGGCACACCCCGACGAAATACTCATACAGCCGCTCAGCCTCGCGTGGTTCCTTTGCCATGAGGAAGTTTGGACGGTGCCCCTTGCGGGTGTCCGCATACAGCGTGAACTGCGAAATTATCAGCAGCGAACCGCCAACGTCGCTGAGAGAAAGGTTTGTCTTTCCGTTCTCGTCCGAGAATATCCGCAGACCTATCATCTTTGCCGCAAGACGGTCGCATTCCGCTTCGGTATCCTCCTGCCCTATGCCGAGAAGCACCATGTATCCCCTGCCTATCTGCCCCACTGTCTTTCCGTCAACGCTGACGGAAGCATTCTCGCAGCGCTGTATAACTACCTTCATCGCAATTCCTCCATATCAAGAATGCACCCGTATTTCGGGTGCATTCCTATTATAAAGGAAATCGCGGGATTTGTCAACCGTTTATCACCGACATGGGGTCTATCCACTTTCCACCCTGCTTCACCCCAAGGTGGAGGTGCGGCTGCTGGACTATCTCGCACTGACAGGTGTCGGAAGTCTTGCCGATGACTGCGCCCTCGTTCACCTGCTGCCCGGTCTTTACCTCAAGTTCCTTAGACAGCCCGCAGTATTCCACAGTCAGCCCGTTGTCCTGGTCGATCACGACGGTTATTCCCCACAGCGGGTCGTCCTTTATCTCGGTGACTGTACCCGCGGACATGGAACGCACGTCAGTACCCAGCGCACAGAGAATATCGCAGCCGTCGTGGGTCTTCCACACGCCAAGGGTCTCTGATTTCACGAGTTCACCGTTGCTGAACGGGTGGGAAACCTCCCCCTCTACCGGCATGATGTTCCTTGCTTCGCTCTTCACGGGCTTGTTGACTTCCTCCGCATCCTCGGTGGGAATAACCGCTGCCTCAGCCTCGGAAGCGGCAGTGGTGGTTTCCTCGCGCTGCACGCCGGGCTTGCTGGCGTCCACCGGGGAGCTTTCAGGCGCGCTGAATACCCAGGTGTTCTGGCTTTCGCTGCTGGTCGTGGGGGTTAGCCCGCTCATGGTGCGGTTGTACGCGGCATAGGACGCTGCAGCGATGGCGGCTCCCCCGAGTATCGCAGCGGCAGCGAATGCCTTGGTGTTGAACGACTTCTTGTTCCTGTCTTTTCTCATGGTTATTTTTCCTTTCTTTTCAGGGCGATTTTTTACTATTCCGGGAACGCCTGGCGCGGTGGGGCTTCCTGCGGTTCAACCATAGTTTAGCCAGTTTATTTCCATTTATTCCAGAAAAACTTACACATACCGGAAATAAAATCAATGCATAAGTGTGGTATTTGTGCTTTATCAACAAAAAAACAAATATTTTTAAAATTTTCGCTAAACCTCTGTACAATTACCGAAAAATCATGTATAATTATGATGTATGGGAAAAAACAATGTTAAATCCGAACGATAAAGAAAGATCGTCGCAAACAGGAGAATTGAAATGAGTGTCTATGATGTACTGAACCTCCTTGGTGGAATAGCCCTGTTCCTTTTCGGAATGCACACGCTCAGCGCAGGCCTCGAAAAGCTCGCGGGCGGCAAGCTCGAACACTGGCTTGAAAAAGCGACTTCGCGCCCGATAAAGGGAGTCGTTCTCGGTGCGATAATCACTGCGGTGATTCAGTCGTCGGCAGCCACCACTGTCATGATAATCGGCTTTGTTAACTCCGGTCTGATGAAGCTGTCGCAGGCCATCGGCGTTATCATGGGCGCCAATATAGGCACCACAGCCACCAGCTGGCTGCTGAGTTTACAGTCAATAGACGGTTCTGAAGGATTCAGCATACTCAATATTCTCAAACCGACAACGTTCACGCCTGTGCTTGCGGCCATCGGCGTGTTTCTGATAATGTTCACGAAATCCGACAGGAAAAAGACTATCGGTATGATACTTGCAGGCTTCGCGGTGCTGATGTTCGGCATGAACTCCATGTCCGCTGCGACTGCAAGCCTTGAGCAGAATGAAACGTTCTGCAATATACTGATGATGTTCTCCAATCCGATACTCGGCGTTATCGCGGGCGCAGTGCTGACTGCCGTGCTGCAGTCCTCGTCCGCTTCCATCGGCATTCTGCAGTCCATCGCGATCTCCACCGGCAAGGTGACTTATTCCATCGCGCTGCCGCTGCTGCTCGGTCAGAACATCGGCTCCTGCGTGACTGCGCTCATCTCTTCCATCGGCGCAAACAAGCCAGCCAAGCGCGTCGCAGTCGTTCACCTATACTTTAACGTGATAGGAACGGTGCTGTTCCTTTCGGTATTCTATCTCATAAACGCATTCATAAATCTTCCGTTCATGGAAGAGTCGCTGAATGCGGTCGGTATTGCGGTCATTCACACCGGCTTCAACGTGCTGACTACAGCGCTGTTCCTGCCGTTCACAAAGCAGCTGGAGAAGCTTGCATGTCTTACGGTCCGCGACAAGCCCGGCGAGAAGAAGCAGGACGCTCCCATGCTGGACGAGCGTCTGTTAAAGACCCCTTCCGTTGCGATCGAGCAGTGCCGCAACGTCAGCGTCAGAATGGCTGAACTCACCCTGGAAACACTGAAAACTTCCCTTGACATCGTAATGGAATACGACCAGAAAAAGTGCACCGAGGTCATAGAAAACGAGAATTCGATAGACCTCTACGAAGACAAAATAGGCTCGTATATCCTGAAGATAAGCTCCAAGGATCTCTCCGAAACCGACAGCAAGGTGGTTTCGATGATGCTGCACACGATAGGCGACCTGGAGCGTATTTCCGACCACGCGGTGAACATAGTTGAAGCCGCTGAGGAAATGCACAAAAAGAAGATAAAGTTCTCCGACCAGGCTGTCAATGAACTCAAGATAATGATAAAGGCAGTCAACGAAATACTGGATATGTCCATCAAGTCGTTCATGACTGCGGACGTCAGCCTTGCAAAGTGCGTCGAGCCTCTTGAGGACGTTATCGACCAGCTGCGCAACGAGCTTAAGTCCCGTCACATCGAGCGTCTGCGCTCCGGCAAGTGCACGATAGAGCTTGGCTTTATCCTGCAGGATCTTCTGACGAATTTCGAACGCGTATCCGACCACTGCTCCAACATCGCGGTGTACCTCATACAGATAAACGACAACAGCATGGACACCCACGAATATATGAACGAACTGAAAAAACTCGACCGCTCCGAATTCATGGACGAGTTCAACGACTACTCAAAGAAGTATATTCTTCCGGATTGATAAACTTACAGGGGCTGAATAAGCCCCTGTTTATTTGTAATAGCGCATAAAAATCCCCCATGTCGCCATGGGGGATTTTATTAACTCAGGTGGTTGTAGCCGCCCTTTCTGATTATCTTTGCGTAATTCTTGTATGAGAGGTTCAGGTCAACATAGCCGTCGATACCCGATACGATACCCTTGCAGCTGTACTGCCACATTCCGAATTCACCCTTGTATGTGGGGACTGTATTCCACTGCGCCAGCCAGACCTCATATCCGGAAAGCTGCGACATGTCGAGATACTGCGTCAGCCAGGTCTTGTTGGAATACAGCATCGCGTAATACCCCGCTGCATTCACTTCGTCCAGGAATGCCTTGACGATCTTTGTGACCGTATTTTTGCCCAGCCGCGCCTGGCTCTGTTCTTCTATATCCAGAACCACCGGGTAGGTTATCTTGTAAGGAGAAATGGTCTTGATAAAGAACTTGGCTTCCTTCTTCGCGTCGGAAACTGTATGCGCATAAAGGTAGTGATATACACCGACGTTCAGCCCTGCCTTTGTTGCCTCCGTCACGTTATACTGGAACGTGGTGTCCTCAGCAGACGGGCGCTTGTCGCTCACGGGGCCTCTCGACGAGCGCAGCATCGCAAATCCCACGCCGGAAGCCTTGACCTTAGCCCAGTCAACAGCGCCCTGCGCATAGGAAACGTCGATGCCCTTTATTCCCTCGTCGGTTACGTCCTCCTCGCTGCCGTCGCCATCGGGTATCGGCGTGGACGGGTCCCTGTGACGGTAATCTATCAGCCTGCTGCTCTTGGAAACCGAGAACTTCGCAGCCTTGGACTTGTAATAGCGCACCGTGCGCTCAAACACGAAAACACCGCTGTTTACGAGGTTTCCCGTCAGCGAGAAGTAACCTGCCTGGGTAGTACGGCCATTTATCGTCACCGCAAAGTAACCGCCGCAGATAAGACGTCCCGTTTCCGGGGTCTGAAAGTCGCCCGTGACCTTGACTTTTGAACTTGTGGTGAATGTGGTCTCACCGTAATTCAGCAGAATACCGGTCTTGTAGATGTTCACAATGCCGGAGACTGCTATATTGCCAGTGCTGCGGTTTATAAGGTCGCCCGCCGCCTTGACGGTGCTGCTGACGCTCCCCTTAAAGGAACCGTAGTTCTCAACGCCGCCTTTTTCATAAATAGTCAGCGTGCCGGAGTTCATCAGTTCCGCTTCCGGCTCGATGGTGATTATACCGCGCACGTTGAACGTGCGGTTCTTGTAAATCACAAGCTGAGCGCCGTTCCTGATTATCAGACGGCTTTCCTTGGGCACTGTGAAATTCCCCCTGGGGGCTAACTTTCCGTCTATGTAGTAGTTCGTGCCGGAAACCATCTTCGTCTTGCCGTCCCACTGGGTGTACGTGCTTATGTCGATCTCCGTGTACTGCTCGTCCGCAACGTCCAGCCCGCTGCCGCTTTTGTTCTTCTCGTTGTCGCCCTCGTCGGGGTCAACGATGGTGGTTTCGGTGGTATTACCGGTGTCGATGACGGTGGTTTCTCCGCTGTCGGAACTCCCCGGGTCAATGACAGACGTTTCAGTGCTTGGGTCAACCGCAAGGCTGGCTCCACCCTCCGCAAATGCCGAAAGGGTAGTCCCTGCCAGCATGACCGCGCATAACGCCGCCGCTGCCGCTCTCTTAAAAAAAGTCATGTTATCACTCCAATGTTGTCGTGCCTGTGCGAAATCAGTTTGGCGCCATTCCACTGACGCGGTTTCGCAAGAAATATTCTCCTATTATATTGTTACATATTTTTTGTGATTTGTCAAATGTTTTTTGCGATTTTGTGCAGGAAATTTTACCCGTACGCGAAATTCATAGAATATCTTGAAACGACTGATTAAAGGCACGCTCGCCTGAACGGACTGATTTTGTTTTATTCAGTGTTTCTCTGTAATATTTGTCCCGCGCGCGGCATAATCTCATACAAAAACAAGCTATAGGAGGGCATATCATGCGAATGATAACACTTACAAAAAAGAAGATAAAACGGCTGACCCTTGCAGGCGCACTGACTGCAGCAGCAGTCGCGGTGGGAATAGGCGCGGTGCTGACATCGGTAGGCACCCAGGCAACCGAAAGGCTGCTGCCGATATACTGCGTCGAACGCGGGGACAAAAAAATCTCCCTGACGTTCGATGTCGCCTGGGAAAACTCGAACACGCAGGAGCTCATCGACACTCTGGGCGAATACGACGCCCGCGCGACTTTCTTTGTCACCGGGGACTGGTGCGACAGATACCCCGAGGACGTTAAAATGTTTGCGGACGCCGGGCACGAGATACAGAACCACTCCGACCAGCACCCGCACGTAAAGGGCGCGAATGTAAACGAGCTTATCTCCGACACAAAGGCTGCTTCGCTGAAGATAAAGGACATCACCGGCAAGGAACCCACCCTTTACCGCGCGCCCTACGGCGAATACGACAACTCGCTGATAACCACCGTGCAGGGCATGGGCATGAACGTTATCCAGTGGGACGTTGAAGCGCTCGATATAGATGGAAAACCGCTCCCGGAGCCAGTTCACGGCTTGTGGAGCGGTTTTTTAAAATACACAAAAGGCAGGAGCATTCACGCTCCTGCCTTACATTGATGTCTGCCCTTTCTCAGAACTTCCACCGTATCTCCACCCTGTCCTCCCACAGCAGTACTTTCCCGATGAACTCCCCCGCTATCTGCCGCTGGACGCTCACCGGCATTTCAGCGAACCTGTCCAGCATCGGAATTACCTCTTCATAGGACTGCCGCGGCTTGCTGCCGCAAAGCTTGTCCAGCTCAGACTGAATGCTGTCCCGCTCTGAAATCAGTTTGCCGAGCCGCTCTTCAAGCACCTTTCCGATGGCTTCCGTCGTCTGCGTGATTTTGTCAACGAGGTTGTCTATCTGGGAATTCAGCGTTTCAAGCTGCATTTTCAGCTTGTTTGCTTTCGGCGTGGACTGCGGCTTTCCGTTCGGGTGTAATCCACGTATCTCGTCGAACTTCTTCACCAGCTCGGAATACACAGCCCGCTCGACTGCCGCTATCTCCGGCTTGCCGCTTATTCCCTCGCAGACCGAGTGGTTCGCCTTGCCGGAGCAGTAAAAGTACCTGCCGCCCATGACGCGCATTGCATAGCCGCACTTCCCGCATTTCAGCAGCCCGGTGAGCCAGGAATACGTCCCGCTCCTGCCCTTTTTCACCTGCGTGTTCCCGTCAAGCTTGCGCTGTACGTCGAGCCACTGTTCAGCCGTGATCACGCCCTCGTGAAGCCCCAGCGACAGCACATGGTCGTGCACGTTGGTGTACTTTCGCTCGTTCGCCCCACGCTTTCCGTAGAGGAAGCAGCCGCGTTCCCCCGTGAAATCCGCAGCGGGGTTGGAAATACGCGCGCCTTTCTCCTTGAAATAGCGGTAGACCTCCATGTCCGCGCGGACATACACCGGGCTTCTCAGCAGGCGCGAAAGCTTGCTGCTGTCCCACAAAGTCCCCGC
>HF989415.1:10021-12777 GCA_000432175.1 Eubacterium sp. CAG:786
TTTCCCTGTAGGCGCTGTAGATGTACTCTACAGTGCCCATATCTCCGTTAGGAACAAGCACGGAAGTCTTTATACCGTCCAGCCTTGTGGGAATCTTGTCGAAGCCGTACACCGGAACTCCGCCGAGGTACAGCCCCTTTTCGCCCCGGGCGTAGTAGTTGTCCTTTACGCGCAGGAGGATATTCTCGCGTTCCAGTTCCGCAAAGACCATGATTATGCCAAGCATTGCCCTGCCTATCGCGGTCGAGGTGTCGAACGTTTCGACAGTGGAAGCGAACTCCACGCCGTACTTCCTGAACGTTTCCATAAGATTCGAGAAATCGTTGAGCGAACGCGAAATTCTGTCGAGCTTGTACACGACAAGCTTGCTTATCTCCCCGGATCTTATGTCCCTGAGAAGCTGCTGGAACTGCGGTCTGTCGAGGTTCTTTCCGCTCCAGCCCTTGTCTGAATACACGCGGGATTCGCCGTTGGTGCAGCGCTTACAGGCTTCTATCTGGGTTTCAATGGATATGCTGTCCTTTTTGTCGATACTCTGTCGGGCGTATATTGCCGTCATTCAACGTCCCCCCACAGTCAGGCGGATTTCTCTTCCGTGCTGTTTATGTACCGGAGAAGATCCTCGTAAACCAGACGCGCCGCTTCAAGGCGAAGCTGGTCATTATGTATGTCGGGGGAAATTGTGGTTACTGTGTATGTCATATCTTCATTCCTTTCTCAATGCGTTCCTTGCTATAATATATTAGGTCTGAGCTAAAATATTACGGCGTATACGAATAAAACAGTTGAAAAGATTCCGCAGATATGATACAATATAGGCGGAGCCTTTTCTTAGTAGTTTTGTGCTCCAGTTTCATCGGATCGCTGTGTTGGCGCACAGCGGTCCTTTTTATATAGAGTACCCTATGAGCACGGTATGGGACTGCTGTATTCCAAAGAAATTTTATCTGTCAATTTGCTGCACCTCCTCGGCATTTTTGCATTTATTTCTTGCTGTGGCGGAATTATTCCACACAATAAATATTTTGTCAACTTTTCGTTTTGACACTTTACGCGTGACAGGCAGAGCCGAAAATTCACGTATATGTGAAGTTTTTTATCCGCATCATCCGTTTTATAACAAAATGCATAAATTTAATGCTGAAAATTCTACATATAAGAAGCAAAAATGCCCCGTTTTTTGCATAATAAACGAGGCATTTTTATTTTACGCTGTAAAGTTTTCAATTTCAGAAGTTTCGTGAGCCGAGATATATTCCTTGTAAGCGCCGATGATCGCGCTTTCAAGTTCGTGACGTGCCGCTCCGCCGATGGGGTGAGCAATGTCGTGGTAGTTTCCGAATTCGTCCTTGCGGCTCGGCATTGCCACGAAGAGGTGGTCTGTTTCGATTACCTTGAGTTCATGAACCGCAATGCAGCCGTCAATTGTCAGCGAAGCGATTGCTTTAAGATTTCCACTTTCAAGCGATTTTCTGAATTTGATGTCTGAGATTTTCATGTTGGTATTTACCTGTCTTTCTTAAAATTATCCGGTCTTATAAGACCTTTTATAACACACCGGTCGGTGCCTTGCGACGACAAACCTTTAGTTAAATTTCAGTCTTGAAAGACTTTTAAAAAAAGCCGCCGCTGCGCAAGCAGCGGAAAAATCCATTCCATAATCTCTGCGGAAGCGGACTTCAAAGAGCAGTTTCAACAATTCCATATAATTGCCAGAAATCTGACTGCTCCGACAGTCAGTAAGAGCTTTCTGCATCGCAGAAAGTGACTTTCGTTCGCGAAAGTCAGCGGTGTCGGCTATGCCGACCACGCAGCTCCCGAAGGTGGCTGTGTGTCACCGCCTCTTATGCTCTTCCCCATTTTTAGCCGTACTCCGGTAAACGGCGTGAATCCGCATCGCAATGCGGTTTATTGAGGGTCCACTCAGTGGACTAAACCTACTTAAAAACAGTGGACTAATAGTCCACTCTAGGCAAAATCATGTTCCAAATGTCGGTTTTGTCGTGCCTGACTGTCCGCCGAATTACTGTTTCAAGTTCTCGGAGCAGTCAGTTCCTATGCATCTGCCATGTGTTGTCCAAGTCATTCGAGCAGATATATAGTTCCCGTATCGGCTCGAAAATTGTTTCCTGTTTTTGTCAGATTGTGAGTCTGTGCTGCTGAGACACTTACAAGATGTGTGCGAAAATCTGCGCACCTGAATCGTGAAAAATCAGGTGTTTTGTCACACATAAAAGAATTGACCGCGACTTGAAATCGTGGTCAAAATCTGTTTTCTTTGACTGGCTGACTGGGTCAATTGAATTTGTAATCATCTGACATAAAATGTTAAAGCATTTAGCTAAATGCAAGAGTGATTTATAATTATTTCATTTCTTGCCTTGATTACTTCTTTCAGAAATTGCTTTCGAACTTTAGTGAGCATTGGTACAGCATCGATTATCTGTATCCGCCAAACCACCCTGCGTCATAACAAATCACCCTCTGCCGTAGAAAGCAGAGGGTGAAAATTTATTTGCAGAAACTGGGATGCTTATCCCAGGGCATGAACGGGTCAAGCAGGAACATTTCAAGTTCTCTGCGGTTGTTCAGCGAGTAATTCACAGCCTTGTCGAGGTTCGAACCGCCGACTGCCGAAATACTTCCGAGATGCTCCCAATAACGCTCCAGAATCGGTTTTATGTGTTTGAGCCGCTGTTCGTGAACCTCATCTTCGGGCATGCCTTTGATATTGTCAATATAGCTTTACACATTTC
>HF989416.1 GCA_000432175.1 Eubacterium sp. CAG:786
CGCGGTGCACGGTGTATCCGCGCCCGTTGGCTGCGGTGAACGTGAGTTCCACCCAGCTTTCGGCTTTTCTGCCGGCGTCCTGGTTGCGCAGGGTGGAGCCGTCCTTTCTGAGGGAACCGCTGCCGGTGCCGTAAAGCGCGAAGCATATCGCGTCGAATATCGTGGTCTTGCCCGCGCCGGTGTCCCCGCCTATCAGGAACACCTCCCCCGCGAACTGCGAAAAGTCTATTTCCTCCCTGCCGGCGTAGGGTCCGAAAGCCGACAGGGCGAGTTTCTGTATCATCATGCTGCGTCCCTCCTTCAGTCGTCTGAGAGCGCCGGGTCTGCCGCTTCAAGCTCGGCGGTGGTGCCTGCCGCGCAGGCTTCCTCGGTGCGGTGGAAGATGTATTCCGCGGTGCGCAGCGTTTCCTCGTCAACGTCCTCGTGGGTGACTGCCTTGTAGAAGCTGCTGAAATCCTCGCTGAAATCCTCACCGGAACCTCCCGCTTCCTCCTCGTCGGAAGCGCCCCCGCGCACGTCGTGCGAAAGGCTCAGCATGTTCGGGAATTTCGTGCGCAGCAGCGCCGCGACTCCCTCCACGCCGTCGGTCTCGCCGACCTTTATGTAGCAGTAGTCGTCGGTGGGGGGGTATTCATCGCCCATCAGCCGCGCGAATGTATCCTCCATCACGCAGAAGCCGTGCAGCGGGTGTATTTCCGCATGCCGCACGGAAAGCGCGCCGTCCGGCCCGATGTCGATGATGTCGCAGTACTTCTGCGGCTGCTTTGCTTCGCTGCCGGAATAGCACACCGGGGAGCCGCAGTAGCGCATTTTATCGGTGATGTCCTGCGGGGTGTGGATATGTCCCAGGCAGGTGTAAGCGAACCCGTCGAACGCGGATTTGTCCACGCTTTCCGCGCCGCCTACCACGCCCATGCCCACCGTCGCGTGCGCCGCGAGAATGCAGGGACGTTCCCCGGGAAGCCCCGCGTGCGACAGCGCGCAGTTCACCGCAGCGGTGAGGTCGGGGAGTTCCTCGTCGGGGAATTCCCCCCGCACGTCGGACAGTGAAACATACGGCAGCATAGCCACGTCGAAATCCCCCAGGCGCTCGACCCGCGCGGGGGTCTCCGCTGAAAACGGCAGGGAGATGTACACCCCGAGTTCCGACAGCAATCCCGCATGGGAAGCCAGCCTGCGGGCGCTGTCGTGGTTCCCGCTGCTGACGAACACCTTCATGCCCAGCCCCACCGCAGCCGCGAGGAACTTCCCGAAAAGTTCCTCGGCCTCGGCAGAGGGCAGGCTCTTGTCGTATATGTCGCCGGAAATTATCAGCGCCTGCGGCTTTTTTTCGGCTGCGGCTTCGCGGAAGATACGCCCGAGTATCTCGTCGAAAAGCGCATAGCGTATGTCGTCGGTGAGGTCGGTTTCGCACAGCCGCTTGCCGATGTGCAGGTCGCTGATGTGGATAATTCTCATAGTACACCCCCGGAATAAAGTGTTAAAGACGTGTCACTATATCCATTTTATCACAGAACGACAGGCGTGTCAAGGTAGCTCCGTCTGTCGAAAAAGTCTTACGACTTTTCCG
>HF989417.1:0-4444 GCA_000432175.1 Eubacterium sp. CAG:786
GCTGGGATAGAAGTGTTTTTTGCCCCGGGAAACCCGTGGCAAAAAACAGATTTCAAAAACCCGCTTCGCGGGCAAATTCGGTTTTTTCGACAAGCTTTCATATCCTTGCGGATATGAAAACGCAGGACGATGTTGCTGGCATTCGGGGGTATTATGGACGGAAATGTTAACATGCTTTTTTCAAAGCTGTCTGCGGTGAAAAACAGTTTCACAAGCGATGGGATTTTCAACACACATAAGAAAGATGTTGAAAGTCCGTGCGCGGCTTTTGTTTCCGTCTGCGACGCCAATGAGCGCGCTTTTGTGTTCCGTGCGGTGGGGAATTCCAGATCCGCTGCATGGGATAGCGTCTGCGAAAAGGCCGCGGATTTTGTCAGGAAATACGATCATGCGCCGGTGTGGGTAAAAGGCGACATCATGGCGCATTCTGAGCGCGTTTCATTTCAGGAACTTCTGCGGCATATAGCACAAAGCAGAAACGAGTCGTTCCGGCGTGGTATCGCATTCGACGACGGGCTGGAAACCGCTCTCATCGAAGCTGAAATAAACGGAAACCGCGTGATATCCTACAAAAAGCATTCCATAGAGCTGGTAAAAGTCAATAAGTACCTGTCAGAATGCGGCGTAAGGACGCTGGCGCAGTTCCCGGGGGAAGTCACGCTGTTCGATTGTGAGAGCAGGTTCTGCGATGAGAATGGCACGGTATTCCCGCTCAATGACAGCGGAAGGCGCGTCACCAAGCCGATCACCGGCAGCGATGCGCTCGGATATGTCGCGTCGTCGTCGGAATATCTTTCTATGCAGGTCAGAATGGACGGGCGCTTTGAATACGGCTGCTATCCTATTGACAACCTCGAAGTTCCGGGGTACAATATACTGCGGCATGCGGGGGCTGTCTGGGCGCTTGTATGCGCGTGCCGTCTGACGGGCGATAAATTCACCATGAACCAGGTGATAAAGGCGACAGGCTATCTGGTCGCGAATACATACAGGCTTCATCGCAGCGGGAATGACGTTATATTCCTTGCGGACAGGGAACACGGGGAAGTCAAGGTCGGTGGAAACGCCCTTGCGGTAATAGCGCTGGTGGAATACATGGAACTCACCGGGAGCGACAAATACGCTGAACTCTGCCGCGGGCTTGGAAACGGCATCATGGAACTGTTTGACCGCAGCGACGGCAGCTTCTGGCATGTGATGGACTTTCCGCAGATGACGCGCAGGGAACGCTTCCGCACGCTGTATTACGACGGGGAAGCGGTTTTCGCGCTGTGCAGGCTTTACGGTCTGACGCATGAGAACAAGTGGCTGGAAGCTGCCGCGGCTGCCGCTGACAGGCTTATCCGCGAGGGCTACGAGAAGCACTGCGACCACTGGGTTTCCTATGCGTTCAACGAACTGACGAAGTTCCTGCCCGAGGAAAGGTACCTTAGTTTCGGGCTGAAAAACGCTGCGGTCAATCTGCAGAGGATACGCGGGAAAAAAACCATGCATCAGACTTATCTTGAGCTGCTGTGCGCTTCGTTTGAGATCTATTCCCGCATAAGGGAACGGGGACTTGAGTGCGGCTACATGCGGGAATTCCCAGCAGGCGAATTTGTGGAAACGATATTCTTACGGGCGGAATATATGCTCAATGGCTGCTGCTTTCCGGAATTCGTTATGTACCTGAAATATCCGTCGGCGCTTCTGGGGGCGTTCTTCGTGCGGCAGGACGGTTTCAGGATTAGGATAGATGATATTCAGCATTATTGCGGCGCCTACTGTGCATTCTACAGAAATTATGACAGGCTGACGGTGCTGAGAAATTCATTCAGGCAGGAATGAGAGGTCGGAGATAATGGCACTGGAACTTAAGGCGCCGCAGGGATTTGCGGCTGCAGGACGAAACGGAAGCGTTGTTATGCGGTGGGAGCCGGTGAGCGGCGCTTCGGGCTATCGGCTGTACTTCTATGCGGCTGACGAGCCCGGAAAGCTCATCAAGGCGAGATATTCAAGAGCCTGCGAAAAGGGAATATTCGGCTTCACGAACGGAAAGATATACCTTGTGGAAGTACGCGCATTCGCGATGGTGAACGGCAGGGAAGTTCCGGGCGAACTGTCTGGGAGAGTGCCGTTCGTTCCGGTTGCGGAGGAACTCAGCGCGCAGAACGTCATTTGCCTGAAATCGGGCGAGAGCGCTCAGCTGAAATGGGAACGCGGCAGCGAAGAGCCCTTTGCGGTGTTCAGTTCGGACGACGCCGACGTTGCTTCGGTGGACCCCGCCGGAAAGGTGACCGCAAAATCCGCAGGAACGGCTGAAATAACGATAAGGGCGGGGAAGCGCCAGCAATTCACCACGCGGGTGGAGGTAGAGCGCGATGTTTTCCGCGGGGAAAACAGGGCTGTGCTGATGTTCGCGGGGGATATGGTGTGCTCCCCGGCTATGCAGAAATCGGCTGCGGAACATGGCATGGATTTCTTTGACGCATTCAGGCGGGTGCGTGAATTCTTTGAGCAGGCTGATTTTTCCGCTGCGGTGCTTGAGATCAGCTGCTGCGACGGGGAGCCATTCGCGTTTGAACAGCGAAGCAACGCCGACGGAGCTGCGAATGTGAACGCACCGTCCACGTTTATCCCTGCGGCTGCTTCTGCGGGGATAGACGCGGTGATTACCGCGGCAAACAGAAACTGCACGCAGCAGATGTTCACTGAAACCGTTGAGGAGATAAAGCGCTGCGGAATGCGCAACATCGGCACCTGTGGCGATAGCCCGGCGATATTTGACGTACGCGGGTTCAGGGTGGCTGTTATCGCGTGCAATATGATTGCAAACAGTGATGGAGAGCAGGCTGACGGCGCGTATTCCAGGGAATATTTCCTGCAGCAGATGAACGCGGCGCGCGGAATGGGCGCGGAATTCGTAGTCGCTTATATGCACTGGGGAGTTGTGGAATCCTCGGCGGTGAGAAAATCGCAGGGGGAAGAGGCGCATTTTATCGCAGACTCAGGCGCTGACCTCATCGTGGGGTCGCATTCTCACACGGTGCAGAGATTCGCGAATATCAGGGCTGAGGACGGCAGGCTGGTTCCCTGCGCGTATTCGCTGGGCGACCTTATCTCGACCGCCGATACTTCGGACGGCTGCAACGGCATTATACTGCGCGTGGAACTCCGCAGGGCGGACGGCAGGGTATGCGCGCACTGCTCGTGCATTCCGGTGATGACGGAAAGGCGTGAATGGGGCGCCGAGGTGGTGCCGGTATTCCCACCGCACAGCCAGGAAAGCAGGCTTTCACTGGAGAGCATACAGATGGCTGTCGGGAAGGGTCTGCGGTTCCACGGAATGCGCCGCAGGGTGCTGCTGTGCGGCTCGGAGCAGCTGGACAGGATCTTCACGGCGGGAGGGGCATTCCGGTGCAGCAGGACCGCTATGCGGCTTTCACCGATATCGCTGGGCTGCAGCAAGGCGGTCAGGAACATCGGAGCAGACGCCGGCGACAAACTCAGGCTGGACCTTGGAAAAGATATCGCGGCTGTAATTATGGGCTCGCAGGCTGAATACATTGCAGTGGACTTCATGTCGGCGGCTTACTCTGCCTGCTGGATACTCCAGGGTGAGCCGGGTGAGGAACCGCAGTTCTTTACGGACACGAAAGCGTTCAGGCAGTCGGGATTTTTCAGGGCAAACCGCGACAGGCTCGCAATGGTAAAGCCTCCTTTCGGCGAGAGCGTCTGGAAGCCCGCGATAAGGCAGTTCAGCAAACGGCTGATGTCTGCCGCACCGTCGGGCAGGGTGATCCTTTTCAGGAACAAATTCAGCAATCACAGCGCAAAGGGCAGCGAACTGAGAATATGCCACCCGAAAAAGTCCGTGAACGCATTCCTTGCAGATATGGAGGAATATTTCATCAGGCTGGTAAAGCCGCTGGTTGTGGACATTTCCGGGCACTACTTCACGACGGGCGAAGAATGCGACGACCATGAGCAGGCGTACTACCTTGACGCATACAGCGCGGCTGTGGAGCTTACTTCGGGCAGCGGGCGCACATACATTTCACAGCCGGACGAAAAACTGTGGTTCGACCGGGTGATGAAGTACTACGCAAATATGACGGAGCGTTCATATTTCAGCTGGCTGCTGGACATGAAATGCGCTGCGGACCAGCTTATAGCCTACACCAATGCGGGCTTTGCCGCTGCCAACGCAGAGCGTATCCTTAAACTCAGGCATGCAGGCAGCAGCGAGCTTTCTTCGGTGATGGACTTCTTCGCGGGGGACAGCGGCGCGGGCGATATCATTCGGGCTGCGGATATCATTCATGCGGTACTCGCGGGGCACCTCGACAGGTCGTATGAATTCTTCGAGCCTGCATTCCGGGGGCGTTACGGCATAATCCGCAAGATGGTAAGGCTGCTTTCGATAGAGACAGTCGCTGCAGTCAATGAGGAAAACGCGGAACTT
>HF989417.1:4481-5365 GCA_000432175.1 Eubacterium sp. CAG:786
CCTGCTGAGAGGAAAGCCGCAGCTTAAACGGTACATTTCCTCGCTGAGAAAGACCACTGTGGATATCTGGGGCAGCAGCGTTTCCAGAGAATCTGCCAACGCCTGCCGGGACGCGCACATCGGTACTTACATCTTCAAGCAGCCGCAGATACTCGCTTTCGACAAGCCGGTGGACGCTGAACTTCCCGAGGGGGCTGAGGCCTTCAACGGCAGCAGATGGCGCCGCAGGAATTTGCAGGACGCATTCCTGAGGAGCGGTGACGCGGATATCAAGGGCAGCGATTCCGGGTGGATAATCGTGGATTTCTGCGACCTTATCGGCAGAATGACGGAATTCCGCGGGGAGCTGTTCGAAACCGACGATTTCATCAGGAGGACGGATTTTTACAAGTCCATACAGAAAGACTGCCGGGAATGCTGGCTTTTTGAGCGGCGCGACATGAAATACTGTTCCGACAGGATAACCCGCTTCGGCGAGATGCTGAAAGCAAAGTACGGGAACCACATAATCCTCATCAAGACTGAGCCAAAGGACAGGTACATCGACCTTGACCACAGACTGAAAAAGATGGAAACGGACAGCATGTTCATTATAAAAAAGCGCTTCATCTCACTTTGCGAAGAACGATTCGCGACTGTGACGAGCTGCTTTGTTATCGATATTTCGCGCAAATTCTACGCTTCTGACAGCTTTCCGCTGGGGGGCGCGGATATAGTGCACTATGAGGACGAATTTTACAGGCAGGCAGGCGCTTATATCAGTGAGATAATCACCGGTGGCGGCAGGCATGTGTTTACCTCTGTCGATGAAGACTATATCCTTCTCAGGGACATGAGGGCGCAGAGATAATTTATAGGGCAACACCGCACAAAGACCATTTATT
>HF989418.1 GCA_000432175.1 Eubacterium sp. CAG:786
AGTGATCATCACGCTGTCGTGCGGGTGATCCTCTATGTACTTGTGGAGCGCCTTGGTTTTGCCGACACCGGCGTCACCGGTCACAAAGGCAAATCCGCCCTTGAGCTGAGTGTTCCGCACCGTCTTGTAGACCAGTGTGGAGATGGATGTCGGCGCGTACTCGACCTCGGTGTAAGTTTCGGAAGCCGCTTCCTTGTTCTCAAAGTAAGCGTAGATTTTTTCAAACTGGTTATCCCAGTTCCCGGCGTAGTACCCCTTGCGTATCTGCGACAGCGCCGAGCCGGTTATCCCTATGCGCTCGCAGAGCTTCGCTTCTGAAATCCCCAGCTCCGTGGCGGTCGTTGTTATCTTTTCGAGGGCTTCGCGCTGCTTCGGCGTGAGCTCCCTTATCATTTTCTGTTCTGCCATGATGTCAGTCCTTTCTGCGGCTCGCCGCCGCTGCGTTTAACTTATCCAGAATATCAATGTTGACGGAGATCTCGCTGATATTCCCAAGCGCCGGGGATTTCTCCAGCTTCTCCTCGGAAAATACCGGGACGAATTTCGCAGGCTTTTTGAATACCATGTCCTTGCTGCCCTCGACGGAATTCTTGACCATTGCGGCAAAGATGTCGATACGCTTGTCTGCGTCCACGCTGTCGAGTATCCCGCGACCATATTCCCGGACGAGCTTCTTGCTCTCGGCGATCTGCTTCTCAGCAGTGGCGATATCTTCCCGGTGGTTGGTAAGGTAGTCAACGAGGAGATCGTCGTCCAGATCCCACGTCCAGAGGTACTTGTCCGTTGCCATATCATACACGCGCACGCTGCGGAGATCTGCCGGATCATAGCGCACATACACCTTTTCGCCGATGTGCAGTACGGTGTCCGCGCCGCGATACCACAGCTTTTCTCCGGCGAAATTGATGTACACGCCGTTGCGGTTGACCGCCTGCGGCTTGCTGACGCGTTTCAGCAGCATTGAAAGATTTGCTTCGTCTGGCTGTCGGAACTCATCAACATCTTGAATGCTGCTGTTCCAGACCTCGAACCGCCTCATGCCCTTATAGCGGCGTTCCTTACCGCCATATGGAGCGGCATTGAAACAGCCGTCAATGTAGGAGTCCAGCGCTATCCGTATCTGTTCTTCCTCCGGGATTATTCCGTGTTTCAGCTTGTACTTCAGGCTTTCCGGGCGTTCCAGTATCGTGCCGCCGCAGAATGTGGGAATGCAGCGCGAAAACTGGTTCTTGAATGTGCAGAACGTGCGCTCGATGGGCTTCGCCTTTGCGTTCCGGACGATAGCGTTGTGCATTTCGATTCCGAGGAACTGCAAGATGTTCGGCGGCAGAGGATCCTTGTTCCAGTCTTTCTTCCGGCGGTGTCCTCGTCCGCCGATGTCGCTTACAAGGAACTCCGAACCATTATCAAAGTAGACCGCTTTCGGAACTCCGCACCTCAATATCCCATGCCGGAGCGCCAGCAGCGTGCTGTCGCCGGAGGGCGCATAGGTCAGGTTCCAGCCGGTCATTGCCCCGGACTTAGCGTCTAGAAACGCTGTGAGATACAGGCGGCGAACCTTGCCGTCCTTTCCTGCGGTGAAGAAATCAAATGTGTGGTTATCTGCTATCCAGACATCGTTCGCGTGGAGGTCGTCGTAAAGTCGCTCGACATACGGCAGGCACTTGTCAGAGAATGCCTTGTCGCCGTTGCGGAAGTACATTCGCACCGCATACGGTATATCTTCGGCGCGGCGGCGGAACGTGCGCTCCGACGGCATATCCGGCAGGCTTTCCGGGTAATGCTCCTGTACCCAGTCCCGGGTGAATTTGTAGCAGCTTGTTATCGGAAGACACTGCTGGTCTAGGTAGAACCGGCTGAACGCGTTCAGCATGAATTCCGGAACGGTGGTCGTTCCCTTGTTGCTGCCGCCTCGCTTGTCGATAAGCCCGGAAATGTCCGAGTTCCGGTAGGCTTTGAGCCTGCGGTAAAGAATATCCGTGCTTATTTCTAGGTCAGGGTATTTCAGCCGCGCCGCCTGAACGTACATCTCGTCTATCTCGCCCTTGCTGTACTGCTCGTAGCTGTCCCGGATAGTGAGCCAGTCCTTGATTATTCCTGTCCAGAGATACAGCTCGCTGCGCTGCTTATCTGTTAGGTCGTCCAGCGTAAGGCGTGTGCTTTCAGTCTTTAAAGGCGCTTTAATCGCTTTTTTAACCGGCTCTAAACCAAGCGAGCGGCGCTGCTGGTTCTCCCATTTCAGCTGTAAGTCCTGCGGCAGCGCTGTCAGCGGGATTATGTATTCGGTGCGGTTGTTCGCGGCGTTGTCCTTGGTTTCGCCCATAAGCTTTAAGATAGATTTTAAGAGTCAGAACGAGGGCTTTTTTAAAGTCGGTAGGCAGACAGTTAATAAAAAACGTAGAACAATGGGATATATGGTTTATTTCGGTAATCGTAAATCTTCGGTTTATGTGCGTTTTTATGATAAGGCAACACCGCACAAAGCCCACAAATCAGGAACTAAGCACGATTAGTAAACAAACCAGTTGCATAGTAAAACAAAAAATGGTATAATAAAAGTATGAATAAGCAGATAAGTTTATCGAGCCTGGAGGACAAACTGTCACAGGTACAAACAAAGAAAAAAGAATTTCTGGAGCAGATAGAGCGAATAGTTCCGTGGAACGAATGGACAGCAATGATAAAGCCGTGCTATTATAAAGGAGAGCACGGGAACAAACTATACGACCTGGAATTAATGCTGAGACTCTACCTGATA
>HF989419.1 GCA_000432175.1 Eubacterium sp. CAG:786
CCAAAAAGGAGACTATTATGTTGAACATTCTCTATAACACCAAGTCGCCCCGCTGCAATTCCAGTAAGTGCTTTGCATATTGGGACGGAAAATGCTCGGCTTTGGTTAGCAGCAGCTTTAAGGGCGGCTGCCCGTTCTTCAAAGATAAGGAAGCGAAAGCAGCGGAAGATTTACGCTGCAAGGATAGGGTTGAAAAGTGGAAAGCGGCGCAGAAAAAATAAATCCGCAGAAATTCCTATGTTTCAGAAAGGCGATGATTTTTATGAACGCAATATTCCAGATGCTAAATCCGAGCAATACGCTGACTGTCAACCGCCTGCTGGCTCATGCAATAGGACTGTCAGAATCGGTGGTTTACGCCGCCCTCATATCGAAATGCAGCTACTAGGTCAACCGCCTGCTGGCTCACGCAATAGGACTGTCAGAAGCGGTGGTTTACGCCGCACTCATATCGAAATGCAGCTACTACGAACGCAACGGTATGCTCGACGATGGCGGCTGGTTCTACTCGACCGTTCCCGACCTCGAAGCAAGCACCGCCCTTTCTGAGTATCAGCAGAAACGCTGCATA
>HF989420.1 GCA_000432175.1 Eubacterium sp. CAG:786
GTTGGAACCAATATCTGTCTGGAGCTAAGACTTACTGAAATCTGGTTTGTATTCATTCCCTGCAAATATAGCTGAAATATTTCTCGAACAACTTCGGCAGCTTCTTCGTCAATTATCCATTGCTTGGGGTTATCAGGATTCTTGATATAACCGTAAGGCACATTTGAAGTAAGATGTTCGCCCGCCCGTGCCCTTGCCCGATTGACCGCCTTGATTTTCTTGCTTGTGTCTTTCGCATACCATTCGTTCATAATATTCTTGAACGGAATAAAGTCGTTGTCGCCGTTTGCACAGCCCGTGCCTTTGCCCGATTGACTGCCTTGATTTTTTTGCTTGTGTCTTTAGCGTACCATTCGTTCATGATATTCTTGAACGGAATAAAGTCGTTGTCGCCGTTTGCACTGTCATAGCTGTCGTTAATTGCGATGAAACGGACATTGTTCTGCGGAAAGAAAATTTCCGTGTACATACCCACTTGAATGTAATCTCTTCCGAAACGGCTCATATCCTTGACTATAACCGTTTTAACTTCGCCGTTCTGAACATCGTTCAGCATAGCCTTGAAACCGTCACGCTCAAAT
>HF989421.1:0-15839 GCA_000432175.1 Eubacterium sp. CAG:786
GATACGACGCTCTTTATGTCCCCGGTGGAAGCGGAAGTGCCGTTGAGTTTGTGAAGCCGCATGTTCGCGGACTCCGCAATGATTCGCGCGACTGTGGTCTTTCCCACCCCGGAGGGACCGTAAAATATCATATTAGGAATTCGTCCGCTCTCGATTATCTTCGAAAGCGGACGGTTTTTTCCGATCAGATGTGACTGTCCCACCACGTCGTCTAACGTGGCAGGACGTATTCTGTCAGCTAAAGGCATATCACAGACCTCTGTGCTCTCTGAGCAGCGCCTTGATCTTCTCGTGCGGGTCGATAACGTTGCTGATGGAAGTGTCGTGGTTGATGGAAGCGATGAAGTACGCGAGGTACTTGGAAACGTCAACTTCCTTGAACCACGGACGGGACAGCAGCTCAGGTGTGCGATAAGTCAGGTTTGTGCCGAATACACCGTGGATAAGTCCCTTTTCATAAGCTTCGTCGAACTGCTTAAGCCCCTTTGTGAATATCGGGTAGGTCGCATACGCGAACATTCTCTTAGCCTTGCGTGCCTTGAGTTCCTTAGCGATATCCAGCATGGACTCACCGGAAGAGATGATGTCGTCTGCAACGAAAACGTCCTTGCCCTCAACAGAGGAACCAAGGTACTCATGAGCGACGATAGGATTACGTCCGTCAACGATAACGGAGTAGTCGCGGCGCTTGTAGAACATGCCCATGTCAACGCTCATAACGGAAGCGTAGAACATGTTTCTCTGGAGCGCGCCCTCGTCCGGGCTTACAACCATGAAGTGATCCTTATCGATGATGAGGTCGGGGAAATCCTTGAACATTGCCTTGAGAACCTGGTAGGACGGCATAACGTTATCGAAGCCCATCAGCGGAACTGCGTTGCATACTCTCGGGTCGTGAGCGTCAACGGTGACAACGTTGGAAACACCCATTCTCTGCATTTCCTGCAGTGCAACTGCGCAGTCCAGGGACTCGCGGTAGCTTCTTCTGTGCTGACGACCGCCGTAAAGAAGCGGCATGATAACGTTGATGCGGTGCGGCTTACCGCTGGCAGCCTGGATTATTCTCATCAGATCCATGTAGTGATCGTCAGGGGACATGCTGTTCTCATGGTCGAAAAGCTTGTACTTGCAGCTGTAGTTTCCTACATCGACAAGGATAAACAGATCCTTACCACGTACGGTGCTCCTGATAAGACCCTTGGCGTCACCGGACTGGAAACGCGGGCACTGGCACTCGATCATGTAGTCGTCGTGCTCCATGCCGTTTCTGTCAGCCCATCTCTCGAGATAGCTGTTGATCTTTGCGCCCAGCTCCTGTGTGCCGTTCATGCAGATAAGTCCGAGGGGAGCTACGGAGTTGAAGTTCTGATATAAAACCTCAGTGTTCTTGACAGTTGTCATTATTTGATCTTCCTTCACTATTTATAGTCTGTTCTAACCGGATACGCTTTATCAGCTCCCCTGCCCTGCGGCAAGGGAGCCTAAATAATTACTCGTACAGGGGATACTTCGCACAGAGTTCGTTGACCATGGCGCGTACCTTTTCCTTGTTGCCCTCGAAATCCTTGGCGGTGAGGTAGATGCACTCTCCGATAACGCGCATGTCGTCTTCCTTCAGACCTCTTGTGGTGACTGCAGGAGTACCGATACGAACGCCGGAAGTCAGAGCGGGCTTCTGCGGGTCGTTCGGGATCGCGTTCTTGTTTACGGTGATGTAGCACTCGTCGAGGTTGTTCTGGAGATCCTTACCAGTGATGTCGAAAGGACGGAGGTCAACCAGCATCAGGTGGTTGTCAGTGCCGCCGGAAACAAGCTTGAAGCCCTTTTCAAGCAGGGTGTCAGCAAGAACCTTGGCATTCTTTACGATCTGCTCGCCGTAAGCCTTGAACTCAGGCTTGAGCGCCTCGCCGAAGCAAACTGCCTTTGCGGCGATAACGTGCATGAGAGGGCCGCCCTGGGTTCCGGGGAATATCGCAGAGTTGATCTTCTTTGCGATGTACTCGTTGTTTGTGAGGATAAGACCGCCTCTGGGACCTCTCAGTGTCTTATGAGTGGTGGTGGTGACTACATCAGCATAAGGAACGGGGCTGACATGCTGACCTGCAGCTACCAGACCTGCGATATGAGCCATATCCACCATAAGATATGCGCCTACTGCCCTTGCGATGGAAGAGAGCTTTTCAAAATCGATAGTCCTGGGGTAAGCGGAAGCGCCGGCTACGATAAGCTTGGGCTTGTTCTTGTTTGCCAGCTTGTAGAGTTCCTCGTAGTCGATAAATCCTTCGTCGTCAGTGCCATAAGGAACGAAATTGTAGAACTTACCGGAAATGTTGACAGGGGAACCGTGGGTAAGGTGTCCACCGTGAGCAAGGCTCATGCCCATAACAGTGTCGCCCGGCTGGAGAAGCGCCACATAAACCGCAGTGTTAGCCTGTGCGCCGGAATGCGCCTGCACATTCGCGAACTTTGCGCCGAACAGCTTCTTGGCACGCTCTATCGCGATATTCTCGACGATATCAACGTCCTCGCAGCCGCCGTAATAGCGCTTTCCGGGGTAGCCCTCGGCGTACTTGTTTGTGAGGACGCTGCCCATAGCAGCCATCACTGCCGGAGAAACGATGTTCTCGCTGGCGATAAGCTCCAGATTTCTCTTCTGGCGCTTAAGCTCCAGATTCATTGCGTCAGCGACTTCGCTGTCATAATTGCCCAGAAAACCAATGGTGTCCACGATATCATTGTACATTTTCAAAAGCTCCTTTCTGAATAACCGTTAATTTAATTATAACCCAAATTTTAAGCAAATGCAACCGTTTTGCAGTAATTCAATGTATTCGACATGAAAAACCCCGGTTGTGGAAAGATTTTCGGCAAAAAGCCCAAAAGCCGTGTAAAAAACACGGCTCATGCGTTATTTTAGATGTATTCTGCGATCTTGCTTCCCATTTCTGTGCAGGAAAGAAGCTTCATGCCCTCGGACATGATATCGCCTGTTCTGTATCCGTCCTTTATTGCCTGACGGACAGCATTTTCAACCGCGTCAGCTTCCTCGGTCATATCGAAGGAATAACGCAGCATCATTGCAGCGGAAAGGATAGTCGCGATCGGGTTAGCCTTGTTCTGACCCGCAATGTCAGGCGCAGAACCGCCGGACGGCTCGTAAAGTCCGAACCTGGTCTCGTTCATGCTTGCGGAAGGCAGCATTCCGATAGAGCCAGTGATCATGGAAGCCTCGTCGGACAGGATATCGCCGAACATGTTCTCAGTAACCATAACGTCGAACTGCGCAGGGTCCTTTACCAGCTGCATTGCGGAATTATCTACCAGCATATGCTCCAGCTTGACCTCAGGGTAATCCTTTGCAACTTCCTCGACTACCTTTCTCCACAGTCTGGAGCTGTCGAGAACGTTCGCCTTATCAACGCTGGTAACCTTCTTGCGGCGCTTCATCGCAACGCCGAAAGCCTTTATCGCGATACGGCGGATCTCCTTTTCGTTATAGCTGAGGGTATCTACCGCAGTCATAACGCCGTCAACTTCGCTTGTATGGCGCTCGCCGAAGTAAAGACCACCGGTCAGTTCGCGCATGATGAGCATGTCAAAGCCCTTTTCGCTTATTTCCGTCTTGAGCGGGCACGCAGAAGCAAGCTCACTGAAAAGCAGGCAGGGGCGCAGGTTCGCGAACAGTCCCAGGGACTTGCGTATCTTGAGCAGGCCAGCCTCCGGACGGAGATTTGCAGGAAGCTTGTACCACGGGGACTTGGTGGTGTCTCCTCCGATGCTTCCCATAAGAACTGCGTCGGAAGCCTTGCAGCGCTCGATAGTCTCGTCGGTCAGCGGAACTCCGTTGGCGTCGATGGAACAGCCGCCCATCAGCAGCTGCTCGTAGTTAAACTTGTGCCCGTACTTTGCTGCGACCCTGTCCAGCACCTTCATAGCCTCGGTGACTATTTCGGGGCCGATTCCGTCGCCCTTTATAACTGCGATATTCTTTTCCATGGAATACACCTTTCTAATATATGTCGATTTTAAGACGCGCTTCTCCGTTGCGCCGCCTGCCGTCCGGCTTGAAGCCGAACGCGGTGAAGAACTCCATAGCAGCGCCGTTGTTATCGCTCACCCAAAGATAAGCTGTCCTGATATGCAGCGAACGCATGTTTCGCAGCGAGTGCGCCAGCAGCTTCTTGCCAAGACCCTTCCGCTGGAAATCCGCGTCGATACAGATAGAGTCGATCTCGCAGCTGTCCGGTATCATGGAACGCTTGCATATACACACTCCTCTCACAGTCTTGTCGCAGGTGACGATAGCTGTGAGCAGATCCTGTTTCATGCAGTCCCGGTAATAATAGATGTCATGCTGTGCCGTGAACTCACTGCTGTGCGCGATATTGGCAAGTATCTCCGGTGAAAGCTGCGAAGTACGCAGAACGTTCTGAATGTTGATTATCACAGAAACGCCCCCTCAACAGTATCAGCCCTTGAGCGAATTGAGCAGACCGCCCTTGTTGATGATCTCCTTGATGAACTCAGGAAAAGGCTGAGCCTGATATTTGTGACCCTTGGTGACATTGGTGATAACGCCCGTATCAAAGTCAATATCCACCTCGTTGCCTGCGTCGATATCCTTTGCAGCCTCGTCGCATTCAAGTATAGGCAGACCGATATTGATGGCGTTGCGGTAGAATATCCTCGCGAATGTAGAAGCGATGACGCATGCAATGCCGCTTTCCTTTATAGCGATGGGGGCGTGCTCGCGGGAGCTTCCGCAGCCGAAGTTGAGGTTAGCCACCATGATGTCGCCTGGCTTTACCTTGTTGACGAAATCCTTGTCGATATCCTCCATGCAGTGGGAAGCAAGTTCCTTGTGGTCTGCGGTATTGAGGTAACGTGCGGGGATTATAACGTCAGTATCTACATTATCGCCGTACTTATGTACTATGCCGTGTGCTTTCATTGTATGACCTCCTTATTCCTGTACGTCAGAGATATAGCCGGTCAGTGCGCTTGCGGCTGCGATAGCCGGGCTTGCGAGGTATACCTCAGAGGTAACGTCGCCCATTCTGCCGACGAAGTTTCTGTTTGTGGTGGAAACTGCTCTCTCGCCCGGGGCAAGGATACCCATATGTCCACCAAGACATGGACCGCATGTAGGAGCGGAAACAACCATTCCGGCTTCAACGAAAGTTTCGAGCAGACCGTTGCGGAGCGCATCGAGATATATCTGCTGAGTAGCCGGGATAACGATAGCGCGTACGCCCTTTGCGACATGCTTTCCCTTTACTACAGCCGCAGCAGTTTCCAGGTCGGAATATCTGCCGTTGGTACATGATCCGATGACTACCTGATCGATCTTGACTGTTCCTACCTCGTCGATGGTCTTTGTGTTCTCGGGCAGGTGCGGGAATGCCACTGTCGGACGGATTGTGGACAGGTCGATATCAATAACGCGGTTGTAGTGAGCGTCAGGATCAGCCTTGAACACCTCGAACTTGCGGTCGGTCCTGCCCTTTACGTAGTCGAGAGTTACCTCGTCGACCTCGAAAATTCCGTTCTTGGCGCCGGCTTCGATAGCCATGTTTGCCATGCACAGGCGGTCGTCCATAGAAAGGTTCTTCAGACCCTCTCCGGTGAACTCCATGGACTGGTACAGAGCGCCGTCAACACCGATCATACCGATGATATGGAGGATAACGTCCTTACCGGACACCCACTTGTTGAGCTTGCCGGTAAGGTTGAACTTGATAGCGGAGGGCACCTTGAACCATGCCTCTCCGGTTGCCATTCCCGCAGCCATATCTGTGGAGCCCACGCCAGTCGAGAATGCGCCGAGAGCGCCGTATGTACATGTGTGGCTGTCCGCGCCGATAACGCAGTCAGACGGAACTACAAGTCCTTTTTCGGGGAGCAGGGCGTGCTCGATACCTACGTTGCCGACATCGTAATAGTTCACGATGTCGTACTTGTCAGCAAAATTACGGCACTGCTGGCACTGTTTGGCTGCCTTTATATCCTTGTTCGGTGTGAAGTGATCCATTACCAGAGAGATCTTTGTGCGGTCAAAAACGCTGTCAAAGCCGTTCTTCTGGAACTCGTTGATAGCCACAGGGCTGGTTATATCGTTGCCGAGGACCATATCCAGCTTAGCCCTGATGAGCTGTCCCTCAACAACACTGTCAAGACCCGCGTGCTTTGCAAGGATCTTCTGTGTCATCGTCATACCCATGTTTAGTTTCCTCCTGAGAATAATATATGCCTGCCGCGCCAAAACTCCATGCGCGCAAAGCTTTACATCTTATTATATCACTTTTTTTGCCTCATGTAAAGAGTTTTTGGTGAAAAAACACTGATCCGCGATACAATTCTGCCGGTAATTACCACAAAACAAAACCGCCCCTTTCGGAGCGGTTCTGATAATATTGCACTACTGTTTGCCGAAAAGATCTTTCAGCTTCGCGAAGAAGTTCGTCCTCTGGGTGTAGTTCTTGTCCTCAAGGGTGGACTCGAACGCCTGGAGCGCGTCTTTCTGCTTCCTGTTAAGGTTTGTGGGCACCTCAATGGAAACCTGAATCAGTTCGTCACCCCTGCCGTTGCGCTGGCAGTGCTGAACTCCCTTGCCTCTTATCGTGAACACCTTGCCCGGCTGGGTTCCCGCGGGAATGGTGTACTTCATAGTGCCGTCGATAGTCGGAATATCGATCTCCGCACCCAGGGCAGCCTGAGTATAAGTCAGCGGAACTTCAACGATGATGTTGTCGCCGTCGCGCTCGAACACCCTGTCAGGGCGCACGGAAATACGAACCTTGAGGTCTCCGCGCGGACCGCCGTTAGTACCTGCGTTGCCCTTTCCGCTCAGACGGATAGTCTGCCCATCGGAAATACCCGCAGGAATATTGACGGAAATGGTGACTTTCTTCTGATAAACGCCGCTGCCGTTGCATTTCGGGCAGGGACTGTCGATGATCTTGCCCTTGCCCATGCACTTTGAGCATGCGCGTGTGGACTGCATCATGCCGAACATCGTCTGCTGACGTACGTTGACTTTACCAGTACCGTGGCAGTCGGGGCAGGTCTTTGCCTGGGTGCCCTTCTTTGCGCCTGAACCACCGCACTCTTCGCATTCCTCGATGCGGTTTATCTCAATATCGTGAACCAGACCCTTGCATGCTTCCATGAAGCTTATGCTGAGCGAAACCACAATATCCGAGCCTCTTCTGGGGGAATTGGACGAAGTGCGCGAGCCGCCGGAAAATCCACCGCCGAAAATGTTGTCGAAAATATCGCCGAGATCAACGCCGCCGGCGCTGCTGAAGCCGCCCGTAAATCCGCCAAAACCACCGAAGCCTCCACTGCCGCCAGTTCCGGCGCCAGCGCCGTAACTCGGGTCAACGCCTGCAAAGCCGAACTGGTCGTACCTAGCCTTCTTTTCAGGGTCGGAGAGGACATCGTTAGCCTCGTTGACTTCCTTGAATTTAGCTTCAGCCTCAGGATTGTCAGGATTAAGGTCGGGGTGATATTTCTTCGCCATCTGACGGTATGCCTTTTTTATTTCAGCGTCAGTGGCGCCTTTTTTCAGCCCCAGCACCTCATAATAATCTTTCTTGTCCATTAAGTATCAACTCCCATATTAACTCGGAACTCATAATTCGGAACATGACGTCTCAGCGGAACATTCCGCACGAATTCCGAATTAACCCAAAGCGCCCTGGGGTGTTTTGGAGACCTCAAGGCGCCGTGTATTACTGATCAATTATTCGTCGATGACTTCGCCGTCAACAGGGCCGTTGTCCTGCTGAGGAGCTGCGCCGTCAGCCGCGCCAGCTGCTGCGCCCTGAGCCTGATAGATCTTGCCTGCTACCTCGTAGAACGCCTTCTGGAGTTCGTCCTTGGCAGTCTTGATGGCTTCGATGTCAGTACCCTTGAGCGCTTCCTTGAGAGCGTCCAGCTTGGGCTGTACCTTGGACTTGTCGTCCTCAGTTACCTTGTCGCCGAAATCGGTCATTGACTTCTCGATCTGGTAAACCATCTGGTCTGCCTCGTTGCGGGCGTCAACGTCCTCCTTACGCTTCTTGTCCTCTGCTGCGAACTGCTCAGCTTCCTTTACAGCCTTGTCGATATCGTCCTTGCTCATGTTGGTGGAAGCAGTGATGGAAATGTGCTGCTCCTTGCCTGTGCCAAGGTCCTTAGCGGATACGTTTACGATACCGTTAGCGTCGATATCGAAGGTAACTTCGATCTGCGGGATACCACGGGGAGCCGGAGCAATGCCGTCCAGACGGAAGGTACCGATGGACTTGTTGTCCTTAGCGAACTCACGCTCACCCTGGAGGACGTTGATATCAACGCTCGGCTGGTTGTCGGAGTAGGTGGAGAATATCTGGCTCTTCTTGGTAGGAATGGTGGTGTTACGCTCGATCATTCTCGTGCAGACGCCGCCTGCGGTTTCGATACCGAGGGACAGAGGAGTTACATCGAGCAGCAGCAGACCGGTGACTTCCTTGTTGAGTACGCCGCCCTGGATAGAAGCGCCGATAGCAACGCACTCATCAGGGTTGATGCCCTTGAACGGCTCCTTGCCGAGGAAGTTCTTAACAGCGTCCTGAACTGCAGGAATTCTTGTAGAACCACCGACCAGCAGGATCTTGTCGATCTCGTTCTTCTCAAGACCGGAGTCGGAAATTGCCTGCTTCAGCGGACCCATTGTAGATTCTACGAGATCTGCGGTCAGCTCGTTGAACTTAGCTCTTGTGAGCGTCACGTTCAGGTGCTTAGGACCTGTAGAATCTGCGGTGATATACGGGATATTTACGTTTACGGAAGTGGAGTTGGAAAGTGCGATCTTAGCCTTTTCAGCCTCGTCCTTTAATCTCTGCATAGCGAACTTATCGTTGCCGAGGTCGATACCATCGCTCTTCTTGAACTCGCCCTTGAGGTAGTCGATAACCCTCTGGTCGAAATCATCGCCGCCGAGGTGGTTGTTACCAGCGGTTGCGAGAACTTCCTGAACGCCGTCGCCGATTTCGATAACGGATACATCGAACGTACCACCACCGAGGTCGTAAACAACAATCTTCTGTTCCTCTTCCTTATCGATGCCGTAAGCCAATGCAGCTGCTGTCGGCTCGTTGATTATTCTGTGTACCTTAAGACCTGCGATCTGACCTGCGTCCTTGGTAGCCTGACGCTGGCTGTCGGTGAAGTATGCCGGCACTGTGATAACAGCGTCGGAAACCTTCTCGCCGAGATATGCTTCTGCGTCAGCCTTCAGCTTCTGCAGTATCATAGCGGAGATCTCCTGAGGAGTGTACTTCTTACCGTCGATATCAACCTTGTAATCGCTGCCCATGTGGCGCTTGATGGAGATAACGGTCTTTTCAGGGTTTGTAACAGCCTGGTTCTTTGCCAGCTGACCTACCAGACGCTCGCCGTCCTTTGTGAAAGCAACAACGGAAGGTGTTGTTCTGGAGCCTTCGGAGTTGGTGATAACTACCGGCTCGCCGCCTTCGATAACGGATACGCAGGAATTTGTAGTACCTAAGTCAATACCAATGATCTTTCCCATAATGATTTCCTCCATTCTTCTGTTCGCATGATGTCATGCTATGAAAATATCTTGATTTACTGTGATCAGTTTGCAACGGCTACCATTGCGAAACGAATTACCTTATCGTTTATTTTGTAGCCCTTTGCGAATGTCTTTGCGACCTTGCCGCTTTCGACGTTCTCGTCGTCAACTCTCTGTACTGCCTGATGCAGCTGGGGGTTGAACTCCGCGCCGTCGCTTTCTATCTCGGTTACTCCAAGCTTCGTGAGCGTTGCCATGAAGCTGTCGTAGATCATCTGAACGCCCTGCTTGTATTTTTCATCAGAGCATTCAGCCTGGATCGCTCTCTCGAGATTATCCATCACCGGCAGGAAGTCCGAAACTACGTTGGAAATGATATCCGCGCGAAGCTCCAGCTTTTCCTTTGCGGTGCGCTTTCTGTGGTTGTCGTATTCAGCCATTGTCCGGAGAAGCTGATCCTTTACCTGTGCCAGTTCTGCGGCAAGCTTTTCATCTGCGTCCGGCTGCTCTTCGACTACCTGAGCCTCTGCGGTTTCCGCAGCTGCTTCTTCAGTCTGGGCGGTCTGCTCCAGATCCTTGCTATCGCTGTTCTCCATTGTCCTTGACCTCGCTTTCTATCTGAGGCGGCTTATCCGAGTCTTCAGAAAGCAGCCTGGTGATCTTGTTGCTGAAATATTCGATATAAGGGATTATCCTGCGGTAGTCCAGCCGCATCGGGCCAATGACTCCCAATGTGCCTGCAGGCTTGCCGTCCTTATAATATGTGCCGCTCACGAAGCTTGAATTGCTTATCGCGAACGTACCGCTGTCCTCTCCTGCGAACTTGATGTTTATTCCCGAGAACGTGCTGTCCAGCAGCGCTGAAAGCTCGTTCTTGTTCTCCAGGAACTTCATCACGTCCACCACCGGGAACTCCTGACATTCGATCAGATTGCTCTGACCCTGCACGTCAACGTTGCCCTGCATGAGGTCGTTTGAAAGCTCGCACACCGCGTCAAGCAGCGGTGAGAGCGTGACCATGTAAGCGCCGAGAGCCTCGGTCAGCTTGTTCATGTAGTCATCGGTCATTTCCGCGAGGTTAACGCCCTGGAGATTCTTGCTGACGAAGTTCGTGAAGAACTCCACCTGCTCGTTCGTCAGGTCGAACTGCATACGGCACACACGGTTCTTTATCGCGCCGGTGCTCGTTATCATCAGCAGGACGTACATGCGGCGCCCGGTCGGGATAACGTCCACCTTTGTGATCACTGAGAACTGCGAAACATGGTTTGTTGAATATGTCGCGCATTTCGTGATCTCGGCAAGCGCTGCGGAAGCGCTCTCGACTATCGCTTCCTCCGGGGAGGAGCTGCTGTCCCGGACCGCCTTTTCAAGCAGTCCGTCGATCTGATCCATATCCTTCTGCTCAAGCGGCGTCGGATCCATCAGATTGTCGATGTAGAACCTGTAACCCTTATATGTGGGAACTCTTCCTGCGGAGGTATGCGGGTGATCGAGATAACCCTCCTGCTCAAGAGCTGCCATCGTATTTCTGATCGTGGCAGAGGAAACCGAGATGTCCGGTTTTTCGGCAAGCGCCTTTGAACCCACCGGCTCGCCTGTTCTGATATACTCGTCAACTATCGCTGCGAGTATTTTCATTGATCTGGTATCCAATCTGACCACCTTCCTCAGGTTTTAGCACTCTATCTCTCTGAGTGCTAAATATAATTTAACATGTTTTCGCCCAAAAGTCAAGTGTTTTCAGAAAAAAACTATCCAAACTTGCACGAGTTTTTCATAATTCTTTTGTGCAAGTTTACTATACATATACTGGAAACGGCTCTGTTATCACAAATACAGCGTGCGGATAACGATAAAGTCACCCGCACGGAATTCATTCTGCAGCCAGCGCTGCATTTATTATGTCGTCAAGTTCAAGCATTGCGGCGTCTTTGAGTTCCTCCGGCAGGGATTCGCCGTTCCTGCGGCGCAGCATTGCAGATATCTTCACCTCGCCTGAATCCAGCCGTTCAACTTTGACGCAGTACGCCTCGCAGCTGTGTTCCCTGCCGCCGTGACTGAAAGTCAGCAGCGCCCGGTCGGAATTGCCGCAGAGCAGCATAGCGCCCGCAGTCGCACGGCTGTCCAGCCTGCCGGAAAGCTTCCCACCTGAAAGCACCCTTGAGCCGCTCAGCACAGCAGTCATTCCGTCCTCGTCAGAAGTCATGCCAAAGCCGTTCTGTTCCGGTGAAAATGCCGGTATCAAGGACTTTCTGCCAGCCGCAGTATTATTCAGCAGGGTGAGCAGGTCAGCTTTCGGGGAAACCCCGGAGCGATACGCGTTTTCTATCATGTCCACCGGCTTCTGCGCAGCGGTAATCCCCTCGGTGAAGTGCATATCCGTCAGGAGTTCAGGGTCGTCGGCGCAGCAGACAAGCATGTTCAGGCTGCAGCGCATGTCCCGGGCGGCAGTTTCAAGCACGGGGGTAACGTCGGCTTCGACAAATCCGCTGCCGAGAATGAGCAGTCGGTTTTCACTCATGTATATTTCCTTGCCGTCCGTCATGGAAATATCGTCCACCGCAGCCGCAAAGGTATCTCCCCTGCCGGTCACTTTTATTACGTTCTCATTTGACGGGTCTATCTCTCCCCCGCTGCCCCCTCCGGAGCTGAACAGAAGCGCGCTCACGACATATTCATGCCCGTCGAAATCCACCGCGGCTGCCTGAATTATCGCGCGGCTGCCAAGCTCGGTGGCTTCGCAGCCGGAAAGCAGCATCATTCCTGCCAGCACGACCGGAATTATCATACGTTTCATGCGCTTTCCTCCTTCCTGCGGCATTCTCCGAGTATCGACACCAGCGAAAACAGCATTACCCCGCACCGGAATGCCGCTGCAAGCAGCCACACCGCGCTTGCGATACCGTCTAGCCGCTTGAACAGAACTATGTCCGACAAAGAAGCCGCAGCAGCCAGCGGGTATTCCGTCATGCTCTGATATTCCCCCAGCACCGCGCCGAAGAACACGCACAGCAGCACCGCGGAAAGCACACCCCCGAGCGCATACCAGAGCCCTGCAGCCCCGGAGCGCGTGCCGGATTTCGCATTCCCGCTTTTCCTGACGTATGGCAGTAATGCCGCAAACACCAGGTACTCACCGCTGCGGGTCAGGCGCTCAATGAGGTCGGTGATGAACAGCCCTGTGGTCCAATCCGGCAGTTCCCTGTCGAACTGCATATAAGGTATATCCGCAAGTATCACGAGCAGAGTTATCACAGCCGCAGCAGCCAGGAACAGCGTTCCCGCACGCGCAATAGCCTCCGCGCCCCTGACTGCCGCGTACACCGCAAATCCCACCAGCAGAAGCGCGAGCAGAATTTTTGGCGTATTCGTCAGCAATATTCTCTGCGCAAAATCAGCGGAATAAATCACGGTGCGCGCAGTAAATCCACCCAGCAGCGCAGCAGCGCCTGTCGCAGAAGCCCACCCCCAGAAGCGGTTCCTGCGCCATATCGCGTAATAAAAGGCGCGCCCCTTGAATGAATATATGAGCACCGGCAGCGCGACCACGAAACGTATCACTTCCGCGGTGAGCGCAGCTGCAAGTCCCGTTCCCCCGAAGCCGCCGCTCGTAGGGTAAACAAACTCCGCAGATATTCTCATCAGCAGCAGAATGCAGAACAGCTGCGCCGCGCTTATCTTATGTGAATTTTCCTGCATGGTCACTCCTTGCTCATGTGGCTGCCGTTAAGCCCCTGTAATGTGACGTCGCCTTTCTGCAGGCGCCTCCAGCCGGCTCTTACCAGCATATCGCGGCTGCTGCGCGGATTGAACGGCGATATCGGCGCCATATACGGAACTCCATAGGTATTCAGCGAGCACATCTTTATTATAATAACTCCCGCAGCCAGCAGAAGCCCGTATAATCCGAATATTCCCCCTGCGAGAATATAGATGAACCTCAGCAGCACGGTGCGCTCATAAAGCGCCGGGACGACGAAGCTGCAAAGTCCGCTCAGTGCCACGATAAGCACCATTGGCGCGCCCACAAGCCCGGCATTCACCGTTATGTCGCCGATGACTATTCCCCCGACCACGCCTATCGCATGACCTATCGGGCGCGGCAGGCGTATTCCTGCTTCCCGAAGGATCTCGTACAGGAAGTGTATCAGCAGGCATTCTGCCATAAGGGAATACGGCGCAGTCTGCTCAGCCGCCGCTAAATTCAGTATCAGCGCCGACGGCAGCATTTCCGGCGAGTACGCTGCCACCGCAACATAAGCCCCCGGCAGGAACAGCGTTATGAAATATGCGGACAGCCGCAGAATTCGAATAAATAGCGCGTAAAACGGCTTCTGGGTGTAGTCGTCCATCGTCTGGAAGTTCTCAATGAAAAGATACGGAACAGTCAGCGCGAACGGGGTCCCGTCAACGAGAATGCCCACCCTGCCCTCGTAAAGCTTCGCTGCAAAGCTGTCCGGACGCTCGCAGGTGCCGCACTCAGAAAAGGACCACCCTCCGCTTCCCTCAAAAAACGGCTGGATATATCCGCTTTCAAGTATCGTGTTGAGTTTTATTTCCCTGACGCGGCGCTTTACGTCCTCCAGCAGCGCCGGAGAAACCTTATCGCTCAGGTAGCACAGACAGATATCCGTGTTGCTGCGTTCACCAATGACCTGCATTTCGAACACCAGCGTCGGGGACTTTATACGGCGCCGTATCAGCGCCATATTCTTGCGTATTACTTCTACGAATCCCTCGCGGCTGCCCCTGACGTTTAGCTGGCTTGAAGGCTCGTCCACGCCCCGCGCTGCGTAGCCCTGAATCCCTATCGCTATGCCGCGTGCGCAGCCGTCCACCAGTATTATCGCAAAGCCGCTCTGCATTTTTAGCGTCAGGTCGCCGAGATTGGCTATTTCAAGCTGTTCTGCGGCGATGAGGTATCTTTCAAACAGCCGGGACATCACCTCTTCCGGTGGGAGCTGTTCCTTGTTATCGACGTTATTCAGCTTGCTGTATATCAGCTGCGCCAGCGTATCGGTGTCAGACATTCCCTCGCAGGTTATCACCGCGATACTTCTGCCGCACAGCATTCCGTCCTTGATTATCACGTCGCTGGAGCCTCCGGTGAACGCTTTCAGGCGCTCGATATTCACCGCAAGCGACTTGTCTATCGGCAGTTCCGGCGGCAATGACGTGTGAACGCTTTTTTCCATGCTATGCACCTTCTTTCTGCTGTATTTTTAACATTTTATGTTGAATTATTCAAAAAACTGTGGTACAATAGCAATTAAGAAAAGCACATCATCAGGAGGGCGTTCATGGAACTTAGAATTGCCATTCGATCTGACCTGCCTCAGCTGAAAGAAGTCTACACGCGTATTTATAAGGGAATGCAAACAGCAGGCATATTTCTCTGGAACGAAGATTATCCGTGGAACACACTCCCGGGAGATATTGAACTCAAACGGCTCTGGGTCGTGTGCGACGGCGACAATATCGCAGCTGCATTCGCAATTGACAGGTGTACTGAAACCGACGGCGTTACCTGGCAGCAGCCGGAAGCTACCGCAGCAGTGATAATGCGCCTGGGCGTCGATCCGAATTATCAGCATCGCCATCTTGGTGAAAAGTGCCTCGAATACGCAGGCGATGTTGCCAGAAAAGCAGGGTTTGGATACCTCAGGATGCTTGTGGTAGACAGCAATGTGCCTGCAGAAAAATTCTACATACGCTGTGGCTGTATAAAAGCGGCTGGCGCTCATATCGAGCATGTTGACGGAATTCCCGGAAAACTGACGGAATACGGCTATGAAATGAAATTATAACGAGGTAATAAAATGGTACAGAAGCTTACGGAAAAGATGATACAGTACTTTCAGGGCGACCCGAAGCGAATTCAGCATTTTGTAAAAGTTCATGCGTTTTCGCGTTACATCGGTCTGCGAGAAAACCTGCCGGAACACGAACTTTTTGTGCTCGAATGCGCCGCGCTGGTCCACGATATCGGCATAAAGCCAGCAGAAGCGCAGTACGGTGAATGCGGAGGAAAACTGCAGGAGCGCCTGGGTCCCCCGGAAGCGGAAAAGATACTCGCGGAGCTTGAATTCACACCGCAGGACATCGAACGCATATGCTATATGATTGCGCACCACCACACCTACGACGTCATTGAGGGCAGGGACCTGCAGATACTTATTGAAGCTGATTTCGTGGTGAATCTCTTTGAGGACGGCGCTTCCATGAGCGCTGTCATCTCGGCGTACCGAAAAATATTCCGCACAGAAAGCGGAAAGTC
>HF989421.1:15990-22995 GCA_000432175.1 Eubacterium sp. CAG:786
AGCCTTGGCGCCGGCACCGACGCAGTCGTCATGCTGGTAAATTACCTGCTGATAATCGCGGGAATATCCAGCCCCCTGCTGATGTGGCTGGAAAACGCGCCTGTACCTGTGCATATCATTGTTTACACGCTGTTCCTGATATATCTGGTGATATTCAGCTTCTATCCGTCGCTCAAAAGCTACCCCACGCTGCGGCTGAGAGTGCTTGGCGACGGCGCCGGCCAGATACATGCATTCTTTATAACAGGCGTCGTCTGTCTTGTTATCGATATTGTGGTACTGTGGGCTGCGCTCACCGGCAGAATTCCCCCCGCGCCTTCGATAGAATACGGGGTTGTGCTGTTTCTCGCGGAACTTATCGTGTTCTGGAACGGCATAATCCGGGTGTATTGTACCTCAGTGCAGCTTGGCGTAAAGTACCGCGCATGGGGCATCGCCCTCGGAATGGTGACTCCCGCAAACCTGGTTGTTCTGGCGCTCATCTACCGCAAGGTACGTCACGAATGCGAAATAGAATGCCAGAAGGCGCTTATCAACAAGGAACGCCGCGACGACCAACTCTGCCGAACGAAATACCCGCTGATGTTCGTACACGGGGTGTTCTTCCGCGACAGCCGTCTGCTGAATTACTGGGGGCGCATTCCCGCGGAGCTGGAAGCTAACGGCGCCGAAATATTCTACGGCGAGCAGGAGTCTGCGGCTTCCGTTGAAAACAGCGCTGCTCAGCTTGCGGAAAGGATAAAGTCACTCGTAAAGCGCACCGGCTGCGAAAAAGTCAACATAATCGCGCATTCCAAGGGCGGTCTTGACGCGCGCTACGCGATTTCCCAGCTGGGCTGCGACAAGTATGTTGCTTCTCTCACGACGATAAACACCCCGCACCACGGCTGCCTTTTCGCGGAATACCTGCTCAATACCGCGCCGGAGCGATTTGTCCGCACCATCGAAAAGGTGTATAATTCCGCATTCATGCGGCTTGGCGATAACGAGCCGGATTTCCTTGCGGCAGTCACGGACCTGACAAACACACGCTGTGAGCAAATCAACAAAATCGCGCCCGACATGCCGGGTGTGCTGTATCAGAGCGTTGGCTCACACGCGCGTTGTTCGAGGTCCGGGCGCTTTCCGCTGAACTTCTCCTACCCTATCGTCAAGAAGTACGACGGCGACAACGACGGCCTGGTCGCTCTGACTTCCGCGCCATGGGGCGAGAATTTCACAGTGCTTCACCCCACCGGCAAGCGCGGTATCACCCATGCGGACGTGATAGACCTCAACCGCGAGGATATCCCAGGGTTCGATGTGCGGGAATTCTATGTGCAGATGGTGCATAAATTAAAAGAACAAGGACTTTAAAATCAATATCCGGCGATGACCTCCATTGCCGGATTTTTATAGCACTTTTTTATAGCACTTTTATTTACAGTCAATTTCGATATTGCATTTTTTAGGAAAATATGATATAATTCAGATATATCGACTTTATATCCACCAAAAATTGAGTATTGGAGAATTTAAGATGGGTTTTTTTGATTTTTTCAGAAGCAGCAAAAAGAAACAGGACAGCGGTCCCGCACCGCAGGCCCAGACAGCTGATCAGCCGGAAATGATAGCGCTTGCGTCAAGCATGGGCAACCAGAATGCCGGTCAGATGATGGCGCCGCAGGCCGAAAATGCAAGAGCTATGGCAAACATGCAGCAATCCCCTGCAATGGCGCGTGACAGCCTCAAAGATCTCTACACGGATCTTCGTCGCAGCCAGAAAGGCGGCGTACCTGTCTGGAATTCCAGCTTATATAATAAAGTTGTCAACAGCCTTAAAGCTATCAACAACGCGATGAGCGTGCATTTCACCGATAATCCTACCGAAAACCATAAAATGCTTAGTGAAATGGACGGCAAATACCGCGAACTTATAAGCGCCTGCAATGCGTATACCGCACGCTCACCCAGGACTGAAGCCGGTATCGCGCGCAAGAATATCGTGCTGCATATCCAGGAAAAAGCCAGCGCAGACCTGCTCGCACTGGGCGCGGTAAGGACGGATTTCTGCGCGCTTTCACCCGAAGAGCAGCGCCAGAAGGACTGGAACCAGCTGCTTAATCAGAGCCGCACTATTCACCTGACCGTAAGTAACTTTTCGGAAATCGGCAAGGCAACCGGAGGTCAGGCGTCCGAGGTGTACAGAATTACAGCGGGAAACGCTTCCGTAAAGGGCGCGGACGGTACGCCGATACAGATATCAGACACGCATTACTTCAAGCCTGAAGATGAATTCGATATGTCGAAGGATAATGATTCCGCGAAGATCGTAGAAAACATGCTCCAACGATTCCCGAAACTGACTGATCAAGATAAAATGATTATACGTCGATGGGCTAACAGACCTTTAGCTCAGGGAGAAAACGGCGATAAAGACCAAGCAATAGAGTCAAGATTAAGAGGACTGTCTCCGGATGGCGTGATCGCCATACATTTTATAAACGACAGGGTACCGTCGGCACATATTACGACCGATACTGTTATGGAGCGCCTGAAAATAGGCGAAGGCAGCGAAAAGGTCAACATGACAAGACGAAACGTCGCTACAAGCCGTATGGCAGCATTGCTTGGAGTTGGCAACCTCGTTGCAAAATCAGAAACAGCCGAAATATACGACGAAGCCACCGGTGCAACCATACGAGGAAATCTGATGGAACAGGCAAGGGGGCAGATGTCAGGAAATGACTTAACCGCCGAAGAAAAAAAAGGCAAAAAAACACTCATTTTTTCAAGCACAAAAGAACGGCCTGATGTTCTGCTCAACTCCACCGGAAGCTTTCAGAGAGATCTTTGCAGTCTGCAGGTATTTGACAATATTTGTGGACAGATAGACAGACACGGCGGAAATTTCCTTGTCTCAAAAAATGAACAGGGCGAGCTCTCAGAGCTGCAGGGAATAGATAATGACGGCGCGTTTGGACTGAATGAAAGCGGAGCTTTTCTCAGCGGAATGGGAAACAACAGAAACGCATACAATATCGAAACAGGCGAAATGGAACTGCCTTTCCTGGACAGGGCATTCGCTGAAAGGATAAATGCCGTGGATCCGGAAATGATAAAATACGCTCTCAAAGACTTGCTGACCGAACAGGAAATATCCGCAGTCATCACAAGACTCAACAATGTCAAGAAGGCGATCAGCACCATGGACGAATCGCGCCTGCTGAGAGATGAAGACTGGAACGATGACACCGCGCAGGCACTCATTGATCAGGCTTGGAAAGCTAACCAAAGATACAACGAGCTGGAAGCTGACCCCGATACAAAACGCATGGAAACTTTGGATAAAATGAACCAGTCAAATCTATATGAGAATTATTTTGGAGAATTAATGCTCAATTCACTTCCCATAATGTTTTTCGACAAGGGCGCATTAGGAGAAGACACACCTCAGCTTCTCCGCAGGAAACAGAGAATGCAGCAGAAATAAGCAACTCGCATATTTAATAAAAATCCGGCGCTGGATAACCAACGCCGGAAATTTTATTTATCTTGCGAAACCGCAGTAGATCAAGCCTTGAGAGCCTCTTCAACGAGTACTGCGCAAGCAACGGTAGCGCCAACCATGGGGTTGTTGCCCGAACGTTGATAAGGAGCATCAATGCTCGTGAATGGCTTTATAATGCGGAAGGAGAGTTAGCGGAAGTGAGTGGATAGAGGGCAATTTGAGTATATGGAGGACAAGAAGAGGACAAGGAGGACAACTTAGGTTTTATCAAAATACCGATAAGACCCATCATCTCAACGTGTGCAGGAACAGAGGAAGAACCAGCGAACTGCGCGTCGGAGTGCATACGTCCCATTGTATCGGTCATACCGTAGGAAGCAGGACCAGCTGCCATGTTATCAGGGTGAAGTGTACGGCCTGTACCACCGCCGGAAGCAACGGAGAAGTACTTCTTACCCTTCTCTACGCACTCCTTCTTGTAGGTACCTGCAACGGGGTGCTGGAATCTGGTCGGGTTGGTGGAGTTACCAGTGATGGAAACGTCAACGCCTTCCTTCCACATGATAGCTACGCCCTCTGTTACGTCGTTTGCGCCGTAGCAGTTAACCTTTGCGCGCAGACCGGTGGAATATGCCTTGCGGAACACTTCCTTAACCTCGCCTGTATAGTAATCCATCTCAGTCTCAACGTATGTAAAGCCGTTGATTCTGGAAATGATCTGTGCAGCATCCTTGCCAAGGCCGTTCAGGATAACGCGGAGAGGTTCCTTACGAACCTTGTTAGCCTTCTCTGCGATACCGATAGCGCCCTCTGCAGCTGCAAAGGACTCGTGACCTGCCAGGAAGCAGAAGCACTTTGTCTCTTCCTCGAGCAGCATCTTGCCGAGGTTACCGTGGCCGAGACCAACCTTACGCTGATCGGCAACAGAACCAGGAATGCAGAATGCCTGCAGACCCTCGCCGATAGCAGCAGCAGCGTCAGCAGCTCTTGTGCAGTTCTTCTTGATAGCGATAGCGCAGCCTACAGTGTAAGCCCACTTAGCATTCTCGAAGCAGATGGGCTGGATCTTTTCAACTTCATGATAGATATCGAGACCCTTAGCCTTGCAGATATCAGCACATTCCTCAATGGAATTAATGCCGTAATTCTTCAGAACAGCGAGGATCTGGGGTTCGCGTCTGTCGTAGGATTCAAATAAAGCCATTGTTTTCTACCTCCTATTACTGCTTTCTCGGGTCGATGAACTTAACAGCGTCAGCGACACGGCCGTACTGACCATGAGCCTTCTCAAATGCTGTGTTAGCGTCATCGCCGTTCTTGATGAATTCCATCATCTTGCCGAAGTTTACGAACTTGTAGCCGATGATCTCATCATCTTCGTTCAGAGCCAGCTCAGTAACATAGCCGTCTGTCATTTCGAGGTAGCGGGGGCCCTTAGCCAGAGTACCGTACATAGTACCGATCTGGGAACGCAGACCCTTGCCCAGGTCCTCAAGACCTGCGCCGATAGCAAGACCGTCCTCGGAGAAAGCGGACTGGCTTCTGCCGTATACGATCTGGAGGAACAGCTCTCTCATTGCTGTGTTGATAGCGTCGCAAACGAGGTCGGTGTTGAGAGCCTCAAGAATGGTTCTGCCGGGCAGGATCTCAGCAGCCATAGCAGCGGAGTGTGTCATACCGGAGCAGCCGATAGTCTCAACGAGAGCCTCCTGGATAACGCCGCCCTTTACGTTAAGGGACAGCTTGCAGGTACCCTGCTGGGGTGCGCACCAGCCGATACCGTGTGTGAAACCGTTGATGTCAGCGATCTCCTTAGCCTTTACCCACTTAGCTTCTTCGGGGATAGGCGCAGCGCCGTGTGCAACGCCCTGTGCCACGGGACACATGTTTTCAACTTCATGAGAATAAGTCATTGTTGTTTGAACTCCTTTCAACATTTTGTCCGGAGAAGTTTGCCCGGACATACAACTGTATTATACAACATTTCTCGGCATTTTGCAATAGGTTAGAAAGCGCTAACCTAAAATTATTTTGTTCACTCTGGCTTACTCATGCATAATTCTCAGAAAAGCGGCGCTCATATACTTGACACGGCTGATTAAAAATGTTATAATCTGTATATATTTATAACAGAAAGGCGGCAGGGATATGAAAAAAATGCTGTTCACCTATAATCCCAATTCCGGAAAGGGCGCAGTGAAGCAGGCGCTTTCGGATATACTTTCGACATTCACTGCGGGAGGGTACGACGTGCTGGTGCACCCCACAAGCTGTTCCGGAGACGCCATCGAATACATATCGCGCCGCGGAAAGGAATTTGACATGGTCGTGAGTTCCGGCGGCGACGGAATGCTGCACGAACTCGCCTACGGAATGTCAGCCGGTAAGGTCACATGCCCCTGCGGGTACATTCCCTCGGGCACGGTCAACGACTTTGCCTCCTCGCTGAATATCCCCAAAGACATGCAGAAAGCCGCTGAAGTGATAATGCAGGAAAACTACCTGCCGGTGGATCTCGGGCGCTTCAACGGTGGATATTTTGCGTATATTTCCGCATTCGGCTGGTTCACGGACGTAAGCTACGTCACCAGCCAGAAAACCAAGAACCGTCTTGGTTCGTTAGCGTATTTTCTCACCGGGCTGCGTTCCTTTGAACCAAAATACCTCAAGGAAAACTCCGGCAAAGTAAAGATAACCTGGGAAAACGGCACGATAGAGGACGACTTCATCTACTGCATGGTCGGCAACACGCATTCCGTCGGTGGAATGAAGAACCTCGTACCGGACGGCGCTTCCCTCACCGACGGCAAGCTCGACTGCCTGTTCGTGAAAATGCCGCATAACCTCGCGGACCTTGACGCAATAAACCGCTTCGTGATGTCCCACGACTGCGACACGGACATGATAGTTTCTTTCAAGGCCTCCAGCCTTTCGGTTTCCTGCGAAAAGCCGTTCCGCTGGACTCTGGACGGAGAAGACGGTGGAGAATACACCACCGCCGACATCGCAGTAGTACCCGGGGCGCTGAATATCGCGGTGCCTAAGGACTGAAACAAATGAGGCTGCATTCACCTTGCAGCCTCTTTTTTTTAGAAGTTACTTTTTATAATTCCACCACATCAGCTGCTGAAAGCGCTTCGCAGTCGGAACGATCATGCGTTACGACTATCGCGGTCTTTCCTGCAAGCATTTTTCTGCAGTACTCTGCGACAGTTGCGCGGGTGCTTTCGTCAAGCCCCTTGAACGGCTCGTCCAGCACTATAACGGAATACTCTGCCAGCAGCGCCCGCACCATCGCCACGCGGCGCTCCCGCACCAGCGCCACGCGGCGCTTCATCCCCCCGGAAAGCTCCCGCACCGGTTTATCGGCGCAGCCGGGGAGCCCCACGGCTTCCAGCGCCTGCGTTATTTCAGCTGCAACGCGCTTGTTCCCTGTCACCAGACGGATATTAGCGGCTGCGGTCAGGTTTTCGCACAGCCTGTCCTCCTGGAACACCGCTGAAAACACCGCGTCC
>HF989422.1 GCA_000432175.1 Eubacterium sp. CAG:786
CATCACGCGTTTCTGCGTTGAGGGAGGAATGGAGCGCGAAACCGCCTACAATCTAAGCGACCTCTATATAAGAAAAGCAGACCTTGCGGCTTCCGCAGAGGAGATAAACGCGATACACTCCGAGCTTATCACGGATTTCACCGAGCGAATGGCCAGGCTGAAAAACGGCAGCAGCTACTGCTATCAGGTCACGAAATGCATGGAGTACGTCTACGACCACCTGCACGAAAAGCTGATGGTGAACGATATTGCGGAGGAACTCGGGCTTTCGGTGCAGTACCTTTCAAAACTGTTCCGTACGGAAACCGGGCTTACGCTCAACCGGTACATTTTGAAGAAAAAGATAGACGCCGCCTGCCAGATGCTGAAATATTCCCGGTATGAAGCCGTGGACGTCGGGAACTTCCTCGCGTTCAGCTCCCACAGCCATTTTATCCAGAAATTCCGCGAGGAAACCGGGCTCACGCCGAAGCAGTACCGCGAAAAGTACTATCATTCGTCCTCCGGAATGAAAGCCGGCGTGGAAATAAAATAAAACTAAAAACGTGATATTTTTATGCGTATCGTAATATAATCGCGCGGGATTTTATGCTAAAATCAAGATACAAGGCAGAACTCCCAGACCCCAGAAAGGAACGTGATATATTATGAAAAAACACATTATCAGCATTATGCTCATCGCAGGGACTATCGCACTCTGCGGCTGTTCCGCGAATAACGGTACATCATCGGATATCCAGTCATCTTCTCAGTCAGAAAGTCAGCAGACCGCAGAAGCAGCAACCTCCGAAGTTGAAACCGCAGAAGCCCCGGCTGAAAGCAGCGTTCTCGCAGACCTCACCGGAACCTACGACGATGTAAGCGAAAAATTCGAGTTTTCGGACGGCTGGTCGAACGGCTCGATGTTCAACTGCACATGGCGCAAGGACAACGGCAGTATTTCCGACGGCTCAATGAAGCTCACTATTGATAAGGATCTGCTGGATAAGCCGCCCTATTCCGGCGCGGAGTTCCGCTCCCGGGATTTCTACGGCTACGGTATGTACGAAGTCGTTATGAAGCCGATAAAGAACGACGGCGTGGTAAGCTCGTTCTTCACCTACACGGGACCCTCCGACAACAACCCGTGGGACGAGATAGACATTGAATTTCTCGGCAAGGACACCACAAAGGTGCAGTTCAACTACTTCACCGACGGCAAGGGAAATCACGAATTCCTGTACGACCTCGGCTTTGACGCTTCCGAGGAGTTCCACACCTACGGTTTCGACTGGCAGGCGGACAGCATCACATGGTACGTTGACGGCGAAGCGGTCTACACGGCGACAGAGAATATTCCCTCCACCCCCGGCAAGATAATGACGAACGTATGGCCGGGAACAGGCGTTGACGGCTGGCTGAACGCGTTTGACGGCACAGTTCCGATTACCGCAGAATATAAGTCCGTTGACTTCACTGCGGCAGAGGAGGGCTGAAAATGAACGAATTCAAGGGATACAGGAACGGCGTTGACCTCGGCGGCTGGCTCTCACAGTGCGGCTACGAAAAGGAACATATCGAGAGCTTCATCACTGAAGCAGATATCGCGCGGATAGCTTTGTGGGGCTGCGACCATGTGCGCCTGCCGTTTGACTACAACATAATTCTTGATGAAAACGGCGACGTGCTGGAAAGCGGTCTGAAGCTTCTGGAGCGCTGTGCGGACTGGTGCAGGGCGCACGGGCTTAATATAATTCTCGACCTGCACAAGACGATGGGTTTTTCGTTCGACAAGGGCGAGCAGGAATCCGGGTTCTTTGATAATCAGCATTATCAGGATATTTTCGTGAACCTCTGGAGCCGCATTGCAAAGCGCTTCGGCAATCGTAACGACGTTGCTTTTGAACTCCTCAACGAGATAACCGAGCGCCGTTTCGCGGAGATATGGAATCGCATCGCAGCGCGCACGATAACCGAAATTCGCAGGTGCGCTCCGGATAATTTCGTGCTCATCGGCGGCATTTATCAGAACGGCATTTTCGGTCTGACGCTGCTTGACAAGCCGTGCGACGAGCATATCGTGTTCAATTTCCACTACTACAATCCGCTGGTGTTCACGCATCAGAAAGCGCACTGGATAGATAAAATGACGGACGAGTGTGAGATAAGCTATCCCGGTCCAACAAAGGAATATTATGAAAAATCCCTTAAATTCATCGGTCCGGACCTCGCGCAGGCTTACGAGAATTACCCCATAGATATCGTAGACCGCCGTTTCATGGAAGCGGAAATGCAGGTCGCCGCTGATGTCGGCAAGAAAATGAACGTCCCAGTTTACTGCGGGGAATATGGTGTTATCGACAAGGTGGGCGGCGCTGACCTGCTCCGCTGGTACGATGATATCCACGCCGTATTCGACAAATTCGGTTTCGGCCGTGCTGCGTGGAACTACAAGGAAAAGGATTTCGGAATAGTTGACGAGTGCCGCGCGGATATCGCAGATGAGATCGTAAAACATCTGAAACGATAATTGCAAACGAGCAGGTGCATTTTTAAAATGCGCCTGCCTGTTTATATCCTGAGAAAATGCAGATATTGCCCTAAAAATAGCTTTCCCCACTTGAATTTTATATCCGATAATGATATCATTATAGAAAGACGCTATTGGAGGAAAACAATACATGAAAAGCGAACTCAACATTTCAGGAAAATCACGCGAAATGAACTACCCCTGCGAATTTATACAGAAGGAACTTCATTGCGCATATGACGATAAGGATATTTTCGGTACACTATATATCCCGGATAACGGACTTGCAAAGCACCCGGCAGTTATTCTGAGCCACGGATACAACAGCACAGGCGCTGATATGCAGGATATGGCGGAGGAGATCGCACGCAGCGGAGTTTTAGCGTACACTTTTGATTACTGCGGAGGCAGCACCCGTTCACAAAGCTCCGGAAAATCCGTGGATATGAGCGTTGAAACTGAACAGGGCGATTTGCGTAATGTTATAGATATGATTTCCGGGCTGGACAATGCAGACGTGTCAAAGCTGTATCTTTACGGTGAAAGTCAGGGCGGTTTCGTTGCTGCGCTGACTGGCGCTGAGATACCGGACAGGATAGCAGGAATGTTTCTGGTCTACCCTGCATTCTGCATTGTTGACCAGTGGCTTTCAATGGATCCTGCCGCTATGACAGAACCTTTCAGATTCATGGGTGAAATGACGCTTTCCAGAACTTATTATGACGGAGTGCCCAGATATGATATTTACAAACACATCAGTTCGTTTACGAATCCCGTGTTGATATGGCATGGAGATAACGATCAGGTTGTTGATATTTCATACGCACATAAGGTAAAAGAAGCGTTTCCGGACTCTGATCTCACCATAATTAAAGGAGCAGGTCACGGATTTAACGGAAAAGACAGACAGCTTGTCATAGACGGCGTTTGCGGCTATCTCAAAGTTGGTCACCTCTAAAAACCTTGTTTGAAGAAGTTTCCTGATAATACTGCATTAAAAATATCCACCGGTCGCCCGGTGGATATCTCTATTTATAGTAGAATTCAGCCCTGCCCGTAATACGCATTCGCGCCGTGCTTGCGCAGATAGTGCTTGTCGAGGAGTTCCTGCTGCATTCTTCCGGCGGTCGGGGCGATAGTCAGCGCATGGTAGTTCATGAACGCGACTTCCTCCAGGACTACGGAATTATGCACCGCTTCGTGCGCGTCCTTTCCCCAGGTGAACGGACCGTGGCTCTTTACCAGCACAGCCGGAATACTCATCGGGTCAACTCCGTTGAACGTTTCGATTATGACTTTTCCGGTTTCCTTTTCGTACTCGCCGCGTATCTCTTCGGGGGTCATAGCCCGGGTACAGGGAATCTCGCCGTAAAAATAGTCCCCCTGGGTGGTGCCCATCGGCTGTATTCCTACTCCTGCCTGCGCAAAAGAAGTCGC
>HF989423.1 GCA_000432175.1 Eubacterium sp. CAG:786
CCGCCGTGCCCAGCAGCACAGTCAGCCCCGCAGCCACCAGCTGCTTTTTGCCTAAGATAACATTCAGTCTTTTCATTGCATTATTTCCTTTCTGTCAGCTTGTCACATAGACCTGTGATACCTTGATATCCAGCACCCGCGCTGCCGTGTTCACCACTTTCTCACGGATAAGGACATTGTCAGCGCCCCCGCAGACCACCGCAACACCGCGCACCTTCGGCAGGACAACGCTCTTTTCCAGCGCTTCCTTGCCGCTGCCTGAGAGCGCCAGACTGCTCTCGGAGCTGTTTTCCCCGGTGCCGCTGCGCGACTTCGTTTCCTGCTCGAATACCCGCTCGCTGGTGCAGTCCAGCGTCACCATCACCTTGGGGGAACTTACGCCGTCGATCTCGGAAATGACTTCCGTCAGGCGCTTTTCAAGCTCGCGCTCCAGCTTCGCGGTGTCCTCGGTGGAATACGCTGCGGTCTGCTGCGGCTCGCTCTTCGGCGTGATGGTGCTCAGAAACAAAAGCGCAATCGCGGCTATCCCCGCGATAATGACTACCCTGCGCCAGCCGTCCTTGCCAAGCTTCATCACAAACCCGCTCAGCCGTCCAGTCAGCCGTTCCATGAAATCACCCCTTAAACACGGACGTCACTTTTATTCCGGGGTCAAGCTCCCGTGAAAGCAGCTCCTCCGCCGCTGCTGCAGCCGAGCGCTGTTCCTCACTGAATACAAGCTCCACCTGTGTAATAGATATGCTGTACAATCCTGAAATATTAACGATGATGTGTATTTCCTGCGGGTATATTCCGGAAGAATTCAGCAGCGTATACAGCTTGTCCGACATTTCGCTGCATATTTTCTTCTGGAGTTCCCTGTTGACGTCGCCGGAAAACCCGATGTAATCTGCGTCAGCCTCATAGCTGTACTGCGACTTGTCAAAGCTGATATCCGCGCTCCTGAATGCATTCACCCCGGCAAGAATGAACAGCCCTGCAATGAGCAGCGAGATCTGTTTTGCAAAGCGGTTCTCCGGCACCAGCATTCTGAACAGCGCGGAAGCTATCGCAGCCATGCACACCGCTGAAAGAAACTGCATATTTCCTCCTTGCCGTCTTATGCCGTGCCGCTGCCTATCGCGAGCATTATCACCGCGGAGATGGTGTTCAGCAGCAGAAAGCACACGATAACTGCCATGATTATCGACATCACCCAGCCTGCAGCGCGGAACAGTTCCGACAGCTCCTTTATGCCGAAAACGCTGCCCATGGCTTCCGCAGCGGAAAGCGCCAGCCGATAAAGAACCACCGTTATCAGCGACGGAAGTATGATCACTGCCGCTGCGATGATGCCGTAAGTCCCGATGCCGCTGTGCAGAAGCGAAAGGCTCGCGCTGACCGTGTTCACCGCGTCCGAGATAGTCCCTCCGACTATAGGCACCCCGTTCGACACCGCGAATTTTGCCGTGCGGATAAGCACGCTGTCCGCAGCGTTGTTCACGAAAGTCTGCGCCGACAGAATGCTCATGAATACCGTCATCAGCAGCGAAAGTCCCCACACGGAAACCTTTTTTATCATCTCCGCAAGCTTTGAGATGTTCAGCTCCGGGTGTATCGCGCCGGTGACTGAAAGCCCCATGACCGTCCCGCAGACCGGCGTCAGAAAGTTCACCGCTAT